>CADEDT010000056.1 GCA_902826145.1 uncultured Caulobacteraceae bacterium
ATCCGCATCGAGCGCCTGCACCTTGAGCAAGACGCCGGCAAGTCGATCCACGATCTCAGTCCGAGCGAAACGTTCGTTGATTTGAACCGGGCAGGCGTGGCGCTAATGGAAATCGTCTCGCGCCCCGATATGCGTTCATCGAAAGAGGCTGCCGCTTACTTCAACAAGCTACGCTCAATCGTCCGCGCGCTCGGCACCTGTGACGGCAACATGGAAGAAGGCTCCATGCGCGCCGACGTAAACGTTTCCGTGCGCAAGGCCGGCACCAAGGAATGGGGCACGCGCTGCGAAATCAAGAACGTGAACTCGACCCGCTTCATGCAGCAAGCGATCGAGTACGAAGCGCGCCGCCAGATCGAAATTCTCGAAGGCGGCGGCAAGATCGATCAAGAAACGCGCCTCTTCGATCCGGACAAGGGCGAAACGCGCACTATGCGCTCGAAGGAAGACGCGCACGATTATCGCTACTTCCCCGATCCGGACTTGCTGCCGCTTGTGCTTGATCAAGCGTGGATCGATGAGATCAAAGCCTCGTTGCCCGAATTGCCGGACGCGAAGAAGAAGCGGTTCGCGAGCAAATATGGGCTCACGCCATATGATGCGGGTGTTCTTGCGGGTGATAGCGACGCTGCGGCCTATTTCGAAACGGTCGCCAAAGGCCGCGATGGCAAGCTCGCCGCCAATTGGGTGACGCAAGAACTCTTCGGCGCGCTGAACAAGAAGGGGCTCGAACTTTCGGCGTCTCCGGTAAAGGCGGACGCGCTGGGTGCGCTGCTTGACCTGATGAAGGATGGCACCATCAACGGCAAAATCGCCAAAGATGTCTTCGCAAAGATGCTCGAAACCGGCGATGCACCCGGCGCCATCGTCGAGCGGGAAGGCTTGAAGCAAGTCACGGACACCGGCGCCATCGAGAAGGCCATCGACGAATTGATGGCCGCCAACGCCGACAAAGTCGCCGACGTGCAGAAGAACCCGAAAGCGTTCGGCTGGTGGGTCGGCCAGACCATGAAAGCCACCGGCGGCAAGGCGAACCCGGCGGTGGTCAACGACATTCTGAAGAAGAAGCTCGGCGTGTGAGCGGACGCACCGAGCGTCTCTTCTCGTACGGCACGTTGCGCCAAGCCAACGTGCAGCAAAAGACGTTCGGCCGCTTGCTCGACGGTGCACCGGACGCACTCGTCGGTTTCAAGGAAGAAATGGTGCGGATCACCGATCCTGCCGTGCTCGCGACGAGCGGACGGCTGTTTCATCCCATAGTCGTGCGCTCAGATAGAACGGACGATCAAGTCAAGGGCACGGTGTTTGAAATCAGCGCCGATGAATTGGTCGCCGCCGATCTATATGAGGTCAGTGACTACGAGCGCGTCTCGGCGCAACTCGCGTCCGGCCTAACTGCCTGGGTCTATGTGAAGCGCGCCTAGCGCGCGCGAGCGGTCAGCGGAGTGTAACGAGCCACGTGGCCGGCAGCGCCGACCAAATCGTTTGCGCCGATCTCATTGCGCAGATGTGTTTCGAAGGAGTGCGCCTGGAACGCCGCGATACGGTCGCCGCCGGGCATGAAAGCCTGCATCATCACAGCGAACCAGATGTACATCAGCATAAGCGGCGCTCCCCAAAGCGGAAGCGTGAAAGGTCGTTCAATTCTCTTGCGCGATCCTTAACGCGCATAAAGTTCGCCCCGGAGGCGGGGAGGACCTCCGGGGCGGGTAGTCATGCATCAAGCTAGCCGAGGGTTAGCGCGATGCGATGATGCTCAAGATGACGCCGGTGGCGATGCCGACCAGCAGGATCTCGCCACGGTCGTCGCGGACATAGTGGTAGCCACGCGGCGGACGGCGATAGCCGTAGCGGTCATAGTCGCGAACGACGTAATAGCTGTCGCGGTAGTAGCGCGGCAGACGATCTCCACGGCGCCAAGCGCGATAGCCGTAGTCTACGTCGCGATAATGAGCCGGCGGCGGGCCGTAGTACCAGCGGCCATTGTAGTTGTAGCCATTGTAGCGGCTACGATCCCAGCGGCGATGGTCGCGGCGATCATCGCGGCGGTCGCGGCGATAGTCCCGGTCTCGGTCGCCACGCCGGCCATCACGATCCCAATCACGGTCGCGTCCGTCGCGGTCCCGGTCGCGGCCGTCATGGTCATCACCACGACCGCGATGTTGCGCGGCGGCTTCAGCCGGAACTGCCAGCGGCGCCGCAAACGTAGCTGCAGCCAGTGCAGCCATCATAAAGCGTTTCATACGAGGTCTCCTTCCTGCTTCCCTTGAACGGCCCCGTTCAAAAGAAGGTCCCTCTGTGCTGGAGACTTTGTCGGCCTTTGACTGAACGGTGACTGAATGAACGCGGAACTCTGTGCTTGAACTGTGTCAGAGTTTGTCAAACCCGCCTCTCGCAATACATCGGCGCATCTTTCAGCGTTATCGCTGGGCCGCTCACGCGCCCGTGAAATCTACGTGTGACTTTACATGTCTCTGCGTCCACTGGCGCGGCGGCATGATCGTACCCATGTTCCCGCTCACGCGAGGAGCCCGCGCATGACCCATCCGATCGAACTCTATTTCTGGCCGACACCGAATGGCCTGAAGATATCGATTGCGCTGGAAGAGATGGAGTTGCCCTACGTGCTGAAGCCGGTGGCGATCGGCAAGGGCGATCAGTTCAAGCCAGAGTTTATGGCGATCTCACCGAACAATCGCATGCCGGCGATCGTCGACCCCGATGGGCCTGGTGGGAAGTCGATCTCGGTTTTCGAGTCTGGCCCCATCCTCCAATACCTCGCCCGCAAGAGCGGCAAATTCTATCCAAGTGACGAACGCAAGCGCGTGGAGATTGACGAGTGGGTGGCTTGGCAGATCGCCAATGTCGGCCCGATGTTCGGCCAAGCGAGCCACTTCAGAAACTACGCACCGAACCTCGTCGATGATCCCGAGAAGATCGCCTATTCGGTCGCGCGCTATAATAACGAGGTCAATCGTTTGCTTGGCGTGCTCGAGCGCCGGCTCACGGGCCGCGATTTCATCGTGGATGAATATTCGATCGCCGATATCGCGTCTTACCCATGGGTGAAGATCGCGCAGGTGTTCAATCAAGACATGAGTAACTTTCCGAACGTGCAGGCATGGCTCGATCGGATCGCAGGGCGGCCGGCCGTACAAAAGGGCGCAAAAGTCGGCGCCGAGCTGCGCAAGCCGCCTCCTGCGCCGGGCAGTGCGGAGCAGAAGGAAGCAGCGAAGGCGCTGTTCGGTCAGACGGCCGCTTCAGTTTCTGCCGCGATCAAGAGCGCCAACTAAACGCGGCTAACGCGCATAAATCTAAACGCGCTTTCCGCAGCTTAAGCTTATCGCAAGTTATGCACGTTATTGCTCCACCCCGACGGCGCGAAAAATGCACGTCGGTGGGGGAAACGCACATGGCTTAAGCCGGGCGTTTCCGAGTGGTACAAGGGAGAGCCAGAAGTGGCCTTTACAGATTCTGAAATCGCTGAAGTGCACGAAGCCGTGCGCCGCCAAGGCGACAGCGACAACCTCTACAAGCTGGGCTTGATCTATTCGACCGGCCAAGACGTTGACCTGGTGCAAGCGCACATGTGGTTCAACCTCGCGGCGTCGCGCGGTTCGGAAGCGGCTAAAGAATGCCGCCGTGAACTGAGCGATATGATGTCGCGTGATCTGGTCGCCGAAGCGCAAAAGCGTGCGCGCGAGTGGCTCTCGGTTAAGCACCACTAACCAAGTCAGCAGCAAGCTAACTTTGGTCGGCGTCTTGCGGGGCGATGACGACCTTTTGAAAGCTTGCCTGTTGCAGCGTGTCGATCACAGAGACGACGTTCTGATAGGCTACGTCCAGGTCGGAATACACTTGCACGCGCCCGTCGGCGTAGGCGTCTTCGGGTGTGAGCGCGCGATCGACTGCAAGCATGTGTTCAAGCGTCACGTCGCTCACCTCCATGATCGTGGTCTCTTCGCCGTCAACAAACAGGCGATAGCCGTCCGGCGCTTCGATCAATCGAACCAAGGTCGGCGGGATCATCGCCGCGGCTGACGGATTGCGATCCATATCCAACCGTAGGGCAACCGTCGGTTTAGGCGCGGTGACCATGAAGATGATCAGAAGCACCAGCAGCACGTCGATGAACGGAATGACGTTCGGTTCGACCGCGGGGCTGCATCCTGCCCTTCACGCCGCCTGCTAGCCGTGCGCCCATGACTCCCTCCTGTATGGTCAGGATAGGGTGTGCATGCATCGCAGCGCTGCGCTAATCACGCGCCCGCGAGCGCCATCACAACGTTGAGAGCTTAGTTCGAACCGCCGCGCAGGTCGTAGAAGAAGCTGAATTGCACCGGCAGCGCGTCACGCACATATTGCTGCATGAACACGTTCACCTGGCTGATACGTGAGCGCGGCACGTAGACAACGTCATAGCGCTGCAAAGGCTGGGCGCCTGGGAAGCCTCGGCGCATGGCTCGCATTGAGAGATCAACCTCGGTGACTTCCGTCTCGCCGCTTGCGCGCGAGAGCACGAGCACGTCACTCCGGTGCGCGGACGGCAGGAATCCACCCGCGAGCGCCACGGCTTGGAAAGCGTCCATGTTAGCTGGCATGTCATAGATGCCGGGGCGGGCGACTTCGCCCCCAACAAACACCTGCCGCGAGCCGTAAGAGCGCGGTGTCACCGTCAGCTCCGGCATGCGCAGATGCGCCGCGTACGCAGAAACGAGAATGTCGTGGAGTTCGTCGGCCGTGAGATCGGCGGCGCGCACGGCGCCGATGAGCGGCAGCGCCAGGCGCCCGTCAGGTCCGATCGTTGCGACTCGAGAAAGTTCCGGCGCCGCAAAGACCGTGATTTCGACCTCATCGCCGGGAAAGAGCCGGTAAGCCGGCGTCTGCTCCGAGTACGCCATCGCGGCCGGCGCGGCTTCGGTTTGTGCGCTCGCCATCGGCACGGCGCCTGCCAATGCAGCGGTGGTCAGCAAAGCAAAAACGGCGAACGCAGCGCGCATCAGCAAAACTCCAACCCTTTGTTAGCGCGCCCGTGGTTAACGATGTGTCGGCGTAAGGATGCCCGCATCTGGTGAATGATCGTTTACCAAGTGCAGGCACACTTCGCCTTCGAAACAGGAGCGGTGATGAAGACGAGCACCAAGGCTGATGCCACGCGGGCGTGGTTCGGCTGGGCCGACGCGCCGCGCCTGAGCGTGGCCGATGTCGCCGCTATGCTCTGGACCGAACGGGCGCTGGTGATCGCTGTGGGCGGCGCGATCTGTGCGCTGGGCTTGATCGCCGCGCTAGCCGCGCCGAAGACTTACACGGCACGGAGCGAAGTGCTCGTGCGCATGGGCGAGGAATACGTTTATCAACCGACGGCCGGCAACGCCGGCGCCGGCGCGACGCCGGACATGCAGGCGGTCGTCAACGCAGAAATGCGCCTGATGGGATCGGGCGCCGTTATCCGCGGCGCGATCGAGAGCGTTGGTCTCGCGACGTTGTACCCTGACATTGCTGCGGCGCCGGGTGCTGATGCACGAAAATTGGCGGCCGCCGAACGTGCCTTCGCACAGCACCTGACGATCGAAACGGCGCCTCAGACGCCGTCTATTGGTTTGGCCTTTGAGCATCGCAATCCGGAGATCTCCGCGCGCGCGCTGAATGCCCTTGTCGCACAGTATTTGGAGCACCGCCGGACGGTGCTCGTGGGCGGCGAGTTCGAGGCGCTGGCACAACAGAGCACGGATCTCGCCGGCCGCGCGGCGCAGGCAAGTACGACTCTCGCTGCCTTCCTAACCGAAAACACCATCGGCGACTTCGACAGCGAGCTGACCGCACTCGCCGCGCGCGCCGGTGATATCGAAACCCAATTGCTGGATGCGCAAGCGCGCAGGCGCGAGGCCGAAGCCCGCGCAGCGTCACTGCGTCAGCGCTATCAGGCTGAGCCTGAGCAGATCGAACTCTATCAAGAATCCGACGCGCGCCGCGATCTGGTCGAAGCGCAAATGCAACGCGAACGGTTGCTCTCGGCGTATCAGCCCGACGCGCTGCCAGTGCGCGAGGTTGATCGGCGCATCGCGCAGCTCGAATCTTTCCTCGCCGGCGGCGATCCGCCGAGCATCACACGCCGTGGTCAGAACCCGGTGCGCCAAGACGTGGCGAGCCAGCTTTACGGCATGGAAGCCGAGGCGCGCGCGCAGCGGGGACGTGAAGCGGCGCTGACACAGCAGCGCACCGAGGTGCGTGAGCGCATCCGCGCGATGCAAGCGCTAGAGCCTCGGTTCCGTCAGCTTCTGCGCGACCGCACGATCCTTGAGACCAGCGCGCAGGCGTTTGCTACGCGCGCGGAAGAAGCGCGCGCGCGGAGCCAGATGCTTGGCCGCGCCACCGACAATATCAGTCCGCTTGAGCAGGCGGCGGTGCCCACTCAAGGCAAGAGCTTGCGCTGGCCGATCATGATCGTGACCATTCTAATTGCTGGTGTGATCGCGTTGGCGGCGGGCCTCTCGCGCGGCTTGATGCGTCGCAGCTTCCCGACACCGTCAAGCGCTGCGCGTGCATTGGGAACGCCTGTGCTCGGCGTGATGCCGCGACAAGCGGCGCCAAAGCCCGTGAAGGAAAAAAAAGATGCACCGCCGACGAAGGCCAAACCGGCGCTTACGCTAGTTGAGGGCGGCTCATGAGCGAACCGGCGTTTTCTGTTGAAGGCGTGCTCGATGCGCTCGCCATGCAACCGCGCAAAGGTGGTTCGGGGCGAGCCATCATGTTCGTTTCGGCGCAGCGCAACGAGGGCGTGACCACTGCTGCGCGAGCGGTCGCAAATGCTGCGGGTCCGGGCGCAGTCTACGCTATCGATCTCGATCTCAAGCGCAACGCTCTGGCGCGCGCGCTGAGCGAGGACGGCGGATTTGGCCCGAAGATCGACGGCTCGTTGAACGGCGTTTCGTTTTATAGCGTGCGCGACCTTCCGAACGCGCCGCCAGCATTCTTCTATCACCGCATTGGCCGTTCGCGCGTTTACACGGGTGTGTTCGATCTGCGAGCGCTGCCAACGGGTGCGCGCATAGGTATCTCGGCACGCTCGGACTACTGGGATGTAGCACGCGCCGGCGGCGCATTTGTTGTCGTTGACGCCCCTGCGCTTGAGCGGAGCTCCATCGCACTGCGCGTCGCGCCGCACATGGATGGTGTTGTGCTCGTTGTCGGCTCTGGCCGCGGCGCTGCGCCTGCCGCCATGGCCGCCAAGGATGCGCTGGTCGAGGCCGGCGCCAATCTGATGGGCTTAGTGTATTCGGGAGCCGCCGCACCTGTGATGGCGATCGAGCGGATGTTGCGTCAGGCCGGCTGACGTACGAGCGCTTGGCCGTAGAAGCGCTGTTCCCAGAACCAAAGCACTTTGCCAGCACCGCGCGCGGCCCGATCAAGCAAGATCAGTGCGCGTGATGTCGAACCGGCGGCAACGATCGCGCTGCCGGCGCCGAATACGACAGCCTGGGCCGCACCGACGCACATATGTCGCGCAAGAGTTATGAATTTGCGCGCGCTCCATGCTGTCTCGCACGGCCCCTGACCGTACGCGAAGGCGCGCTTCAAGCCGTGGGCGATATGGGTGCGCTCTGTGCTCAGATGCTCGACCACGTGCGCGTCCGCCGCCCACGCAAATGTCGCGCCTGCGTCCGCCCAGGAAGAGAACAGCACGTCGTCCTCGCCACCGCGTTGATCGGCGCGTGCGTCGAACGGCGCCGGTTCATCGAACATCGCACGAGGCTGCAGCGAATTGCCGATGCCGTATGCGCGTTCGGAAGGGCCACTGTCTTGTGGCCCGCTGCGAGAATAGAGCCGCTCGAAGAAGTCAGCGTTCTCAGTCTCGACTTGCGTGCGTGCGCGCACTGGCCCGAACACGCTCTGCGCGCCCGTCGTGACACGCGCGGCAAGCAGAGCAGCTAGCCAGTTCGGCGAGGCTTCTTCGTCGTCATCGAGCCAAGCCACATACTGTCCGCGGGCCAGCTTGATAGCCGCGTTGCGCGCCTGCGCGACGCCCGGCTTTGGCTCATGCGCCCAGCGAAACGCGATGGGCGCTTCGGCTTCCATTTGACGGAATAGGGCGAGCGCCGACCCCTCAGGCGAGTTGTCGATCGCAACGATCTCAAGCGAGTTCACGCCTTGCTGCGCGAAGACGCTACGCACCGCGCGGAGGAAAGAATCTGGCCGCCGGAATGTTGGGATAAGAACGCTGACGAGCATCATGCGATCCTTTTCTCAAGCGCGGACGTCACGGGCAGCACCAAGAAGCCAAGTTTGCGCGCCGTCCGCAGCAGATCCTCTAGGTCAGCCGCGCTCGTCCCCCACGGCGATGGCGTGTCGGAGATATCGTGCGTGAAACCAATGACCCAAGCGTTACGCTTCGCGGCGGTGGTGAGCGCGTTTGCCACCCGCGCCAGGCCGCCCGCGCCGAAGAGCGGATACGCACGCAGTTGCGCGAGGTCCGTGGGGCCGACGTTGAGGCCGGGCAGGATGCCCCGCGCCGAAAGAAAGCGCGCGGGCAGGTTATCCTTCAACTCGCTTGTCGTCTCGCCGTACGGATACGCGTGCGTGCGGGGCGGACGGGCGCCCATGGCCAGTAGCGCGTCGCGATTGCGCGCGAGGTCGTCGAGGTTCGAGAAGATGTCGCGCTGTGCGCAGTCGGCATGGGTCGACGTGTGGCAGCCGATTTCGTGACCGGTATTGGTCAACCGAACAATGTCGGCGGGTGCGAAGCCCGGACCGCACGGGCCGCTCACATGCGCCATACCTGCGGAGGCGTAGTAGGTCCCACGTGCGCCATGCCGCTCCAGCACGCGCGCGCCAACATCGGCCGCCGTCGCCGGGAAGTCATCGAACGTCACCGAGAGGATCGGTTGCTCGAACGCCAAACGCGCCGGGCGTGCAAGGCGCTCCTGCGTGAGCCGGCGGCGAACTTTGCTGACGAGATCGCGCGAAGGCGCGTAGGCAGCGGTCATGACAAGTGCTCCGCGTAATATGATGCGCGCAACAGTTTGAGCGCGGCGCAACGCACGCGCATGGGCGCCGCGCCGAGTGGATCGCGCGCCAGCCAGCGATAGACGCGTTGCTGCGCGCGGCGCGCCGGCGTGAAGCGCAGCGCGCTCGCAGCGCGATGTGCCGCAAAGCGGCGAACTTGCTTCGGGTGCTTGCGCGCCAAGCGGGCGAAGTTTGCGCCCGCTTCCGTGGACTTGCGCAGGAGCGTCGACACATCGTCAAGGCCGACATGGGTTGCCGGATTGTCGACGTGCAGAACCTCTGTGAAGCGCGCCGCGTTCAGCGCCCAATCCACGTCCTCGAAGCCCCAGCCCGTGAAGCCGTCGTCGAAAGGATGCTCGAGCAGGAACGCCCGCTCAATGAGCAGATTGGCGGACGCCGCCGCCTGCGCGCCCCGGCGCGCGCGAACTTGCGCCCGCGAGCAATCCGAGTGGCCGAACAGAGCATAGTGGAGCGCTGTTTCCGGCGTGCGCTCAGCGCGTGTGAGCGAGAGGCCGCCGAACGCGACTTGCGGCGCTTGGGTGGTGATCACGCCGAGCCAGATCGCTAGGAACGTCGGATCATCCGGCATCATGTCGGCGTCGAGGAAGAGCACGTACTCGCCGCGCGCTTCGGCGATCAGCCGATTGCGGCCCATTGCGCGGCCGAGATTTGGGCCGCTCACGATGATGCGCGCCGGAGCGCCCATTGTGGATGCAGCGGCCACGACGTTCGCCAGCAATGCAGCTGAGCCTGAGCCGTCATCGAGTAGTACGAATTCGACGCCAGCCGGCGCGTTGGCGAAGGCAACCAGCAACGCCGATGGGTCGTGCTTGTGAAACGGCGTCAGCACGCTCAAGCGCGGCGTCTCGGCGCTATCACGGACGATGATGACTTGTTCAGTCGACATTGGCGGCCCCCGAGAAGGAGATCGCGGGCGAACGGCGAGACAGCGCTGACAACACAAAGCCGCGTGCGCCAAGGACGTTGAACGCGATGACGCCTGCGCTGTAAGCGAGCACGCCTGTCGAAACGATGACGATCAGCCCGGCTTGCAATTGCGCGAGGCCCAGCACGACAGCCGCCATTAGGGCTGAGGCGGCGCAGATGCGTGCAAGTGCGCCGAGCGGCACGGGTAGAGCGAGCAAGCGGCGCCCAGCGAGCGCGAGCAGCGCGGCGCCCACGACGCCACCAGCCGCAGCGGCGATGGCAGCGCCAACCGCGCCGTGATCGCGCGACAACCAGGCCGTCAGCGAAAGTTGCACCGCGCCGGGGATCAGCATGAGCAGCGCGCGCTGGCCGGTGCGGCGCGTCAGTTGGAAGGCTTCGGACCAGTAGTAGAGGGTGAAGCCGGAAAACAACGTCGCCAAGGCAAGCCAAGGCAGCGCCGCCGCCGTTTCAGCGCGCAGCGCTTCGCCGACCATGAATGTCGCCAGCGGGTGCGCAACGACGGCAAGGCCGATGCTGGCGGGGATCGTCACCGCGGCGAGCAACACAAAGCCGCTGCGTGCGGCGTCGCGCGCGGCGTCGCGGCCATGATCTTCGTAAGCGGCAAACACGAGCGGTGCGAACGCGGCGCTCACGCCCATGAACACGACATCGAGTGCCCGCGCCAAGCCGAATGCGGCGGCGTAGGCGCCGAGTGGCGCGGGGCCGGCCTCGGTGGCCAGCACCATGCGCGCGATCGCTTGCACGCCGAGATCAACAGCAAGCGCCAAGGCGAGCGGTGCGCCGTAACCGCTGTAGGCGGCAGAGCGTGCGATCGACAGCGCGCCGCCGCGTGCACGGCGCACCAGGTTGGGCAGATCAATCAGCGCAACCAAGGCGCCCGCCGCGGCGAGGCCAGCGAACGGCGCCGCAGCGCCGAAGTCGAACAGGACTAGAAGGGCCACGCCCGCGGCAAAGCCGATGACCAGGTAGAGCGTCTCCAGCACCGCATAACGACCGAACGCGAGTGCGGCGCGATCGCTCTCGCGGCCGAGGCGGGTCAGGAACCGCAATACGGCCGCAGTCGCAGCGAACAGCGAAATCGCGGCGATGTCGTCGCGCAGATCAACGAACGTGAGCAGGCCGGCGGTGACGACAAGCACCGCGCCGCCAAGCGCGAGCGCCATGATCAACAACGTGGCGAAGTGGTCGGCGAGACGCTTCTCAGCGCGCGCCGCGGCGAAGAAGCGGAACGCCGCCGCTTCCGTCCAAGTGAAGAGCAGCGTGTGCGCCGCCATTGAGATGGACAGCGCCAGTGCGTAGCGGCCGAATTCTTCGGCGCTCATCAGGCGCGTGAATGCGGCGATCGCGCCGAACCCGATCAGGGCCTGCGCGATCTGCAATGGCGCCAGCGAAAGGAAACGCGCAGTGCTCACCGGACGACCTTTGTGTCCCCGAAGAGCACCGGCGCTGAGCGAACCAGGATTTCGAGGTCAAGCCAGAGCGAGGCGCGCGTGACGTATTCGAGGTCGAGCTTCACGCGGCGGCGAACGCTCGCGGCTGAAGCCACCGGCCCGCGTGAGCCATTCACTTGCGCCCAGCCGGTCATACCCGGCTTCACGCGATGGCGATGGGCGTATTCAGCGACAATCTCCGTCAGCTCGCGTTCGCACGTCTTCATGCCGACAGCGTGCGGGCGCGGTCCGACGAGGCTCATCTCACCCTTCAGCACGTTGAAGAGCTGCGGCAGTTCGTCGAGGCTGGTGCGGCGCAGGAAACGGCCGACGCGCGTGATGCGGGCATCGTTCTCGCGAACCTGCTGGATTGGCGCGGCCGGATCGTGGCGCATCGTGCGGAACTTCAGCACGGTGATGACGCGGTTGTTGAAGCCGTGGCGGCGCTGGCGGTAAAGCGCCGGGCCCTTGCTATCGAGCTTGATCGCAGCCGCGATGAGCAGCATCGGCAGTGCGAACGCGGCGGCGATCAGCGAACCGAGCACGATGTCGGCAACGCGCTTCACGAAGGCGCGGCGGTGATTATGCGGACGGCCCGAGACGCAAGCGACAGCGGCGCCGCCGAAGCGCTCGACACGCTGGCCGCGCACGGACTGCGTGTCGTAGTCCAGCAGCAGGTCGACGCGGTTCGGCGTGACGCGCAGACGCGAGATCATCTCACGCACACGCTTCTCAGCGGTTTGCGTGACCGTGATGACGATACGATCGACTTGAGGCAGGCTTTCCCACGCGAGCAGATCGTCCAGGCTGCCGATCACGGGCGCACCCTCGACGTGTGACGGTGCGCGTGAAGCGCGGTCGTCAACCACGGCTACGACGCGTGCATCGCCAGACTTGGCGGCGCGGGCGGCGATCCGATGAGCCGCGTCCGTTGCGCCGATCAGCACGATGGTTTCGGCGAAGACGCCGTTACGGTGCGCGGCGGAGATCCAAACCGCAGCAGCGGCGTGAATGCCAGCGAGCAGCATGCCGGCAAACGGCAGCGTGGCGGCGAGCGCTGCGGCGCTCCGGGCGTCTGGTGCGAACACGTTCGCAATGAGCAAGCCCGCGATGGCCCCCAACGCCAGACCGCCCATGCCGCGCTCGGCACGGATGCGGGCCGGCGTGAAGCGATAGTAGTCGGTCAGCCAGAGGCCGCCTTTCAGCGCGACGGCGGAAAGGACGAAGGCAGCGGCCTGGCCCATGGAGAGCTGCAGGAGCCCCGCACCAGCGCCCCACATCGCAGCGAACTGTGCGGCAAAGAGAACAACAACCCAGTCTGTCGCTTGAAGAAGCTTAACGGGGAGAACTGAGGACACGTGCATGCCGCGCCGGTTCAGGGTCGGCGCACTCGAGGCCGCCCAATCGTTCGCCGGTGCGTCCGGCGCGATCTCATAGGCGCGATACGCCAAGTCAGCCGTTGCTATCGGAAATTCCTCGTCGCCTGGCTGCTCAATGTTCAGGCCGAACAGGGCAAACGCGGCCGCGAGCTCGGCCAAGCGCTCAGCCTCGCACTGCGGAGACACTTCGGCCGGCTCAAGCTGGGGCGCCGCCACGTACAGCATCGCGGTATCGGCTGCATTCGTCTGGTCCAAATCGGCGCCGACGAGCTGCAGAGCGGGTTGCGACATGGTGAATTCGCCCTTCAGACTAAAAATGTCGGAAGGGCTCGCGCAAACGCGGCGCCAGTTAAGGATGTTGGACTGATGCTCGCTTAGAGACCGCGCATCCGTTTAGCGAGGCGGCAGCGCGTATCGATCGCCACCGTAAACCCTTGCTCGCGCGCCAGACGCCCGACCAACAACGGGTGAACCTCCCGGAGCAAAACGCCTTCGACCTCAGGCCAGACCGAGAAACGGCCTGTGTTCGCCAACTCGTTGGCGCGCCTCCGCAGGAAGTCGAGGGGATCCGGCTCATCCATTAACCGGTAAGCATGCTGTTGGCCGGGGGCTCGCTCAAGGAGCCATGCTTCTTTGGCAAGTCCGGCCGTGCTCGCACGTCGTTTCGGCGCATTGTGACATTGGGGACTGGCGGAGACGGAGGGATTCGAACCCTCGGTACCCTGTTCGAGTACAACGCCTTAGCAAGGCGCCGCCTTCAGCCACTCGGCCACGTCTCCAGCGGACGGCACGCTTAACCGCGCCGCACGGTCCGGGCAAGGCGGTTTGGCAAGCGCTTAGGATTAATGAGGATTAAGTACTGGCGTGCCGCCGCTAGCTACGTGGCCCGAGCGTGTGTTGGGAGAAGAAGTCCCAGATGACCTCTCCGGCGTCCATGTCCATGTTGGTGGCGCCCATCTCCATTTGCGGCCGCGGGTGACCCGGCCAAGTATGGCCGCCACCGTTAATGGCGTAGAGGACGACGTCCGCGCCGGAGCGGCAGTTACGCGGCACGAACCGGACGACATTTGTGCCCGGTGATTCCCCACGCTCGGCGAAGGTCGTGCTCTCGCCCGCCATGTCGCATCCATTGCGGCGGGCAAACGTCGCGACCGTATCTTGAACGCCGAGCGAGATACGAATGGGATCGCCGCGGTCGCGGTTTGGGATCAGCACGCCGCCGTACGGCACACTCCCATCGGCCGTGCCGTTCATGATGAGGATGGGTGTCGGATCGCTACGGCTGCAGTAGCGCGCGAGTTCGACGTACAGTCCGGCGCTGATGGCCGCGAACGCCGCGAACGTGTCGCCAGCCGAGCAGGCCATTCGATACGTCATGAACGAGCCGTTCGAGAAGCCGCCGAGATAGAGCCGGCTGCGATCGATGTTGAAGTCTTGCGCGATGTCGCCCATCAGCGTTTGGAGGAAACCAACATCGTCTTGTGGCAGTGTAGAGCGGCGCCCGGACAGGGATACGGCGCTCGCCGAAATGTCGAACTGCGCGTTCCACTCGTTGTCGATGCCGTCCGGATAGACGACGATGAAGTTGTTGTTTTCGGCGACGCCATTCATGCCGGTGAGATAGGCCATGCCGCCGCCATTGCTCGGGCGGCCGTGCAGGAGAACGACCACGGGCGTTGGCTTGGTTGGATCGTATGTGGAGGGCGCGTAGACAATCCACGAACGTGCGCGTTGAAGCGTGCCTCGCGCTTGCGGCAGCAGAAATCGTAGGCGATCGAAGAAGAATGTATCGACCAGCGCGGTCGCATCGACGCCCTGGCGATTCAGTTCATAGCGCTCGCCGGTGTGAAACCAATCGTGCGAACCGCCCGGTACGCCGACATAAGCCAGCGCGGCGCCAGATGAGCAGTTCGCATAGATCGCGCTATCTTCACGTCCTGTGGTGGTTGCGCGATCGCAGCCGTTTACGCGTTTCCACACCGCCATTGTGGCATCGGCGCCGAGCCTGCGCGCCGTCGTGCCTGGCGCATCGTCGCCGCCAACCGGGGCCTGCTCGTCGCGGCGCCCGTGCACGATGAGCATCGGTGTTGCGCGCGCCGTGTCGCATTCGTCGCGTGTGAAATCCCACATGAGCACGCTCACCACGGCGATCCCTGCGAACGGTATGCGTCCTTGGCAAGCCAGCGCGTAGGCTAACCCGCCTCCGCTATCGAAGCCCGTGAGGAAAACACGTGACCGATCTATCGTGTAGTCCGCGCTAATGGCGTCGATCATCGCGGTGATGAAACCTGCATCGTCTGGCGGTGGGCCGGGGCGATTTAGAATCGCATGACCGCCGCCATTCCACACACCCGTCTGCGACTCTGGATAAACGACGATCGCGCCTCTCGCTTCCGCGACGGCCGCAAGTCCGCTGATCGCGTGGAATGCTTGCGCGGAAGAGAAGCGACCGTGTAGCGCGATGATCAGAGGCGCGGCTTGGCCAGGTCGATACGTCGATGGCACATAGAGTCCAAGTGAACGCGCTTCGAGGCCGATGGCTATCGCGTGCATCTCTAGGCCTCGGTCGTAGCGAGGCTGCGCATGTGCGGCGCCAACGCCGAGCGCCATCGCAAAGAGTAACGCTGCCAAGTGTCGAAGCATGAGCGATTCCGAGCTGAGCCACGATTGTGGCTGCTGCGCCCGAGACGACGCCAAACACAAGTCCGCGAGATGCTGCGAACTGTAGTGACTTTGCGACGACTAACGTTCTTTCAGACCAGCTTGCTTCATACGCCAGAGCAGATGGTCGAGCCGGTCTTGTCCAAAGAAAGGTTCATGTTCGAACACGAACAGCGGCACCCCCCAGTGCCCGGCAGTCTTTTGATCCGCGATGTTCCGATCGATCTCCGCAGCGAGAGCGCCAGCTTCATCCCGAACCGTAGCGGCAATTTTCTCGGGGTTCAGTCCGGCGTCGGCGGCGGCGCGGGCCAGGTGGTCGCCTTCGTGCCAATTTTCGACTTCGCCAGACCAGATCGCGTGCGACGCGCGCCGCGCGAACGCAAAGCCCTTGCCCTCGCGCTCCGCCGCCACGCCCATTCGGCTGACATTGTGGATATAAGGCTGATCGGCCGCGACCTCGCCGCTGCCGATATCCATGATGATCGGGTCAGGCCGCGGCCAGCGATATGGAATGTTGTGCATCTGGGAGATGCGGAACGTGTCGCGCAGCAGATAGGGCGGCCAAAGCGGGTTCACGCTCTTGAAGAAGCCGGGAATGCGGATGGCGATCGGCGTGACGATGCGCATGCGTGGCGCGAGATCGTAGCGCGCGATCAGCTCTTCGACTTGGGGCGTCGCGAGATACGAATAGGGGCTGCGGAATGAGAAGTAGAAGTCGAACGAGAGCGTCATGTCATCCTGCGTATTTCGGCGCGAGCGCCTCATTGGTGAACTCGCGCAGTGACGCTTCGAGGTCGGCCAGATATTGCCCCGCGACTTCGTTATGCTTCGGCGAGAGCATCAGATGCAAGGCATGCGGCTCGACCAGCGCCGCCGTGTGCCAACCACGCTTGTACATCTGCGCGTAGAGCTGGAAGGCGTCGACCTCAGGGTGCGCGAAGGCGATGATGCCGAGTTGCGGCCGGCCGAGAACCTGAAAGCCGAGCTTGGTAACGCCCGCTTCAATCTTGGCGCGCGCTTCCGTTACGGCGCGTTGCTTCTCGCGATAACCGTCGACGCCCAGATGGTTCATCACCGCCCACGCTGCGGCGATGGCGCCGCCGGGCCGCGTGCCGGAAAGCGTGGGCGTGATCATGCGTCCGAGCGGCCATGGGCCGGCGTCGAAGGTCATGAACTCGCGCAACCCTTCGCTGCGGAAAAACACCGTGGAGGCGCCCTTCGAAGCGTAGCCGTATTTGTGCAGATCGGCCGAGATCGACCACACACCTGGCACGCCAAAGTCGAACGGCGGCAGGTTCGCGCCATTCATGCGCACGAATGGCGCGATATAGCCGCCGACGCAAGCGTCGACGTGCAACCAGACGCCTTTGCTTTCCGCCAGTTCGCCTAGCTCTTCGATGGGATCGATCAGGCCGAACGGAAAGCACGGCGCTGAGCCGACGAGCATCAGTGTGTTCGCATCACACGCCGCGCCCATCGCCTCGACATCCGCAAGGTGGCCCTTCACGGATATCCGCCGCAGCTCGATGTCCATCACCATGCAGGCTTTGTCGAAGGCCGGATGCACGGTGTGGGGCGCTACGATGTTGAGGTTTGTGCTCAACCCACGCTTCGCTCGCGCGTGGTCGCGCGCGGCCTTTATAGCGAGGAAGATCGAGTCCGTGCCGCCGCTCGTCATTGAGCCCGCGGCGCCGGGTGGGGCGTTCAGTAGCGAGAGCCCAGAGCCGACGACTTCGCGCTCCATTTGCGCCAAGCTCGGAAACGCCGCCGGCCCGAGCCCATTCTCGGCCGAGAACATCGCGTACGCAGCCTTTTGCACGCGCTCCAGTTCTTCGCCCGCGTTGAACACGTACATGCCCGTGCGCCCGTCGCGCCAATTGGCGTCACCCTGCGCCAGCTCGCGCATGCGCGCTTCGAGATCGCTCCATGGCGCGCCTTGCTGAGGCAGCGAAGTCATTCGGAACTCCTTGGCTGCGCACCATGCACCCAGCGGCCTTTGAGACAAGGCGGGTCGGACGCAAAATCCGAGATGGCCAAGTGACCCTGGGCGCTTCCACTCCGACCATTCTGGCTTAAGGTGCTAGTGGGACGCGCGGAGGTGGAGATGGGGAAGTGGGTTGCTGCGGGTGTTTTTCTTTCCGCGCTGTTGGCGGTCGCGCCGGCCTCGGCGCAGACCGCATTGTTCTCCGAAAATTCTGAGCTCCCGATCCTCATAGAGGGTCCAATCGGCGACCTCGTGCGAGCCGCGCCGCGCAGCACCGATCCTTTCCCAGCCGCGCTGACTATTGATGGCCGGCGCTTCGATATGCAGATCTCAGCGCGTGGATTTTCTCGGCGCACGCGTGGGATTTGCACATTCCCACCGATTGCTTTGAACCTGGACGGTGAGCGTCAGGGCACGGTGATGCAGGGACAAAACAAGTTGAAGCTGGTGACGCGCTGCCGTTCCAGCGACAACTTTGAACAAGTCACCATCCTCGAATACACGACCTATCGCCTCTACAATGAGATCACGCCGCTGAGCTTCCGCGTTCGCCCGGTGCGCACGACGTTTCGCGATACCGAGCGCAATCGAGACGAGGTCCAGTTCAATTTCCTGATTGAGGATGTGGACGATCTCGCGCGTCGCAATCGCCGGGTTGCGCTCGAAGTTCAATCCGGTGAAGTGCGGTCGACACAGCTTGCCGCCGAACAGGCTGCCATCGTCGGCCTATTCCAATTCATGATCGGCAACCTCGACTGGGACATGGTGCAAGGTCCGCCCGGCGAGGAGTGCTGCCACAATGGCAAGCTGTTGGCAGCGAATGAAACGTCGCGCGAGAGCGTGATCCCCGTGCCCTACGATTTCGACTATTCCGGTTTCGTCAGTGCGCCCTACGCAGTGCCGCCGGAGGGCATTCCCGTTCGTAGCGTGCGCCAGCGCTACTATCGCGGGCTCTGCCGCTACAACGACCAGGCGCCCGCAGCGGCCGAGCACTTCCGCTCACGACGCTCGCAGCTGTTAGCGGTGATCGATGGCGAGAACCGGCTTTCAGAAGCACGCCGCCGCTCGGCCCGGCAATACATCGAGGAATTCTACCAGATCCTCGATGACCCGCAGCGCTTCCAGCGCCAGATCATTGAAAACTGCCGCCGCTAGTCGTGGCGGCAGTCGGTGCCGCGCACTGCGTGCGCGCGAGTTCAGCGACCGGTCCAGAGCCGTTATCAAGCCCGGCGATGCGGCCGAGATAGGCGCAGGTTTCTTGCGGGGTTGATGCTGTGATTGGCACACGCTGGCCGCGATGCACTGTCACCCATGTTTCATTTTCGTAGATGAGGAAGGCGTGCGGGTCTGAATGACTGCCAGGCACGCCGATGTCGGCGACGAGCACCCGTCCGTTGAATCGTGGAAGCACCGTCGAAGTCACCTTGGTGTGGCCCACGACTACCCGCGCCACGCCTTGACCGCGGAGCACGTTCTCTAGGTTCGCGGTTTCGGTTGCTTCCGGGTTCTGCGAAAGGCCGCGATACCAAAGCGGGCCCTCCTGATTGTGCTGAATATCGGGAAACGCAGGTGACGCTTGTCCGCGCACATTCAGGCGCACGGCGTCATTCATGCCCTCGCGCGGCGCGGCGGCAAACGCCGATCCGAGCCCCGCGTGCAGGAAGAGCGTGTCGTTGATCCGGATCACGGCGTCATGGCTCGCGATCCATTGCCCGTAATGTCCCGTCGGCGCCCACGCGTTGCGGTGCTCCACCCAGCCTAACGGATGTTCCTGGTTCCACTGTGTGCGGTACGCCGCGTCAAACGTGGGCAAGCCGCTAGGCGGGGGATTGGCGCGGAGCGCCGCGACATAGCGGTCATAGTAGCGATTGCGTTCACGGGTAGAGTTCCGCGTCACGAATGCCGCGTACTCTCCCGGATGCACGTAGCGCAGATCGCCTTCGACGTTCATCGCTTCGTGATTGCCGATCAGCGCATGCACGTAGCCGCCCGCGCGGCGCGCTTGCGGCTCAAGCCGCATCAGCAGGTCCATGATCATGCGGCTGTTCGGTCCACGATCGGGAATATCGCCCAGCTGCACCAGATGCGCCGTGCCGCCCGACCAGTTGTCGTGCGCGTCTATGAGCTGCGCGGTGCGCAGCATGTCTGTGAACTTCTCGTAGTCGCCCTCTAGATCGCCGATGGCGACGATGCGGGAGACATTGTCCCACTGCGCCTGCGCAAAAGCCGGCACGGCTGTGAAGAAGAGTGTGGCTAGAGCCGCGGCGAAGAGGCCAGAGAGCGCTTTCATGAGCCGAACCTAGCGGCAAAGCGCGGCGAGGTCATCGCCGCCTTGCGTCAACAAATGGCCCGCGAGGGCTCGTCGCGCTGCACTGCGCCACACGGATGCCTAAATTGCGCTAGCGGCGATGGACAACGCGGTCAGGGCACCGCAAAAGCTGCCGAACCGCCCTGGAGATCGTTAGATGACTGCGCCGGTCGCGCCGCACAAAGTTGCCTCCGCCACGCCTGGTGAGGCCTACGAAACTGACGTGATCATCGTCGGCGCCGGGCCCGTCGGGTTGTTTGCGGTGTTCGAACTGGGGCTCCTCGATCTCAAGGCGCATATCGTCGACGTGCTTGATCGCCCAGGTGGCCAGTGCGCCGAGCTTTATCCTGAGAAACCGATCTACGACATTCCGGCACTGCCGATCGTCACCGGCCAAGGTTTGACGGACGCGCTGCTCGAACAGATCGCGCCGTTCAAGCCGACATTCCACTTGAACCAAATGGCGGAAGCGCTTGAGCGCTTGCCGGACGGCAGGTTCAAATTGCGCACCGAACTCGGCACGACGATCGCCGCCCCGGTGCTGGTTATCGCTGCAGGCGGCGGCTCGTTCGTGCCGCGCAAGCCAAAGATCGAAGGCATCGAAGCGTTCGAAGGCAATACGGTGCACTACGCCGTGCGCCAGATGGAGCGCTTCCGCGGCCGCGACATTGTCATCGCCGGCGGCGGCGATAGCGCGCTCGATTGGGTGCTGAATCTGCAGCCGCTCGCCAAGAGCACGACGCTTGTTCACCGCCGCGACGATTTCCGCGCCGCGCCGCATTCGGTTGCGCAGATGCGCAAGCTCGTTGCCGAAGGCAAAGTGCGTTTGGAAATCACCGATCTCAAAGGCGTCGCCGGCGCCGATGGCCAGATCAGCGCGGTGAATTGCTTCACCAAGGAAAAGGGCGCTTACGACATCGCCTGCACGGATCTGCTCGCGTTCTACGGCCTGACCATGAAGCTGGGGCCAATCGCGAGCTTCGGCCTAAACCTCAACGAGAATCTGATCCCGGTCGACACCGAGAAGTTTGAAACCAGCGAGCCCGGCATCTTCGCCATAGGTGACATCAATACTTATCCGGGCAAGCTGAAGCTCATCCTCTGCGGCTTCCACGAGGGCGCGCTGATGGCGCAGG
>CADEDT010000057.1 GCA_902826145.1 uncultured Caulobacteraceae bacterium
CGCAAATACCGTCGGCGCGTCCGCCCGGGAAGAAGCCGATCTGCGTCAGCGCTTGCTGCAGCTGCGCGACAGTTATGGCGCCGTTCGACGCTGGCATGCGCGTGAGCTTCACCTTGTCGAGCTTGTCAACGACGCCCGAGAGCTTCGCGCGCGTCGTGCGTTCGACAGTGGCCAGATACGCCGCGCATTGATCCTCGCTCACTTCCGCGTCCACGCATCCGAGCGCGATCATGGTGGCCGGCGCACCCGGCGCAGGTTGTGGTGCTGGCGCAGGTTGCGGCGGTGTCGGTTGTGGCTCCGGCGCGGGTTGCGGTGCGGACGGAGGCGTTGGTTCCGGTGCGGGTTGCGGCGCGGGAGGTGGCTCTGGCGCCGGCTGCGGTGTGGGCGCTGGAGCAGGGGTAGGCGCGGGTTGTGGCGGCGGCGCCGGTTGCGGTGTCGTCGTGTTCACCGGCGGAGCCGGCCGCGGCTGCGATTGCGGCGCTGGGGCGGGTCGCGGCGCCGGTGCGGGTTTTGGCGGCGTGCGCCGTGAACCGAAGACGACGGTGAAGACGCTGTCCCAGAAGCTCATGATCCGCTCCCCCTAATCCCGGCAATCGGTAGCGCGCCGCGCGGCCGGAGTCGAACCGCGGTGCCGGCGAAGGCCGTTATTACAGCCGCACGCTGATGGCTAGCGCACCGAAATCCTGCCGCGCGCCTTGCGCTTCGAACTCCTCAGTCCGCCACACATAGGTGTAGGCGAGCCGCCAATCGCCGGCGCTGACGGAGAAGCCGGTCTGGAAGTCGGCGACGTAGGGATTGCGGTCGACGGAGGCGCTGTCTTCGTACGTGTTGCCATCGAGGAAGAGGTTGTGCGCCACCGCGCGGCCTTGGACGCCGGCGAACACTTGCCACGACAGCGGCCCGCCACTGAAGTGCTCAACGCCGGAGAGCGACGGCCGCACGCGCGGCGGTCCGTAATCATTGTCCAGCCGCCAGCCGATGCGCGCCGCAACACCCGCGCGCGCTTCGGTGCGCAATGTGCCCAAAGTGACGCCGGCGTTTGGCGTCAGATCGAATTCTAGTCCGCCGATGTCGGTGGAGAGCCGCGCCCACGGCGGGCGCCAGCGGCGGTCGAACGACACTGCGAACGCCAGTTCGTCATTAAGCTGGCTGTCCCAACCTTGCGGATCCGGCGCGCCCAGCCATTCGTGGATGCCGCGTTGTGCTTCCTCGCCCATCGCCGAGGGGCCGGTGATGCCGAGTTCGAGTTCGTAGGTGTCGAGATAGCGCGGCTCGCGCCCGTCTTCGCGATCCTCTTCGGCGCCGATCATGATCTGCATGTAGAGCCAGCCGGCGTAGGGGTGCTCATCCGCCGGCGCCGGGTTGGCGCTGATGTCTTCCGGCGTGAAGATCGAGTGGCCGATTGCGACGCCCCAGAAATCCGGATCGGAGCCCGAAAAGGTGCGCGTCAGTCCGCTTGTGCCTTCAAGCCAACCGGGCACTTCATCGACTTGGCTGACGTAAGCGAGCTTGATGCCCGACGTGTAGTTGCGGTCGGCGCCGGAGGAGAGGCTGTCGTTCTCGACGGCGATCGAGAACACGCCCTTGTTGTCGCGGTCAGCATCCTGCGCGAACGCCGCTGCGGGCGTCATCGCCGCCAGCAATGCCGCGCCACTCGCCCATGCTTTCAGGCGATGATGTCCGGCGTCAGCCGATCCTCGATCCATTTAATCTGGTCCCTCAAAACGAGCTTGCGCTTTTTCAGCCTGGCGAGCTGCAGCGCATCCCCACCGCTCTGTTCCTGGAGGGCAAAAATGGCAGAGTCGAGGGCGCGATGCTCCTCGCGGTATTCCATGAGGCGGGTCTTGAGCGCGCGTCGTTCCGGCGTGTCGTTAATGTCGAAGCCGGTTCCGTCTTCGGAATCCATTCACTGCGTCCGCGGTTCCGCGCGCGGCCCCGCCCGCGCACGCGAAATGTGAGCTAAGACACGCCTCTTGGGCGCTGTAAAGCGGCGAGAGGTGGTGAAATTCTCGGCTAGAATCAGGCACCGTCAAGAAAGTTTATTTTTGTTGATGATGTAAGGAGACAACACCCAAAAAGGGGAGCATCCTCGGAGTCGCCAAAGCTAAAGGAGGCGCCTTCGATGGCTATCGAGCAGCGGCTGCGCGAACTTGACGCGCGCCATCGTGATCTCGACGTAATCATCAAAACTGAAGCCCAGCATCCTTCTGTTGATGCGACGCGGCTTACGGCGATGAAACGCCAAAAACTCAAATTGAAGGAAGAAATCGAACAGCTCCGACAGACCGCGGAGCATCACTGACCGCGACTCTTTGCGGCGTGATCTAACGGGCAGCGCTCAATTCCCTCGAAGAAATTGAGCGTGCGCCCGTGTTGCGTTCAAAACCGCCGGCTCCCGCCGGCTTTTTTATTGCCCAAGATCAGCGCGCACGCGGCGGCGCTGCGCCGTCAACGAGCCCCAAATACCGCCCATAGCCTTGTGCTTCCATTTGCGAGCGCGGGATGAAGCGGATGGCGCAGCTGTTGATGCAGAAGCGCTGGCCGCCTGAGGCGCGCGGGCCATCATCGAAGACGTGACCCAAATGGTGATTGCCGCGTCGCGAGCGCACTTCGATGCGGCGCATGCCCATGGCGTTGTCCTCACGCAGGATGATGTTGTTGGGATCGACGGGCCGCGTGAAGCTTGGCCAACCCGAGCCGCTGTCGAACTTGTCAGTCGATACGAACAGAGCCTCGCCTGTGCGGGCTTCGACGTAAATGCCGGTTTCGTGGTGATCCCAGTACTCATTGTCGAACGCGCGTTCGGTGCCGTTATTGTTCATGACCCAATCGCGCAGACGTTCGAGCGCCGATTGTGAGCGTTCTGTTTGTGCGGGCGCGCTAGTGCGCTGCTGGGCATAGGCGTAGACGCCGGCGCCACCAACAACGGCGAGGGCGGCGGCGAGCAGGGCGGGAATGAGTTTCATGAGTGGGCTCCGGGTCCGAGCCTTATACGGCTGTGATGCGGCGTTGGTTGCTTGAAACCGAACGCGGACGCTGCCCGTATACCGGGCATGATCCGCACTCTCTTCGCAAGCCTGCTATTCTTGGTCGCCGCCTGTTCGTCCGAAACGTCATCGGCGCAGCAGCCGCGGCAAGAGCCTTTGCCGGGCGGTCAGCAGGAGGCGGTATTCGCCGGCGGCTGCTTCTGGTGCATGGAGCACGACATGGGCGCTATCCCAGGAGTGCTGTCGGTAATGAGCGGCTACACCGGCGGCCGCAACGCCAACCCGACCTACGAAAACCACCCGGGCCACTTCGAGGCGGTGCGCGTCCGCTTCGACCCGAGCGTCATCACCTATCGCCAACTCGTGGATCGCTATTGGCGCCTCACAGATCCCACCGACAACGGCGGACAGTTCTGCGATCGCGGCTCAAGCTATCGCCCTGCGATCTTCGTCACGCCCTCGCAGCGGGCCGATGCGGAAGCGAGCAAGCGCGCAATCATTGCTAGCGACGCCGTGAACGGCCAGGTGATCACGCCGATCCTCAATCTGGGGCCCTTCACTGAAGCTGAGGAATATCACCGCGACTACGCGCAGCGGAATCCTGGGCAGTACGCCATGTACCGCGCAGGCTGCGGGCGAGATCGCGTGTTGCGTGAGGTGTGGCGGCGCTAACGCAGATTTGCGTGACGCTTCCCGATGAGCGTTATCCGCTAAACTTGTCGCAATAGCGCACAACTGAAACGTGTTTTGATATACCCTCTACACGCGGCTGGGATTGGAGGGATATCCATGAAGCGGAAGACTCTCATCGGCGCCGTGTGTGCTGGCGCAGTTGCGATCGCGGCGATTGCAGCGGGGTTCGCGCATGCATCCAGCTTCTACTACGAGGTCGTCTTCTACAGCGACGCTTCGTACACTTACCGCGTCGGCGAGTATCGCCAGTACTGCCAAAACGATCTGTACATCGTCACGCCGCAGGTCACCGGCGAAACGTCGCCGTACTCAATCGAGACGCCAATCGGCGTGTGCCCCGGATTGGGTGACTGGTAGAGACCGAAAGCGCAGGCGGCGACGTGCCGCCTGCGTGCTTTGGCGCAAGATCGCACAGCGCAAACGTGGCGATTTGCATATGGGCATTCCGAGTGGCTGCCTATATGTCGCCGATGCCTCCGAACCGCCCATTGCTTCGACCGCTGGTTGCTTTGGTCGGCTTCGTGTGCGTCGCGCTGGGCGTGATCGGCGCCGTCGTGCCGCTGATGCCGTCGACGGTGTTCTTTATCGCGGCCGCTGGCTGCTTTGCCTACGCGAGCCCGCGTCTTGAAGCTTGGCTGCTATCGTTCAACTTCATCGGCGGGCCGGTGCGGGCTTGGCGGGAGCGCGGCGCCATCGCGCTCCCCGCCAAACTTATGGCGAGCGCCGGTATGGCGGTTGGCCTCACGCTCTTCGCGCTGGCGCGGCCAGGCGTGCTCGCGCTGGCGGCGGCCGCGGCGGTGCTCGCGCTCTGCGCCTTGTTTATCTGGACGCGGCCAGGCTGATTAGGCCTCGTCGCTCGGCGCGGGCTGTTCGTACGTTTCCGGCGGCACCGTCTCCTGCGCGCCCTTCAGTGTCTTCGCTTGCGCCTTCGCATCGCGGGCGTCCTTGCGGGACTTCGCGGCGGCGGCTTCGGAGACAACCGCATCGAGCTCGATCTGGCTGCACAGGCCGATCGTCACCGGATCGACCGGCTTGATCTGCGAGCTGTTCCAGTGGGTGCGGTTGCGCACTTGCTCGATCGTCGCCTTCGTCGTGCCGATGAGTTTCACGACCTTGGAGTCCGGCACTTCCGGGTGGTTCTTCAAGAACCACGAGATGGCGTCGGGGCGATCCTGGCGGCGGGCGATCGGCGTGTAGCGCGCGCCCTTCTTCTTCACTTGCGGCAGGTCGATGCGCTTCTGCTCGAGCGGCTTTAGCTTGTAGGTTTCTTCGGCCTCGCCCTTGGCGATCTCTTCGCGCGATAGGAAACCGCCGGCGATCGGGTCGACGCCGCGAATGCCCTTGGCCACGTCTTCGTTGGCGATGCCTTGGACCTCGAGCGGGTGCAGACCGCAGAATTCAGCGATCTGGTTGAACCCGAGCGAGGTGTTTTCGATCAGCCAAACGGCAGTGGCCTTCGGCATCAGCACGTTCGAGGTCATTGGCAAAGCTCCAGATATGCAAAAGCGCCCGGCGTCGTCGCCAGGCGCTAGCCATCTGGTGCAACGGGCTGACGCATCCGGGCGCGGACGAAGTCAGTTGAGGGCGATATAGCGCCGAGGTTAGCGGAAGGGAAGGCTGGATTCGGGTGACGCGTGCGGGAAATCGCACTTAACTGGCGCTCGCTAACGTCGACGGGGCCCATGAGCGCATTCGAGTTCTTCTTCAGCTTCTACGGGCTGCTGCTCGGCTTTTCGGTGGCCGAGTTGGTGGGCGGCTTCGCCCGCGTGCTGCATGAACGCCAGAGTGTGAAGTTCGGCGTGCTGACGCCGCTGCTGGCCATCTTCGTGGCTGCCGACATCGCCACGTTCTGGGTGCAGGCCTGGTCCATCTTCCGCCCCGCGCCGTTCAACTTCGCGCTGCTCATCCTAGGCCTCGTCGTCGCCAGTACCTTCTACATGGCCGCCGCGCTCGTCTTCCCACGCGATGCAAAGGCCTCGCCCAACCTCGACGACCACTTTTGGAAGAACCGAAGCCTCATCATGTTCTGTGTGCTTGGCGCGAACTTGCTGATGATCGGCACCTTCGTTGCGCTCACGGCGCCGAGCGGCGAGTTGCAGGTATTGCTGCCGGAGTACCGCTGGGTCGGCGCGGTGATGTTCGTGGTGCTCACCTTCGCCGCGGCAATCATTCGCAACCGCACAATCGTTCTCATTCTACTGTCGCTGCTTGTCCTCTATCACGCTTACAACGTGACCAAGGCGGCGGCCGCATTGGTCGAACGGGGCGGATGGTCTTTGACGCAATCGCCGCGTGAGGCGGGCTCTTGAACATTCCCTATTGGCTGTCGCGCTGAATGCGCTGAAGGTGCCGGGCGCAAGTTTGGGGGACGCCATGTTGCGCCGTTTGGTTATTGCCGCTCTCGCGGCGTTTTCGGTCACCGCGTGCGCGGGCGCGCAGAGCGCGGAGCGGTACGACGTCATCATCGCCAACGGCGCCGTCTATGACGGTTCAGGCGCGGCGCCAGTACAAGCGGATGTCGGCATTCGCGGCGATCGCATCGCGGCGATTGGCAATCTCGCTGGCGTTCCGGCGGCCCGGCGCATTGATGCGCGCGGCATGGCGGTCGCGCCCGGCTTCATCAATATGCTCTCCTGGTCGACGGAATCTTTGATCGAGGACGGTCGCTCGCAGAGTGACATCCGTCAGGGCGTGACGCTGGAGGTGATGGGCGAAGGCTGGTCGATGGGCCCGATCAACGAAGCCATGCGCGCCGACATGATCCGTCAGCAAAGCTACATCCGTTTCGACCCGACCTGGACGACGCTGGGCCAATACCTCGATCACCTCGTGGAACGCGGCGTGTCCACCAACGTCGCGAGCTATGTTGGCGCGACCACGGTGCGGGTGCACGAGATTGGTGAAGCGGATCGCCCGCCAACGCCCGAAGAGCTCGCGCGCATGCAAGAGCTGGTGCGCCAAGCCATGCGCGAAGGCGCGTTGGGTGTGGGGTCGTCGCTCATCTATGCGCCGGCGTTCTATGCAAAGACTGACGAACTCATTGCGCTCGTCGCCGCCGCGCGTGAGTTCAACGGCGGCTACATCTCGCACATCCGCTCGGAGGGCGATCACTATCTCGAAGCGCTCGATGAACTGATTGCGATCTCCCGCGCCACCGGCGCCCGCGCGCAGGTCTATCATTTGAAGCCAGCCGGCGAGGCGAACTGGGACTTGTCGGAAGCGGGGATCGCACGGCTCAACGCTGCACGCGCCGAAGGGCTCGATGTGACGGCGGACGTTTATACTTACCTCGCCGGGGCGACGGGTCTCGACGCGGCGATGCCGCCATGGGTCCAAGAGGGCGGTCATGACGCATGGGTGGCGCGCCTGCGTGATCCGGCGATCCGCGCGCGGGTGCTTGCCGAGATGCGCGCGCCCGCCGTGGGCTGGGAGAGCCTCTATCAACTCACGCGCGGCCCTGAGGACGTGATCCTCATCGGATTCCGCAATCCGGAGCTGCGCGGCTACACCGGCCAAACGCTCGCGCAGGTCGCCGCCGCCCGCGGCACGAGCCCTGAAGACACCATCATCGATCTGGTGATCGCCGACAATTCGCGCGTCGATACCGCGTATGTGCTGATGAGCGAAGAGAACCTTGAGCGCAATCTGCGCTGGCCTTACACGATGCTTGGATCGGACGCTGGCTCAATGGCCCCGGAAGGCGCGTTCCTGCAATTCAACGCGCACCCACGCGCCTACGGCAATGTCGCCCGTTTCCTCGGCCGCTACGTCCGCGAGCGGCGGCTGATGCCGCTGGAAGAGGCGATCCGCCGTCTGACCAGCTTGCCTGCGCAATCCATCGCCATTCGTGAGCGTGGCCTGTTGCGCGCCGGTTATTACGCCGATGTCGTAGTCTTCGACCCGGCGACAATCGCCGATCACGCGACGTTCGCTGAGCCGCACGTGTACTCAACAGGCGTACGCGACGTGTTCGTCAACGGCGTGCAAGTGTTGCGCGATGGCGAACACACCGGCGCCAAGCCCGGCCGCGTGGTGCGAGGGCCAGGCTGGACGGGACACCGCAACTAAAGCAACGGGCCCGGCTTTTGGCCAGGCCCGCGCTTAGTTCTGCCGCGAGGCGAGCGATTAGCGGAAGCTGATCGTCACTGCGGTGCGGCGGTTGAGCGGCTCACGCACGCCGTCTCGCGTCGCACGGGCGAGATCGGTTTCGCCGCGCGCTTGTGTCTGGATCGAGCCCGCGCCGATGCCGCGGGCGACAAGTGCGTCGCGCACGACGCCAGCGCGCCGCTCGGAGAGGCCCTGATTGTAAGTTGGCGAACCCGACGTATCGGTGTGGCCGACGACGATGACGCCACCGACGTTGCACTGACGCGCACGGTTGACCGCCGCATCGATCGTCTCAATTGCCGACTGGTTGAGGTTCGAGCGATCCCACTCGAAGTACACGACGAATTCCGACGTCGGGCACACAGAGGATGCCACTGGCGGAGGTGGTGGCGGCGGCGCGACATACGGCGGCGGTGGCGGCGGTGGCGGTGGCGCCGAGCTCGCGAACTGCCAGCGAATGCCGACCATGATGGATTGCTCTTCCAGCGACACATCGGTGCCGCTGAAATCGGCTTCGGGAATGTTGAAGAAGCGGTAGCCGACATCGAGATCGAGGCGGTCGGTCAGGCCGATCGCGACGCCCGCCAGCGCCTGCCAAGCGACGGCGTCTTCATCGCCATTGAAGTCGAGATCGTAGTTGGCGTAGCCCACGCCGGCGCCGAGATATGGCTCGAAGCGTCCGCCACGATTGAAGTCGTAGTACGCGTTGACCATCAGCGCCGTCGCGTTGATCTCCTGCGAGGCCGGAGAGAATTCATTGTCGTGGTAGGAAAGCTCGCCTTCCACGCGGAAGCCGTAGGGCAACGCATAACCGACACCGGCAGAATAGATCACGGCATCTTCGAGATCGTTCTCGACGCCATCATCGGCGATTGCATCGAAACTCACGCCGACATCGGCGCGCCCATACCATCCCTCAGTAGCGTTTGCGTTCGTCGCAACGCCCGCGGCCAAGGCCGCCAGCGCCGCAGTCGTGAGCAATTTGCGCATATGCGCCTCCCCGTTTTCGAGGCGCTGACACTTCGTGCGGCGCCCCCACACGGGAACCAGCCTATACCCAAGCGGCGACAATCGCTTTCGTCCTCTTGTGAAGTTGGCGTTACGTTTTGGACATCTGTAACGGGAACTTCTCGGCATGGTGAGGGCCGGAACGCCGGTGGCCGGAGCCTGTTCTCCTAACAAGGAGATTTCCATGGCCGAGCCACGCCAACCCGAAAGCCAGAAGAATGCGAAGTCCGGCGTGAAGCCCGGCGCGACGCCTACCACGCCGGGCCCAAAGGGCGGCAAGCGTCCGGTCGAGGAAGAGGATGTCTTCGGCGGCGCGGAGCGCGCGCAGAAGGGCGAGCCCGTGAGCTCGCCGAACGCCAAGCCTTAGTTCGTCAGCACGATTTTCCCCGCATGCGCGCCGCTTTGCAGGCGCGCGTGCGCTTGTTCCGCTTCAGTGAGCGGGAAAGTGCTGTCGATCACCGGCTTCACGCGGCCCGCTTCCAGCCATGGCCAAACGTGGCGCTCCACCTGTTTGGCGATGCGCGCTTTCTCATCAGCGCTTCTGGATCGCAGCGTCGAGCCTGTGAGCGTCAGCCGCTTCAGCATCATCCGCATCAGATTGAGTTGCGCCGTTGGGCCTTGCAGGAAGGCGATCATAACGATGCGGCCCTGATCGTTGAGCACATCCAGGTTCTTCTGAATGTAAGGGCCGCCCACCATGTCGAGCACGACATCGGCGCCGCCAAGATCGCGCACAGCCATCTCAAAGTCCTCGGTGCGATAATTGATGCACCGCGTCGCACCCAGCTTCTCGCACAGTTTCACTTTGTCGGCGTCGCCCGCTGTCGCGATGACGCGCGCGCCGTAGGCCTTCGCCATCTGAATGGCCGTCGTGCCGATGCCTGAGGCGCCGCCATGTACGAGCAGAGTTTCGTTCTGCTTCAGCGCGCCGCTCTCGAACACATTGGCCCAGACAGTCATCACCGTTTCCGGCAGTGCCGCCGCCTCCACCATGGAAAAACCCGCCGGTATCGGCAGCGCCGAACCCTCGTGCGCGGTTGCGTACTCGGCGTAGCCGCCGCCTGCCAACAGTGCTGTGACTTTATCGCCGACATGCCAGCGGCTGACGCCGTGGCCCACCTCCATGACTTCGCCCGCCGCTTCGAGCCCGAGCGTAGGCGGTGCGCCGGGCGGAGGCGGGTAGAGGCCGGCGCGCTGCATGAGGTCGGGGCGGTTCACGCCAGCCGCTTCGACGCGGATCAGGATTTCATGGTCGCCGGGCTTGGGAACGTCGTCGCTGACAAGGGATAGCGGCTTGTCTGGCGCGTGAATGACCTTCCGCATCGTTCCCGGTTTCAGCACGCACGCCTCCCTTAAATTGACGCTCGATCCCGGTTATACTCGCCCCGAGGAGATTGGCCCATGATCGACGACGATCCTTTTGCGTCGCCCGTGAAGAAGGCGGCTCCGCTCGATCAGCAATTGGAGAACGCCTCGATCGACGAACTCGAAGCTCGCATTGAAAAGCTCAAAGCGGAAATTCAACTTTGCGAGACTGCGATCAAAGCCAAGCGCGCCCAGCGCGCGGCCGCGGATTCTGTGTTCGGAGCGCCGCCTTCTTAACCCATCGCGCCCGGCTTTCGTCTAAGACGGCCCGCGCCTTGCGACCTTCTTGGGCTCATGACCGATACGAACCAGACTTCTCCTCAAAGGGCGCCTTTGGACGCGCAACGGGCGATTGATTTCGCCCGTTCGGAGCTTTTCGAGCGCACCTTCAAGGAAGGCATGGGCCTGGTTGAGGAAACCGCGGCCTACCTTGATGGCCCTGGCCGCGCTTCTTCGAAGCGTCTCTCACGCGCCGCCGCGCTTGCTTATGCGGGCGAGAGCATGCGGCTCACGACGCGCCTCATGCAGGTCGCCTCGTGGCTGCTCGTGCAGCGCGCGGTGCGCGATGGCGAGATCCAATTGGCGGAAGCCTCCAGCGAGAAGTATCGCCTCATCTCCCGTGAGCCGCAGCCGACATCGAGCTTTGCCGGCAGCGACGAACTCCCCGAGGCGCTGAAGAGTCTGATCATCCGCGGCGGCGCGATCTACGAACGCGTGCGCCGTCTCGACGAGACGATGTACGAGGGCGGCGAAGAGCCCGCGAATGTCGTGTCGAACCAAATGGCGCTGCTGCACCAAGCATTTGCGCGCTAGCGTTGCTCGGCATTCGGTGATCGCCGTCTGATCTCATCCGCGAACTGCTTCGCGCCGAACGTTCGGATTGAGACGATTGCGCCACCGCACTCGAGATCAATGATGCCCGACACGAGGCCAAAGCGGTCCGTGACCGCGTCGATGTCTCGAAGTGCGATCCTGAAGCTCATGTCGCCTTTATGGACCGCCCGGTTCATGGCGTTCGGTTTGAACTCCAACGCCTTCTCATAGAGCAAGGCTTCGCCGCCAACCCAAAGGCCGCCGTACGCTCTGCGAATGGTCTCGATTGGGTCGCCGCCACCATGCCCCAGAGCTTTCCCGACAAGGCCGAGCCCCGCAAACGTGATCTTGAGAACGTCGATCGCTTCCGCCTCAGGGATCAGCGCGTTCGCCATCTTTTTCGCCACGAGTGCGCCGCTTGTTTTGGTCATGTGCCCCGCCGATGCTTGCCCGAACTGAAGCGTTACTCACAGCGGCGGGAAACGCAAAGGGCATACGGAAAAGCGAAAGCGGCCCGGGCGGCGGGCCGCTTTCTTTGGGGGGCTAATACGAAGCCGCGTGGGGCGGTGGGTCGGTTTGCGGCTTCGCAGTGATAACGGCGAGGGCCCTGCCGCGTTCCAGTTGAAGCTGTGAGTAATTTCGAAACGAAAACGGCCTCGCATCGATCGCGCTCGTGCAGTATCGGCGCTGATCGCAGCAGGGGATCTTCGTGACAGCACCGTTCGCAGACTTCACTTGGCGTTCGCGCGACGGTCTCGATCTCTACGCGCGCGACTACGGCGCATCTCAAACTGAGCGCTTTCCCGTCGTCTGCATTCCGGGCCTCACGCGCAATAGCCGCGATTTCGAAGCGCTCGCGCCGTGGATCGGCGCACAAGGCAGGCGCGTGCTGGCCGTTGATCTGCGCGGCCGTGGACGCTCAGCCTACGATCCGAACCGCCGCTATCGACCGGCGATCTACGCTGATGACATCGCGGCGCTTCTGAAAGCTATCGGCGCCGAGAAGGCTGTGTTCATCGGCACCTCGCTAGGCGGCCTCACGACGATGCTGATCGCGGCCCGGCATCCTCATCTGATCGGCGCGTCGGTACTCAACGATGTTGGCCCGCATGTGCCGAAGGCGGGCCTTGCGCGCATCGCGAGCTATTCCGGCAAGAGCGCGCCGGTCCGCACGTGGGCAGATGCCGCCGCCTACGCAAAGCAGATCAACGGCCTCGCGTTGCCGCACTACACCGACGCCGACTGGGACGTGCTGGCGCGACGCTTGTTCAAGGCGGGCGTGGAGGGCGCGCCGGTGCTGGATTACGATATGAGGATCGTCTCGAAAGCGCCGGGCTGGTTGATCGCGCTGACTGAACCGATGCTCTGGGCCGCGTGCCGTAAGCTAGCGCGCCACGGTCCTCTACTAGTGTTGCGCGGCGCGACGTCGGACATTCTGGACCAACCGACCTTGCGCAAGATGTCGAGCCTAAGAGGAAATGTCGGCGCGGTGGAAGTTCCTGGTGTTGGGCATGCGCCGACCCTCGACGAACCAGCTGCTCGTGATGCGCTGGCTGATTTTCTGAAGCGTGCGCCGTAGCCCAAAATGAAAGAGCGCCGGATTGCTCCGGCGCCCTCAAACTTTTGCAGCTAGCGAGAAGGCTTAGCCTTCCTTCTTCTTCATGAAGCCGCCGAACTTGTCGTTGAAGCGCGAGACGCGGCCGCCGCGATCGAGCAGCGTTTGGTTGCCGCCGGTCCAAGCCGGATGCACCTTCGGGTCGATTTCCAGCGCCAAGGTCGCGCCTTCTTCGCCGTAGGTCGAACGGGTCTTGTATTCGGTCCCGTCGGTCATCTTCACCGTGATGAAGTGGTAGTCGGGGTGGCCTTGTTCTTTCATGACCCGGAATCCTGGGGAAAATTGAAGCGGGGCTGATACCGGAAATGGCCCTGCCAAGCAAGCGCGGGGTCTCTATCGGCGGTGTCGCAGGCCAGATTCAGTGGGTTGGCGTCTCAAGGATCGGCGGTGGCGTGGTGTCGTCTTCGGGCTCGAAGGCCAGCCGATAGGGACCGCTCCACGCCGCGATCACGTTGCCACACGCGCAGCGGACGTGGCCAATCTCAGGCGATAGGGTGCGTATCCCGGTCTGCATGAAGCGCAGGCCGCATGTGCATTCGACCAATGCCGGGACTTCGTAGTCTGTCATCACGGAGCAAACATCGCCCAGGAGATCGCTCCAAGGGCTGCCAAGCAGACGACGACGAGAAGCGCTGGGACCCAAAGACTGACGGTTGCGGGTGCGGCCGGTTCTTCCATGGATTGCTCCCGTGACAAGGCGGGAGCTCCAAGCGGTCTCTCAGCCGCTGGCGCCTGAAGTCATGGCCAGCGATGTGTGGAAGGTAGGCCGCGTCCAAGGCAGCGTAAATCCGACCTCGCCGTACTATGCTAACTGTCCGGTTCCGCTAGAACACGACGCATGATCTGGCTGTTTCTCGGGGGCTTTGGCGGTATCGCGGTGGTTGCGGTCGCCACATGGGCGCGCGGCGAACGAAAGAAGGTCGAAGCCGAAACAGCAGCGCGCAAAGAGCGTGCTCGGCTCGCGTCTCAAGAAGCCCAGCTCCTCGCCAAGCTCAAAAGCAAAGACAGCTAATGGCGCAAGCTGGCTATTCCGGCACGCCACTGGCGAAGAAGCTTGGCTTCAAACCGGGAGAGCCGCTGTGGGCTTCGGGCATTCCCGCGAGCGTGAAGAAGGTGCTCGATAAGGAAGCCGGTCCTCGCTACCTCGCGCGCCCAACCAAGGCGCTCGCGGCCGCCCACATCTTTCACACCAGCGCAAAGAAGCTTGAGACGGAACTCGAAGGCCTGCGCCCGAAGCTCACGCCTGACGGCATGATCTGGGTGTCGTGGCCGAAGAAGGCGGCGAAGGTGGAGACCGACATCACCGAAGACACGATCCGCAAAGTCGCGTTGCCGATGGGCTACGTGGACGTGAAGGTTTGCGCGGTGGACGAAACTTGGTCGGGCCTGAAGCTCGTCATCCGAAAAGCGCTACGCTGAAGCCGCTTCTTTTGCCGTCGGTTCGATCTTCGCTGGCTTTGCCGGCGGCAGATCGGGCACGAGGCGCAAGAGAAATGGATTGACCGCGATAGAGATCATCGCCGCGCCCAAGATGAGATTGTAGGTTTCCGACGTCAGCACATTCAGTTCGCGGCCGAGGCCAGCGAGCACGAACGAGAACTCGCCGATCTGTGCGGTGCCGAGAGCGACCAGCAGCGATGTGCGCGTCGATTGGCGCAGCATCCGTAACGGCACGTAGGCCAGGATCGCCTTGCCCGCGATGATGACGGCGACAAGCGCGGCAAGCATTACCGGCTGACGCAGCAACACGCCCGGATCGAACAGCATACCGACCGCTACGAAGAACAGCACCGCGAAGGTATCGCGAAGCGGCAGCGAGTCTTCAGCGACTTTGTGTGAGAAGCGTGAGCCGTTAAGGGCGAGGCCACCCAGGAAAGCGCCGAGCGCGAAACTGGCGTCGAACCAGAAATAGGCGATCCCGGCGACGCCGAGCGCCAGCGCCAAAGTCCCCAGCGATAGCAGCTCTCGCGACTTGGTGTGGGCGATCTGCACAATCAGCCATGGGAAGAAGCGCCCGCCGACGACGAGCATCAGCACCACGAAAAGCGCGATCTTGCCAATGGTGATCCCAACAGCGGTCCCAATCGCCACAAGTGAGACTTGGGCGCCACCGGCCATCGCACCCACTAGGGCGGGCAGGATGACGATCGCGACGATGATGATCACGTCCTCGACCAGCAGCCAGGAAAGACTGATGCGGCCTTCCTCGTCCTTGAGCAGGCGGCGATCTTCGAGCACGCGCAGGAAAACGATGGTGCTGGCAATCGACATCGCGATACCGACGAGCACCGCTTCCACCACCGGCATGCCGAAGGCGAGGCAAACGCCAGCGCCCAGCACTGCGACAAAGACGGTTTGCAGAACCGACCCCGGCACCGCGATCCAGCGTACCGACCAGAGGTCGTCGATCGAGATTTTCAGCCCGACCCCAAACATCAACAGGATGACGCCGATCTCCGAGAGCTGAAGCGCCAGATCGAGGTCGGCGGTGAAGCCCGGCGAGTAGGGGCCGACGGCGAAGCCCGCGAACAGGTAGCCGACGATAGGGGAAAGCCGCAGCCGCGAGGCGATGAACCCGAACAGAAACGCCAGCACAATCGCGGCCACTAGGGTCTCGATTAGTCCATGGCCTTCCATTCCGTCGGCGCTCCCTCCTTGTGACCCATAACGCACACCGCAGCGCTCTCGCGCAAGGCGAGGCGGTAAGATTCTCAAACCTCAGGAACAGAAGCGCCTGCTGCCTCGTTTTTGCCGCATCGGGCCAGGGCTCGAAGAAGGCTGATGGATAATTATGGCTTACGATTCCGCGCTTATCGCTTCGGCTGACACCATCGCGCTGCCGGCGCCGAAGAAGGATTTCCGCCGTGACGAACGGTTTGCCGTTCTCGTTGGCGGCGCTGCTCTCGGTGTTGCGGCCGGTGTCGTTGCCGCGCTCGCCCTAGGGCGAGCGGGCTGGTGGCCGCTCATAGCGGGCGCGCCAGTGTTCGCCATCGCTGCCTATTTTGCCGTAGCGACGTTCCGCGACGCTGTCGATCGCCGTGCCATTGGTTGCTCCATCGCCGCAGGCTTGGTGGTGCTTTCATTGCTGGCGTGGCCGGCTATGGCTCTGATCTTTCCGATGTCGGCGCCGCAATTCTGGATCGCGCCGGCGGCAACCGTCGGCTCGATGATCCTGCTGGCGTCGTGCTGGAGCGGCGCCCAAGGCGCGGTCTATCGGCTCTCTGGCGAAGCGGCTTCGGTGTTCGCGATCGTCGGCTTCCTCGGCATTACCCAGCTCATGAGCTAGGCGGAATGCGCGTGTTCTGATCGGTGACGAGCCGCCACGCGCCATCCTGCAGCTCGAACGTCATAAGCAGCAAACCGCGGTTGTCGATGGCAGAGCCATCGGCGGCCGTATCTTGATAGCGCGTGCGTAGCAGTGCTTGAGCCGTGTTGCCGGAGACGCGCGTCCATTCTGGCGTGAACTCCATGCGCCAGGTCATCTCGGCGAACCATTCGCGGTGGAAGCTGAGATACTCCGCCTTCGTGCGCGTCATCGAGCCATTCGGGAAAATGAGGATCAATTCGTCCCCTCGCGTGAGCGTCGGCCCAAGCGCGGCAAGATCGCGATTGCGCACAGCTTCGATGTGCACGCGTAGCGCGTCATCGAAATTGGGGGATGTTGCTGCGCTTGCGTGCGCGCACGCCGCGACGAAAAGCAAGGCGAGTGCGGCGACGGTGCGAACGGTGTTTTGCATTGCTCGCGTGTAGCTCAGAGGCCGACTTGGGCCAAGGCTTTCGCTTGCCGTTCCGCCAACGCTTCGGGCGAGAAGCCCTCGACGCTCTCGGCGAACATGCGTCCAAAATTGAGTTCCGCGCGCAGATGCAGGAACGCGGCGCCTAGGCCGATAGCGGCACGATCCATAAATACGAATTCACGCGGGATGAGGATGGGGCCGAGCGTCTTGAGGCGCTTGCGCACTTCGAAGGCTTCACGACGCCCGTATTCGGCGGGCGGCACATTGTCGGCGATCGTGCGGACGCGGTCTTCCAGCAAGGGCCCGTAGATGAAGCGCGCCCACATGGTCAGCGCTTCGATCAGTTCTGCATTGAGGTTCTTGAACCCCCAGATTTCATACGAGTGCGCGACCTGATCCATGTCGCCAGCCTTCAGTCCCCGCCAGAGGCCCACGACGCCTTCGAGGAAACGAGGTGGGAAGATGCGAACGCAGCCGAAGTCCAAGAGGTGCAGGCGTTCGGCGTTGTCGGTGAGCGCGTAGTTGCCGAGATGAGGGTCGCCGTGGATGACGCCGTAGTGCGTCATCGGCCCCCACCAGGCTTTGAAGAGCAGTTCGGCGATGCGATTGCGAACTTCCTGCGGTTCATCGAGCCAATGCATCAGGCCTCGGCCTTCAAGCCAGGTCATGGTTAGCAAACGCTTGCTCGAAAGCTCTTCCAGCGGCTCAGGCGTTTTGATGCGAGGCTCGTCCGCCAGCATCAGCGCAAAGAGCCGCATCTGCTTCAGCTCGCGCTCGTAATCCAATTCCTCACGCAACCGCTCGCCGACTTCGAGCACCGCCTCGGATGAATCAATCGAGCCGTCCATGCTCTTGAACAAACCGAGAAGCGTCTTCAGCTGCCCGAGATCGGCTTCGACGGCGCTCGCCATATCCGGATATTGAAGCTTGCACGCCAGCGCGCGACCATCGTGCGCCGTAGCGCGATGCACTTGGCCGAGCGAGGCGGCGGCGGCCGCTTCACGCTCGAACGACGCAAATTTGGTTTCCCAATCCTCACCAAGTTCAGCGCGCATGCGCCGTTGCACGAACGGCCAACCCATCGGTGGGGCGTGCGCTTGCAGTTTGCGGAACTCTTCCGCGTAAGCTTGGGGCAGGAGGTCAGGGATTGTTGAAAGCAGCTGTGCTACTTTCATCAACGGGCCTTTGGAGCGTCCAAGCGCCTGACGCAACGCGCGCGCAAGCGCTTGTTGATCCGCGCCCATCATACGCGCGCCAACAGCGCCGGAGAGATTGGCGCCGACACTCGCCACGCGGCCGATGCGCGCCGTGATGCGATTGCGCTCTGGGTCTTTCGCGTCGGTCACGCGCGTGCGGGCATGGTGAACATCGTGTTTATCTAATGCCTACGAGGCCTTACGAAAATCGCGTTTGAGTGTGCCATTTTAACGCGACCTGAACGTCTGTTACGTATGGTCCAGCCAACGAACAGCGTTTCCGCAAGAGAAACGCGTCGAAGAGTTGGTGGGTTTACATGGGAAAGACGATCCTGATCGTCGATGACGATCCGGCGCAGCGCCGCCTGTTGCAGGCGGCAGTAGAGCGCAACGGTTTCCTGACACGCGCGGCGGAGAACGGCTCCCAAGCCGTAGAGGCCGTCGATAAGCACGCCGATATCGATATCGTGCTGCTCGACCTCGTTATGCCGGGCATGTCGGGCCAAGAAGCGCTCAAGGAAATCCGCATGCGCCGCGGCGATCTGCCGTGCATCGTGCTCACCGCTTCGGGCGGCATCGACACGGTCGTGCAGGCCATGCAAGCGGGCGCGACGGACTTCTTCGTGAAGCCGGCTTCGCCGGAGCGGATCATGGTGTCGATCCGCAACGCGCTCGAAATGTCGAATTTGAAGACCGAAGTCGTGCGCATGAAGAAGCGCAGCGCCGGTCAGCTTTCGTTCGACGACATGGTCGCCAATGCGCCGGTGATGGCGCCGGTGGTCCGCATGGGCAAGCGCGCGGCGGCATCAAACATTCCGGTGCTGATCACGGGTGAAAGCGGCGTTGGCAAGGAATTGCTGGCGCGCGCGATCCAGGGCGCTTCCGAGCGCGCGGGCCGTCCATTCGTGACGGTGAACTGCGGCGCGATCCCGGAGAACCTGGTTGAGTCCATTCTGTTCGGCCACGTGAAGGGTAGCTTCACGGGCGCGACGGACAATCACGCGGGCAAGTTCGTGGAAGCCCATGGTGGCACGCTCTTCCTCGATGAAGTCGGCGAACTGCCGCTCGACATGCAGGTGAAGCTGTTGCGCGTGCTGCAGGAAGGCGAAGTCGATCCCGTAGGCGGCAAGCGCCCGACAAAGGTCGATGTCCGCATCATCAGCGCGACCAACAAAGATCTTGCGAAGCTCGTGGCCGACAACGCCTTCCGCGAAGACCTCTACTATCGCCTGAACGTATTCCCCATCGAAGCGCCGCCGCTGCGTGAGCGCAAAGATGACCTGCCGACTTTGGTGCAGCGCTTCATCGCGCGCTTCAACGCGGAAGAGGGCCGCAACGTCCGTGGCGCATCAGCTTCGACGATGCAGATGCTGATGGACTTCGATTGGCCGGGTAACGTCCGCCAACTTGAGAACTCGGTGTTCCGTGCGGTCATCCTCTGCGAAGGCGAAGTGCTGCAGCCGGAAGACTTCCCACAAATCTCTGGCCTGAAGCCACTCGTTGCCGCGAACGATACGCTGCCGCTGGAAGTGTCCGTGCCCGCCAACGATCATCACGTGACGGCGGCGCATGTCGCATTCACGGAAGTCGTGACCGCTGCGGGCGAAGTCTCGTCGCAACCGGTCGCGGTGTTCGATGGCGAAGGCCACCTCCGCCAGCTCGAACAGATCGAGCGCGATCTGATCGAACTCGCCATTGACCACTATGCCGGTCACATGTCTGAAGTGGCGCGCCGCCTCGGCATCGGCCGCTCGACGCTGTATCGCAAACTGCGTGAGTACGGCCTCGAAGAGAAGGCGGTCGCTGAGGGCTGAGGAGTTAAGCGATGGCGTTGATGCTGGTTTTGCTCGGCATCAACGTCATCGCGTTTCTCGCCTTCGGCTGGGACAAGCGCCAGTCGACGCACCACGGCGCCTCACGCATCGCTGAACGGACTCTGATTGCGCTCGCCTTGTTCGGCGGCGCACTCGGTGCGCTGATCGGCCAGCAGGTCTTCCGTCACAAGACGCAGAAGCAACCCTTCCGTATGCTGCTGTGGCTGGCGGCGATCATCAATGTCCTCGCCGCGATTGTGTTTCTGCGTTTCGATTGGCTGAGCGCCTAGTCGTCTTCACGATTGCGTGGCGGCGGGCGGTTCTTCCATCCAAGCGGCTTCTTCGTTGTCAGGCCTTTGCGTTTCTTGCCGCGAGCCTTGGCGGCGATCTCTTTGAGCTTCACGGTTTGTAGCGTGGAGAGAGCGTCGTCCTTGCGGCCCTTGCTCAAGTCGGCGAACGCCGAGCCGAACTTCTCCAACCGCTTATCGACCTCAGTAAGAAACTCGTTCTCCCATTGCGAGTAGTCGACGGCGCCTTCGCCTGGCTTCAATTCGCCAGTTTCAGGATCGATTGTCTCCGGCGCAGCGCCCTTGGCGGCGAGCTTGCGAACGATCCGCAGCGCCTTCTGCGTCTTCTTGCGATCAATCTCGCGGGGCATGGTGCTGTCGAGGCAGAATGGCCGCGAGTACAAGCAGCGCTGCACATGCGTTCACGATGGCGATTGTCCATTTGCCTTGCATCATGTCGAGCCGTGCAACGTCATGCTCCGGGCGGATGCAATTGCTGATGCAGTCGTCGAGCCCTAGCGACGCCCAAAACGACGGCCAAACAACTGTCGACCATGCTGCCGCGCCTGCAAGCATCAGCGCCAACGCCGCCTTCGCGAAGGCGCGCTCCTTCGGCGGGGAATCCAAAATCAGCCAAACGAGCAAGACTGCGCTGGTGAATGTCAGCAGACCGCCCGCCTGCAGGTGCGCAGCGCTGAGGCCATCCCGCAGGGGATCCACGAGCGCGCTCACCGCGGTAGCGGCGACCACCATGAGGCAGAAGATCGGGGCGAAACGGCCCAGGCGCATGGGCCACTGTAAACAGCTAGAGGTTACTCACACCAGTGTCGGTGTGATCAAATCTCGCCGAGCGCGTGCAGATAGAGCTCGCGGATCTGATCCTGCTCTTCGCGCTCTTGGCGGTCCTGTTTGCGGATGCGGACGACCTGGCGAAGCACTTTGCTATCAAAGCCAGTCGCTTTCGCTTCGGCGTAGCTTTCCTTGATGTCGTCGCCGATCGACTTTTTCTCTTCCT
>CADEDT010000058.1 GCA_902826145.1 uncultured Caulobacteraceae bacterium
ACGCGAGATTGACCGCGACAGTTGATTTGCCGACGCCGCCTTTGGCGCTCGCCACCGCGATGATTTGCTTCACGCGGCCCACGCCACCTACCGGTTTCGTCGCCGCCGCCTCTGCCGTCAGCACCGCGATCACACTCGTCACGCCTTCAACCGCGCGCGCCTCTTTTTCCGCGCGATCGCGCACCGGCGCATAAAGTTCCGCCACATCCGCAGGCGCTTCAATGGTGAACGAGACCTTGCCGTCTTCGCGCGCGTCCAAGCCCGCAATGCGGCCGGACGTGAACAAACCCTTGCCGGTGATCGGGTCTTTTATCGCATCAAGGCGCGCTTTGACGCGCTCAGCTACGTCCGCCAACCGGTTGTTCATGCTTGATCCCTTAGCACAGGGGCCACATATCGGCGCGCACGGGTTAGCCGCAAGCACCCGTCACGGCCGCCAAGAATGGCGCGCGCGAACGACCAGAAGGGGCGGGGAAGCAATCAATGCCTTGGAATGACCAATCAGGCGGCCCGCAAGGTGGCGGCCAAGGTCCCTGGGGCAGTGGCCCGCGCCGGCCGTGGGGCCAGCCTCCGCGTCAGCCGCAACCCCCGCAAGGCCCCGACCTCGATGAGATGCTGCGCCAATGGCGCGAGCGCTTCTTCGGCGGCGCAGGTGGCGGCGCCGGCAGAACCGGTGGGCGCCGTCCATTCCAGTGGCCTGTGATCGTCGGCGTTTTGGTCGTCGGCTGGCTGATGACCGGTATCTACACCGTCGATGAAGGCGAACAGGCTGTCATCACCCGCCTCGGCGATTACAATCGCTCGACGGGTCCGGGCATCCATTTCCATCTGCCGACGCCGATCGAAGCGCGTCAGGTCATCAACGTCACCGGGCAGCGCACCGCCGAGATCGGCTTTGAGTCGCCGCGAGAGAACGTCGTCAACGACAACCCCGACGAAAGCCTGATGATCACCGGCGATCGCAACATCGCCGAGATACATTTCCGCATCAACTACAACATCAAGAACGTTGTCGACTTCGCGTTCAACGTTCGCGATCCCGATGGCGCTGTCCGCCAGATTGCCGAAAGCGCGATGCGCGAGATCATCGGCCGCCGTCAGCTTGAACCGATCATCACTACCGAACGCGGCGCGGTTGAAACCGACGTCGAAGCGCTGATGCAAGCCACGCTCGACGAGTACGGCTCCGGCGTGCAGGTGCTGCAAGTGCAATTGCTGCGCGCCGCCGCACCCGGCGCAGTGATCGAAGCCTTCAACGACGTCGTCAATGCCGGCCAGGACGCTGAGACGCTGGTCAACAACGCCAATCGTGACACTTCGCGCATCGTCAACGAGGCGCAGGCGTACCGCGAGCGCGTTGTGCGTGAAGCGACCGGTGAAGCCTCGCGCTTCAACGCCGTTTACACCCAGTATCGCCAGGCGCCGCAAGTGACGCGCGACCGGCTCTATCTTGAAACGATGGAGCGCGTGTACCAGCGTGGCAATCTGATCATTCTAGATCAGCGCGGTGGCGCCGTGCCCTATCTGCCGCTCGACGGCATGGTGCGCCAAAACGCACCTGCCGCAACGCAGGGAGGGCAACGCCAATGACGCGCAGTCTTCCTTTCATCGTCGGCGGCGCGATTTTGCTGCTGATCGTGATCTTCAATTCGATCTTCATCGTGCGCCAAGATCGCCAAGCCATCGTGCTCGCGTTCGGTCAGTACACACGCACGATCAATTCGCCCGGCAATGACGAGCCCGGCCTCTATTTCAAGATGCCGTTCGTCGAGAGCGTCGTCATCTACGACCGCCGCAACATTGGTCTGACCCTCGAAGGCCAGCCGATTGTCGCCTCGGACCAAGAGCGCCTCATCGTGGACGCTATCGTTCGCTGGCAAATCCAGGACGCGCGCCGCTTCTATCAAAGCGCGTTAACGGAAGAGGGCGGCGCCTCGCGTCTCGAAACCTTCACCGAAGCCGCCATGCGCCGCGCCCTCGGTGGCGCCGGTTCGGACGACATCATCTCAGGCCGCCGCGCCGTGCTCATGCAGCAGATCGAGAACGACCTGAACGCCGCCGCCGCTACTGAACTAGGCGTCCGCGTCGTCGACGTTCGCATCCGCCAAGCCGACCTACCACCGGAAACGCAGGAGCGCGTCTACGAACGTATGCGCTCGGAACGCCAACAAGTCGCCGGCCGTATCCGCGCAGAAGGCGAACGCGACGCCGCCATCATCCGCGCCACCGCCAACCAAGAGTCGGAGCGCCTGCGCGGTGAAGGCGAAGGCGAACGCGCCCGCATCTTCGCGCAAGCCTACGGCCGCGACGCGGAGTTCGCCGCCTTCTACCGCTCGATGCGCGCTTACGACACAGCGCTCGATCAAGGCACCCCAATCGTCGTCCCGCCCGACAGCGACTTCTTCCGCTACATGCAGCGGCGTAGAGGCGGGTAACTGCGGCAATCGGCAGTCGGCAATAGGCAGTCGTTACAAACAGTTGGGCGGCGCGTCTGGCGCTGTCCTTACTGCCGACTGCCGATTGCCGACTGCCGTCTGGTGCCGCTACCCTCCGACTCATGCGCGCATTCCTGTCCGCCATTGCCGTTCTCGCACTCGCCGCCCCGGCGCTGGCGCAATCGCGCTTGCCGGCGGAAGGGTTCGCCGATCTCAACGAGCGGCTCTCGCCGGCGGTTGTGAATATCGCCACATCGCAACGCGTCGATGGCGTTGACGATCTGCCGCGCTTTCCGCCCGGCTCGCCGATGGAGCGTCTGAATGAAGGGCTAGGCGAGGGAGGTGCGCAAATCACCTCGCTCGGCTCGGGCTTCATCATCTCGCCGGACGGTGTTGTCGTCACCAACAACCATGTCATCGAATCCGCTGACGCGATCGAAGTGATCATGCAAAGCGGCCGCCGGTACGAAGCGACTGTTGTCGGCCGCGATCCCGCGACCGACATTGCTGTGCTCCGCGTCCACGCTGGCCAGCAGCTGCCGTACGTCAACATGGGCGACAGCGACACCGCCCGCGTCGGCGACATCGTGCTCGCCATCGGCAATCCGTTCGGCCTCGGCGGTTCGCTCAGCGTCGGCGTCGTCAGCGCCCGCAATCGCAACATCGACGCTGGCCGCTACGATGACTTCATCCAGACCGACGCCGCCATCAATCGCGGCAACTCGGGCGGCCCGTTGTTCAACACCGATGGCGAAGTCATCGGCGTCAACACCGCGATCGTTTCGCCGACGGGCGCCAGCGTTGGCGTCGGCTTTGCAACACCAACGTCCATCGTTCGTCCCGTTGTCGATCAGATCTTGCGCTATGGCGAAATTCGTCGCGGCTGGTTGGGCGTGCGGCTCGCCAACATGAACCGCGCTGCCGCCGACCGCGCGGGGTACAACGGCACGACCGGCGCCGTCGTCACACGCATCACGCCGAACGGCCCCGCAGCCACGGCTGGCTTGCGCCCAGGCGACGTCGTGCTCCGCTTCAATGGCCAAGACATTCCCGATAGCCGCGCGCTCACGCGCATGGTCGGCGAAGCGCAAGTCGGCTCGACTGCGAACATCGACATCATCCGCGACGGCCGCCGCATGCAGATCACCGCGACCATCGAGCGTCTCGAAGAAACCGACGGCGGCGGCGCGCGCGTTGCCGGCGGCGATGACAGCGGATCGACGCCGCGTCGCGATGGCGGTCCACGCGGCGGGCGCATCTTCGGCGTGGCGCTCTCCGAGCTCGACGCCAGCCTGCGCGAAGAATTCCAGATCGAACCCGAAGTCCAAGGCCTGGTCGTTCTCACCGTTGATGTCGGCGCCGCCAACGAAGGTGTCGTCCGTCCGGGTGATGTAATCGAAGCCATCGGCCCGGAGAAGACTGACACGATCTCTGCCGCTCGCGCCGTTGCCGGCCGTGCCGCAATCGGTGAGCACGCCATCGTCGCCCGTATCAATCGCGGCGGCGCGGTGACATACCGTCGGCTACAAGCGCGCAGCTGAGATGGGAAGCGTCGCCCCGGACTACGTTCATCGCGATAAAACCTGCGCGCCACGCGCCGCAGTTACGGTCAGCGGCATCCCGCTCAAATGGTACGACATCGGCGCTGTCGACGAGCCCGTGGCAGACGACATCTACGCGCTCGCCATCGACTATTTGAAGCGCGAACAGCCAAAGCTCGGCGGTGATCTAGGCTTCGCCATCCTGCATCGTTGCGGTGACGGACAGTTCTATTTCCTCCTCGTCCAAACCTGGATGGGCAACAACGAGATATGGAAGACGACCTTCTACAAGGATCGCACTACTACCGATTTCGCGCTGTTTCCCCTCGATCAGTCGCACAAGGGCACGTTCTGTGTCTGGGAAGCGGGCGCCGTCGCGCACGAAGTGGCGGCGTGGAAACGCTATTTGCGTTCAGCGCGCGACGAAAATGCGCGCAATGCCTATTTGGCCGATCACTTCTCTGGAATTGTCTGACACCCCGTCGCACTAGCGCCCCGCGCCTCCTGCTGCCATGGTCGCGCCGCAAGAGGGAGCGCGGCTGGTTCGCGTATCGGTGTTGGAACTTTTCTTTCTGATAGTGCTGGTGCTGCTCAACGGCGTGTTCGCCATGTCCGAGCTGGCGATCGTTTCATCAAAGACCCCGCGTCTCAAAGTCCGCGCCGATCGCGGCGACAAGGGCGCGCGCGCCGCGCTCAAGCTGATGGAGGATCCATCGCGCATGCTGTCGACGGTGCAGATCGGCATCACGCTGATCGGCGTCATCGCCGGCGCCTATGGCGCCACCGCCATCGCGGACGATCTCGCGCCCATTATCGCCAATTCATTCCCACAGTTCGCGCACTACGCTGACGACACCGCGTTCGCCATCGTCATCGCCGGCACGACTTATCTCTCGCTCGTGCTAGGCGAACTCGTGCCGAAGCGCATCGCGTTGTTGGCGCCGGAAACCATTGCCGGCTTTGTCGCCCGACCGATGGCGCGCGTTGCGCAAGTTGCGTCGCCCGCGGTGTGGCTGCTGAAGGCTTCGACTGACGGCTTGCTGCGTCTGCTCGGACTTCACCGCGCGCGCCAGTCGGACGTGACGGAGGAGGAGATTCATTCCCTCATTGACGAAGGCCACTCCGCCGGCCTCATCGAGCCCGAAGAGCGCGAAATGATCACCGGCGTCATGCGTCTCGGCGACCGCACCGTGCGCGCCATCATGACCCCACGCACCGACATCGTCTGGATTGATCCGACGCAGCCGCGTGAAGACATTCTGCGCATCATGCGCGAGAGCGGCCATTCGCGTTTTCCTGTCGCCGCCGGTGGCGTCGATCACGTGCGCGGCGTCGTACAGACGAAGGAGCTCCTCACTTCGGATGCGGATTTCGACATCGAAGCCACCATGCATCCGCTCGTCGTCGTGCCGGAATCTCTGTCGGTGCTGCGTTTGCTAGAAGCCATGCGCGGCCATCCGGTGCGCATGGTCATCGTCGCTGACGAATACGGCGCCGTCGAAGGTCTCGTTACGGCCGCCGATTTGTTGGAGTCTATCGCAGGCGAGGGCGTGCTCTCCGCCGACGAAGCCATCACGCCACCTGTGCAGCGCGAAGACGGCGCCTGGTTGATCGACGGCATGACGCCCATTGACGAGTTCGAGCGCCTGATGAGCGTCCCCGGCGTGTCCGAAGACGGCCGCTTCGACACCGTCGCCGGATGGATCATCCATCTGCTGGAACGGCTGCCGAAGGCCGGCGACATCGTCGAACGCTGGCCGCTCAAGCTTGAGGTCGTGGATCTCGACGGCCGCCGCATCGACAAAGTGATCGTCAGCCGGATGCCGGAAGCCTAGCGGATCAGCCTCAGCACATCGCTGAGCGAACTCGCGACGAGCGCCTTGTCGCGCATCTCATCGTCCGCTGCGAGCAAGTCCGGCACCATCACGGTCATGCAGCCCGCGCCATGGGCCGAGCGCACGCCTGGATGCGAGTCTTCAATCGCCAGCACATCAAGCGGCAATGCGCCCAATAATTCCGACGCCTTCAGATACGGGTCAGGAAACGGCTTGCCGTTCTCCACGTCCTGCCGTGTCACCACCGCGCGGAAGCGATCTGTCAGCCCATGCGTGGCGAAATGCCGATCCACCCAATTGCGCCGCGATGACGTCGCCAACCCAAACGGCAGGTCGGCCTCATCCAAAGCCGCCATCAACTCCAGCGCGCCAGCCTTTAGCGGCGCCGAGCGTTCGCCCACGAACGCCCGCGTCGCATCGTGAAACCTCTCCAGCGGAAAATCTGCTCCGTAGAAGCTGAGTAACGAAACGTTGTTCGCATCGCGATGCATGCCGACGAGCGAGAGAAACTGCGCATCGCTCATCGTCACGCCGAACTGTTCGCAGGCGGCGAAGTGCGCCTCGCGCACCAATGACTCGGAGTCGATCAGCGTGCCATCGAGATCGAACACGACGGCCAAAGGCTTGCGCGGCAGTTTCACTGTGTCTGGTAATCCTCGCAAGCGGGCGGGGGCGTATCGTACTCGTACGCCGTGCCGTTGAATGTCAGCACGCGCCGGTACGAGCAATCCGGATCGGCCGCCGTGACCAAATCGCTCTCCTGCAACGGCGCCTCCGTCGTTGAGTCCGAAGAAAGCCGTGAACGCCGCCCGGGATAAGTCGTCGCCGTCGTCTGCAACACGAGGCGCGGCGGTCCAGAGGCATTCGCCTCATCCAGCGCCAGATCGCCGCCGAAAATGTACTCATCCGAGCACGCGTCGCGCCGCGCCTGGCGATCATCCTCATCGAAGCAAGCGCGAATAGAGAATGACCCGCCGCTCTGGAACGTCAGCGCTTCCGTGGCGCTCTGTCCGCCGCCCTGAACGCGGTAGAGCGTGACGTATGAGGTGTTGCCGCCGCCACCGGAGTACGACTCGTTCCGGCTGCGCGTCAGCCCGACGATCGCGCCTTCGTCGCGCGCCTCGCGCACGATCACCGGCCACACCGCCAGGGATTCATGCGAGTCGATTGCTGGGCGAGGAACGACGCCAACATCCTGCTCGCCACGCATCAGTGCGAACTCACTCTCGCCCAGCACAGCACACCAAGCGCCGTCGCCCGTACACCAGCGGCCGTTTTGCTCGGTCAGCGCTTCCATGCGATTGCCGGCCGCATCCGCCATCGGCAGCGAAACGCCTTCATGCGGCGCCGCGCCTTCAGGCGCCTCCGCCGCCGGCGGCGTGCATGCGCAAGCCAGCAATGCCGCCGCGATCATCAAGCGCTTCATGTGACAAACTCCGCCCGCCGATAGCCTTGGAAGAAGAGCGCCGCTTCCAAGCTCATATAGTCGATCTTCGCATCAGCTTCCGCCGCCACCAATGGCTTCGCGCGATACGCAATGCCAAGCCCCGCCGCCTTGATCATATCGAGATCATTGGCGCCGTCGCCGATCGCCAGCACGTCCTTGTCGTTGATCTTCAGCTGCGCCGCCTCCGCGCGCAGCGCGTCGAGCTTCGCCTTCCGCCCGAGGATTGGCTCCTGCACCAATCCCGTCAGGGCAGCGCCATCATCCAGCAGCACATTCGCCCGGTTCGCGTGAAAGCCTGCGGCCTCCGCAACGCGCGACGTAAAGAACGTAAACCCGCCCGACACCAGCACACAGCGTGCGCCGTGCGCCGCCATGGTTTTCACAAACGTCGCCGCGCCGGGGTTCAGCCGCACGCGCTCGTCATACGTCTTCTGCAGCGCATCGAGCGCCAAGCCCTTCAGCTTCGCCACGCGCTCGCGCAAAGCTGGTTCGAACTCCAGCTCACCACGCATCGCGCGTTCTGTGATCGCCGCGATCTCCGCCTTGATGCCGGCGAAGTCCGCCAGCTCATCGAGGCATTCCACATTGATGATGGTCGAATCCATGTCGGCGACGAGGAGTTTCTTGCGTCGCCCCTCGACCGGCACGAGCGCCCAATCCACCGGCAGCTCCGCCACCGCCGCCGCAGCTTCCTGCAGCAACTCTCCGTCGACGCTCTCATAAATCCACTGCGCGCTTTCCCAGCCCGAAAGCACCTCCGGCGGCGGCAGTTTCCGATTGAGCGCCACGCGCCCCAACATCAGCAGCGCCTCGCGATACGCAGGCTTGTCCTCCGGCGAGGCGACAAAGACGAGGGCGTGCGCGGTCATCGCTTCACCCTCTAGGTCAGCGCGGCCGCTTGCGCTACTGCACAATCCGCATGTCTCGCGCGCTTCTCATCATGGGTCCGACCGCCAGTGGCAAATCCGCTTTGGCGCTGGCCGTGGCCGAGCGTATCGGCGGCGAAATCGTCAACGCCGACAGCATGCAGGTCTATCGCGATTTCCGCGTTCTCAGTGCGCGACCGTCGCCGGAGGAGGAGGCGCAAGCACCGCATCACCTCTACGGCCACATAGACGCCGCCGAACGCTATTCCACAGGCCGCTGGCTCACCGACGCGCTCGCCGCCATCGCCGAAATCAAGGCGCGCAACAAAACACCGATCCTCGTCGGCGGCACAGGTCTCTATTTCAAGGCGCTGACACAAGGCCTGGCCGAAATGCCAAGCATCGATGCCGAACTTCGTGCCTCACTCGGCGAACGCGCAACCACGGAAGGCGCGCCCGCGCTTCACGCCGAACTCGCGCGCCTCGATCCGCAAACCGCCGCGCGCCTCGAACCCAACGACGCGCCGCGCATCATCCGTGCGTTGGAAGTGATCGAAACCACCGGCGAGAGCATCACGTCCTTTCAAGCCAACACCAAGCCCGCGCTCTATCCGGGCGAATGGCGCGGCCTAGCGCTCACGCCCGATCGCGAAACGCTCTACGCCGCAATCAACACACGCTTCGAAAAAATGTTGGAGCAAGGCGCGCTCGACGAAGTCCGCGCCTTCGTCGCCCGCAATCTCGATCCCACGCTGCCCGCCGTGAAAGCGCATGGCAATCCCGCGCTCGCCGCCTACCTTCGCGGAGAACTAACACTCGCCGCCGCCACCGAAATCGGCCAACGCGACACCCGCCGCTACGCCAAACGCCAATTCACTTGGATCGCCAACCAAATGCCCGATTGGCCGCGCGTGAGAGACGCCGGGTTAGATGCGCGTGTCGCTGCGGCTGAAGCGCTATTGCGCTAAAGCCCGCCGCAGCCGCGCCTCATCGAAATACGTCTGCCGCTCGTTCCGCGCCAAGCGTGTAATGGCCGCGTCAAACCGCACACGCCAGCCAGATAGGGCCGCTTCCATCGTCGCGCCGACGTCATCGCTCGTACGCATCCGCCCAAGCTCTCGCGACAACGCTTCAAATTCCGTGCGCTGTCGCGCGAACTGCCGCGCGGGCAAGCGCTCCACAATCCGGCCCATCGCATCCTGCGCGGCGAGCAGCACCAAGCGCGCCGTCTCCGCATCCGCGCCCTCAGCCGCCGTAACCGCGCGTCGCACATCATCTGCAGCGTGAGTAAGCGTCACAGGCGCCGCCGCAGTTTCGCAGACCCGCAAGCCGTGAAGATACGCGATCAGTCCCTCAAAAGCCTGCGAATGCGGCTCGTGGCCCTGAAACTCCTCCACGACCACGCCATGGACGAAGTTCTCGAGTGACGGATTGCGTGTGTGCCCCAACGCCGCGCGCTCACCGACCCCGGCCAGATCCGGAATGTCGATCGGATTGGCGACGCCATCGCCGCGCGTCTTGCTCGACCATTCGCTGGTAACATCCGCCGCGCCGGGGCGCGTGGTCAATTCCGGCAGCATGAAGCGCGCATTCACGCGTCCGTTTGAATGGCACGCATTGCACGAAAGCCCCGCGCGCGCCGCCGGCCCACCCAACAGCGCTGGGCTGCGAAACAGCGCGCGCCCAACCTCAGTGGCCCGCGTGCGGTCCATTGCGCACTCAGCCGGCGCGTGCGTCATGTCATAAGCGAGCGTCTCGCCCGCGGGCGTCCAGGCTTGTTCACGCAGCAGGATTGGCGACGCAGGTGCGGCGGCGCCCAGAACGAGCACCGCCGCCAACGCAATCAGTCTCACTCAGCGCGCTCGATCCAGCGCGCCAGCTCTTCGCGCTGCGTGCAGCCATAAGCGCATAGCTCGTCGAGCCGCGCCAATTGCGTACGCGCGCGATCGAGCTGACCCATCTGAATGTAAAGCTCGCCCAGATACTCAGTTGCGCCGAGATGGTTCGGGTCAAGCCGCAGCGCTTCGCGATAATAGCCGAGCGCCGCATCGAAGCGACCGAGTTTGCGCGAGGTGAAGCCCATATAGTTCAGAATGTCAGCGTGCGGCCCGACGGCTTCTTGCGTCCGCTCCAAAGCCGCGAACGCCTCGACGAAGCGTTCTTGGTTGATCAGCCCAACAGCCTCCGCATACGAGGCGCGGCCTTCTTCCACGCTCGGGAAATTCCATCCTGTCGTCGCCGGATCGGCTGCTGCAGGCGCAGCAGGGGCGTCGATCGCTTGCGTGAGCTGCGTATGCGCCGCCGTCAGCTGCGCGCGCCGCGCATCGCCGCACGCCGCGTCGCAGGCCGCGACCTTGCGCGCCAGTGTTGATTGAATCGACGCCGCCTGATCGCGTCGTCCCGCTCGCAGGTGCAAGCGTCCAAGCTCCAACCATGCGCCTGCTGGCGCGGCTTCATCGCCCACTGAGCGTTCAAACGCCTCCTGCGCTTCGCCGTCTTCGTTGTTGCCGACATAAGCGCGGCCGAGCGCGAAATTGATCGTGCTGTTGTTCGGCGCCGCGCGCCGCGCTGTCCGAAACTGGCGAATGGCTTCGCGATAGTTTTGCGCGTTGAGCGCCGCGACCCCGGCTTGATAGGCGACTTGAGGATCTTCGTTCGCCGATGGCGTTCCGCCGCCGCCCATGCTGCCGCCGCCACCTCCGGGCGCGGCCAGTGCGAACGGCGCGGCGAACGCGCATGCCGCAGCCAGGCCAGCGAGCGCGAGCTTATGGACCTTCTTCATGAAATCCTCCCCGGAGTGTCAGCGCCATTCTAGCGCCGCGCCGCTTCCGTGGCGCGCACGATTTCGTTACGGAATGTCCGGTTCCGGCGGGCCGGTCGAACGGATGACACAAAGTCCGATACTGTGCGCACGCCCGGGCCAAGCCGCGCCGTGAAAGAGCAGAGCATGACCATTCTTCGTCGCTTCCTCATCGCATTCGGCGCCGCAGCGCTCGTCGCATGCGCGCCCGTAGACACGCCTGCGGAGACGCCTCCCGTGACCAGCAATGTCGAGATCACCCTGACGCGCACGATGTGCTACGGCTTCTGCCCGGACTACACGGTCACCGTCACCGGCGAAGGTCAGGTGCGCTACGAAGGCCGCCAGTTCGTTGACGCCGTCGGCGTTCGCACTGCAACCGTTCCACGCGAAGATGTCGCCCGCTTGCTGGAGCGCTTCGACGCCATAGGCTTCGAGCGCCTCAATGAGTCATACCGCGGTCAGATGACCGACCTGCCGACCTACACGGTAACGCTTGTCCGCAACGGCCAACGCAAGACGGTGCAGGATTACGGCGGCGTCAGCGTGGGCATGCCGCGTGAGGTGCGGGAGTTGCAGCAAGAGATCGATCGTGTTGCGCAAACGGCACAATGGGTGCTGCGCAATGGCCAACCTGTGAGGGATCGGCCTCAACCCTGAGGCTTCCGCCGTCCGGTCCGGCGCCCTAATCTCCACTCAAACAGAACATTGAGGGTGGGGACAATGAAGATGTTTCGCGCGGCAGCCGCATGTGGTCTGGCGCTTTTGCTCATGAGCCCGGCGTCCGCGCAGAACCTATCGCTGCGCGCGCCGCAATGGGCGCAATCGCTCGTTGCCGCAGACGTCACGCCGACGACGGGTGGTCGCGCCATGATCGCTGGCGCCGGCATCGCGTCTGCCGTGCGTGTTACGCTCGCATCGCCGAACGGCGGCGTCGCACGCGTCATCCGCTACGATCTGCGCGGCGAGGCGGGAACAATCGCCGTGCGCCGCTTCACGGGTCATCCGTCAACCGGCTGGTGGCTATGGGGCGGTGACGCGCCGCGCGTCACGTCGGTGACAGACGCGCAGCGCACCGAGATCGCCACGCTCACGCGCGCCGTAATGGGTGTGGCCGGTTCAGTCGGGGGCAGCGAAGAAGTCTGCCAGGCCGGTGAGCAAGCTTATCTCGAAGTTGCATTCGAAGGCCGTTCCACCAGCTTCTCGCGCCCGTGCGTCGCCAACACTGACGCCGCCGGCCGTCTCGCGCTGCGCCTCTCTGAACTTGCAGGCTCGCGCACCGAAGAAGAACTCGCTGCTGCCGCCGTCGCCGAATTGCTTGCTGCCGATCGCGCCTTCGCCGCTAAGGCGGCCGCCGATGGCGTGCCAGCCGCGTTCAGCGCCTACGCCGCCGACGACGCACTGATCGTCACCAGCGACTCCATCTCGACTGGCCGCGCTGGTATTGGCGCGCGTTATCAGAACTGGCCGGAAGGTGCGCGTCTCGAATGGGCGCCGGAAACCGGCCGCGTCTCCGCGCGCGGCGACATGGGCTGGACCTGGGGCAATTCCACCTACATCGGCGCCGACAACGCCCGCCAAACCGGTCGCTATGTTTCCGTGTGGACGCGCGACCTTGATGGCGAGTGGCGCTACGCCTTCGACGCGCCGATCAAGTAGTTGGCCCGCGCCGCCTTCGACAAGCTCAGGCTGACGCTACTTTAGCGCCAGCGCTAGCAATGGCGTCACGCTGAGCCTGTCGAAGCGCGACGCCACGCACTATCCCGCGAATCCACCCTCAGCCAGAAACGCCAATTCCTCCGGCGTGCTTTTGCGTCCGAGGATGGCGTTGCGGTGCGGGAAGCGGCCGAATTGCGCGATGATGTCGCGATGCAGTTGCGCGTACTTGAGATAGTTCGTGTCGCCCAAAGTGGTGAACAGCGTCATGCAACGATCTTGCAACGCTAAATCCTCAGCATGCTCGAACGGCATGTAGAAGAAGAACCGCATGTCGGTGTCGGTCGCGGTATCGAACTGCTTCTCGATCGCGCGCGCGGCAATCGCTTGCGCAAGACCATCCGTCGCGAACGCATGCGGCGAACTACGGAAGATGTTGCGCGGCAGCTGGTCGAGCAGGATGAGCAACGCCAGCGCGCCTTCCGCGTCCTGCTCCCACGCTCTCAGCTCGCCCCGCGCCGCCGCATGGTGCTCTGCCTCGAACCCACGGCAGCGGCCGTCGAACGTCTCGTCCTTGGTGAACCAGGCCTTGTAGCCCGCGTCGCGCCAGAACCGGACAATCTCAGCCGCCGTCGCCATCGCGCGTCTCCTCTTTGCCTAAGTGAGGTCGCGGCGTTAGAGACGCAAGCGAAACAAGGGCCGCCCTATGCAAGTCTTCTACGAGCGCGACGCCGATCTCTCGCTCATCAGAGCGAAACGCGTCGCCGTCATCGGCTACGGCGCCCAAGGCCACGCGCACGCGCTGAACCTCCGCGACAGCGGCGTCGATGTCTCCGTCGCGCTGCACGCAGCCGCGCGCCGCGCTGAACAGGCGAGGGGCGATGGCTTTGCGCCGATCACCGTTGCGCAAGCCGCCCAAACCGCCGACGTGCTCGTCATGTGTGCGCCGGATGAAGTGATGCCCGATCTATACGCCGCCGAAATCGCGCCGCATCTTCGCGCCGGCCAGACTCTGATGTTTGTCCATGGCTTCGCCTATCACTACGGTTTCATCAAACCACCTGCGAACGTGAACGTCCTCATGGTGGCGCCGAAAGGCCCAGGCAAAGCACTGCGCGAAGCGTTCACCAAAGGCGGCGGCTTGCCGGCCATCGTCGCGGTCGCCAACGACACAGGCGGCGCCGAAGCGCTTGCCTACTCGTACGGCGCCGCGATCGGCTGCGGCCGCGCCGGTATGATCCCATCATCGTTCAAAATCGAAACTGAAGGCGATTTATACTGCGAGCAAGTCGTGCTCTGCGGCGGTCTCTCGCATCTCATTCGCACGGCCTGGGAAGTCCAAGTCGAAGCCGGAACGCCGCCGGAGCTCGCTTACTTTGATTGCCTGCACGAAGTGAAGCTCTTGTCCGATCTCATCCACGAGCGCGGCATCGCCGGCATGCACCTCGCCATTTCCAACACAGCCGAGTATGGCGAGTACGTCACCGGTCCGCGCATCATCGACGCGCACGTCAAGGACGCGATGCGCGCCGTTATGTCCGATGTGCAGAACGGCAAGTTCGCGCAGCAATGGATGGCCGAACACCGCGCCGGCGCGCCGAACCTGGCGAAGATGCGCGACGCTGCGGCGGCGCATCCGATCGAGGACGCTGGCCGTACCGTCCGCGCGTTGTTAGGCAAATAGTCTCCGTCATCCTGGGCACGCGAAGCGTGGCCGGGATGACGGTGGCTCTGCTCCACTCGCACGTAGCCGCAAGATAGTCCCTTCCGTTTGCGCCCATTTCCGACCAAAAGCAGCGCTTCAAACGGAGAGTCACATGGGCGAACTCGTTCTCACCACCTACGATTGGGTTCCCGAGCCGCCGCGCGGCTTTGTGCGCGATCTGCGTGTGCGTTGGGCGCTGGAAGAGGCGGGCCTGCCGTATCGCGTCGAGTCGACGCCCTTCAAGGATCGCGGGCCCGAGCACTACGCACACCAACCCTTCGCGCAAGTGCCATGGCTCACCGATGGCGATTTGAGCATCTTCGAAAGCGGCGCCATCCTCCTTCACCTCGCTGAGAAGAGCGAGAAGCTGATGCCGCGCGATCCGAAAGGCCGGAGCGAGACGATCGAGTGGGTGTTCGCCGCGCTGAATTCCACGGAAATGGCCAGCGTGCCGTGGTCGATCTTCCACTTCATGGGTCAAACCGACGGCCAAATGTTCGGCTTCTTCGATGACTTCGTCAGAAACCTGCGCGTCAAGCGGATGGAGACCGTCCTCGCCAAGCGCGATTGGCTTGCCGGCTCATTCTCCGTCGCCGACATCCTGATGGTCGACGTGCTGCGCCTGATCGACCGCTTCAAAGGCCTCGACGAAGCGCCAAAATGCAAAGCCTACGTTGAACGCGGCAAGGCGCGGCCGTCGTTCAAGAAGGCGCACGCCGATCAGATGGCGCATTTCGCGGCCGCCGACCGGCTAGCGCACGATGCGTGAGCCGCCTAAACAGCGCTCATGAACATCCGCATCGGCACGCCGCTTTCGCCCTCCGCGCTCCGCGTCATGTTCCTGGGTGGCGGTGAACTCGGCAAGGAAGTCGTCATCGAGCTGCAGCGCCTCGGCGTCGAGACCATTGTTGTCGACCGCTACGCCGACGCGCCCGCCCAGCAAGTCGCGCATCGCGCCCACGTCATCGACATGACGGACGCCAAAGCGCTCCGCGCGCTGGTTGAACAAGAACGCCCGCATCTCATCGTCCCCGAGATCGAAGCCATCGCGACCGACGAACTCGTTCGCATCGAGCAAGACAAGTTCGCCACCGTCATCCCCACCGCGAAAGCCGCGCACTACACGATGAACCGCGAGCGCATCCGCAAGCTCGCCGCCGAAGAGCTGAAGCTCCCCACGTCTCCCTACGCCTTCGCTTCATCGCTCGAAGAACTGCAAGCGGCCGTCGACAAAATCGGCTTCCCGAATTTCGTAAAGCCGGTGATGTCGTCTTCCGGCAAAGGCCAGAGCCGCCTCAAAACGCCAGCCGATGCCGCGCCCGCCTGGGATTACGCCATGAGCGCCGGCCGCGTGAAGCAGCCGCGTGTCATCGTGGAAGGGCAGGTGATGTTCGATTTCGAAATCACGCTGCTCACCGTCCGCGCCGCCAGCGGTACACATTTCTGCGAGCCCATCGGCCACGTGCAAGTAGATGGCGACTACGTCGAAAGCTGGCAGCCGCAAGCGATGAGCGCGAAAGCGCTCGCCGCCGCGCGTGACCTCGCCGGCAAAGTCACCGAGGCTCTCGGCGGTTACGGCATCTTCGGCGTCGAACTCTTCGTCAAAGGCGACGATGTGTGGTTCAGCGAAGTCAGCCCACGCCCGCACGACACCGGCCTCGTGACGCTCGTCTCTCAAGTGCAAAGCGAATTCGCGCTCCACGCCCGCGCCATCCTCGGCTTGCCAGTCGACACCTCGCTCCGCGCCCCAGGCGCCAGCGCTGTTATCTATGGCGGTATGGAAGCACATGGCATCGCCTTCGACGGCGCAGCCGAAGCGCTCGCCATCCCCGAAACCGAACTCCGCCTCTTCGGCAAACCCGAAAGCTTCAAGAAGCGCCGCATGGGCGTCGCCCTCGCGCGCGGCGCCAACACCGACGAAGCCCGCAGCCGCGCGAAGCAGGCCGCGAGCGCGGTGAAGCCGGTCGCGCAGTGATCCGACTCGTCTGATCGCCCGTAGCGCGCGCATGAAAGCCAAAGCCACCGACACCGAAGTCCGCGCGACCTTCGCCGAGATCGTCAACATGACGCCACGCGAGATCGAGCAATGGCACGCGACCGATGAATCCAAATCCGTCGGCCAGGATTCCGGTGATGGCGTCTCCGTTGGCGTCAAAGCAGGTCAGCGCACCATCCAGCTCCTGCGCATCAAGCGCATGCCGAACGCTGACGACATCAAGCACATGCGCCGCGTCATCAGCTTCATCCGCCGCCTCTCAATGCAAGCGCCACGCAAGAACCGCGAAACCTCGCGCTGGCGTTACGCGCTTATGAACTGGGGCCACGATCCGCTGAAGATCGCCGACGCCGACAGCCCCTGGCGCTGACGCGCACGCAGCGCTAGCGTCTCGCAAAAGGGGAGACGCGCGATGGCAACCGAACAGAAGCCCATGAACTCCGGTTACGGCATGCGCACCGAAGCGCGTGACGCCACGGGAGGCCGCGATCTCACCGGCAAAGTCGCTATCGTCACCGGCGGCTATTCAGGTCTTGGCTTGGAGACCACCAGAGCGCTCGCCGGCGCCGGCGCCATCGTTATCGTTCCTGCCCGCACGCCAGAAAAAGCCCAGAAAGCGCTCGTCGGCATCGCCAACGTCGAACAAGCCGCGCTCGATCTCGCCGATCCGCAAAGCATCGACGCCTTCGCCGGCGGCTTCCTCTCACGCACCAAGAAGCTCGACATCTTGATCAACAACGCAGCCATCATGGCCTCGCCCCTGATGCGAGACGCGCGCGGCTACGAAGCGCAGTTCGCCACTAATCATCTCGGCCATTTCCAGCTCACCGCGCGCCTCTGGCCCGCGCTCGCCGCGGCCGACAATGGCGCGCGCGTGGTTTCTCTCTCATCCATCGGCCACCGCATCTGCCCGCCGGACCTCGAAGATCCAAATTTCGAGCGCACCGAATATAACAAGTGGATGTCCTACGGACGCGCCAAGTCCGCCAACGCGCTCTTCGCGATCGGCCTCGATAAACGCGGCGCGCCGCACAACGTCCGCGCCTTCGCCGTGCACCCCGGCGGCATCATGACCGACCTGCAGCGCTACATGCCCGAAGAAGAAAAGCGCGCCATGGGCTGGATCGACGCTGACGGCAAAGTGGACGAGCGCTTCAAGACGCCCTCACAAGGCGCGGCCACCAGTGTGTGGTGCGCCACCAATGCGCAGCTCGATGGCAAAGGCGGTGTTTACTGCGAAGATTGCGACATCGCCGAACAAGTTCCGCCGGATCACAAACCCTTCACCGGCGTGCGCCCATGGGCGGTCGACCCGGTGCTCGCAGATAAGCTCTGGTCCCTTAGCGAGCGCATGACGGGCGTGACCTTCGCACCGTGAAACCGTGCGCGACGGATTGGGCGCGTTGGCGCGTTTATCCTGCACCATGTCCATGAACCGCCGCGCGTTCCTTGCCGCCAGCGCCGCCGCGTGCGTCGCATCTCCCGCTTTCGCGCAGAGCGCCGATTTCAGGGCGGCAGCCTCATACTCAGCTGAACGCCGCGGCGTTTCGATGCTCGTCATGCGACGCGGCGAGGTCATCTTCGAAGACTATCCCGGAGAGGGCGGCCCCACGCACGGCTGGGAATTGGCAAGCGGCACGAAGAGCTTCACCGGCGTGATGGCCGCCGCGGCCATCCAGGACGGCCTCATCTCGTCGTGGGACGAACGCGCTGCCGATACGCTTACTGAATGGCGCAACGACGAACGCCGCCGCATCACGCTCCGCCATCTCTTGTCACTTACCAGCGGCATCACCGGCGGCCCGCTCGCGCGGCCGCCAACCTACGCCGCCGCTATTTCTCAACCCGCCGAAGCCGCGCCCGGTGAACGCTTCGCCTACGGTCCAACGCCATTCCAGATTTTCGGCGAAATCATCCGCCGCAAAACCAACGGCGATCCGCTCGATTATCTCACGCGCCGCATCCTCGCGCCGCTCGATATCGAGCCGACGCACTGGCGCCGGGGCGCCGATGGCATGCCCCATATGCCGTCGGGCGCCGGCCTCAAGGCGCGCGATTGGGCCCGCTTCGGCTGGTTCGCGCTGCAAGGCGGCGAGGGCAGGGTGGACGCTGGAGCGCTACGCGAGTGCTTCGCTGGCACTCGCGCTAATCCCGGCTATGGCCTCTCATTCTGGCTGCTGCGCGACGGCCTCGTGCCGCCTGGGCGCAACGCCGGCATCGAACTCGACACCACCATGTCCGAGCGCTTCGGCGGCATCTCCATGGCCGCCGGCGCCGGCGACCAGCGCCTCTATCTCGTCCCCGCGCTCGATCTCGTCATCGCCCGCCAAGCCACCGGCATCCTGCAAGCCCTCATGCGCCGCAACCGCGGCCCGCAATGGTCCGACGCGGATTTCTTGCGCCTCGCGCTCGCTTCTTTCGCATAGCCGTTCAGCTTTTGTTGACCGTGTTCAGCGCAGCGCGGTCAACCAATCCGCAATGACGCGCGTGTTAATGTCCGCGAAACCCTGGCGACTAGGGTGTGGTGGACCAGCAATGCTGAACTTCGCGAAGAGCGCCTCGGATGCGCGCCGCGCCTGGATTGGCGTCGGCGTTCCCATCCTCGTGCTCGTTGTCGGCATCATCGTCCTCGCGGTGGCCACCTTCGCATCCTTCGCCCGTGACCAGGACGAGACCTTCGAGCGCGCCAGCACAACGCTTGTCGCCAGCGGTCTCGAGGGCCGCGCGCGCGCCGAAGGCAATATCGGCCTCGATAACGCGAACTGGCAGGACTTGTTCGACAATGTCAGCGTCCGTTGGAACCAGGCGTGGGTGGAAGCCAACGTCTATTCCAGCGTCGCCGAAGGTATGATCATCTTCCGCGCTGACGGCGCCGTGCGCTACGGGTGGTTCAACGAACAGTTTGAGCCGCAGCGCGCCGCGCTCGCGGAGGCCGCGATCCACGCCGCAACCCGCGTTCCAAATTTACGCCGCCTGGCGCGCGCGCCAACACCAGCCGAAACCGTCACGCACACTTACGCACGCGTAGGCGACCAACTTCTCGTCATTGCGGTGATTCCCGTTACGCCTGAGGACGAAACCGCGCGCATCGCGCGCAACCCGCTCCGTGGTTACGACTACCTCGCCGTGATGGAAGTCATCACGCCGGAGGATATTGCGCGCGCCGGCCACAACATGTCTCTGGATGGCTTCAGCTTTGTTCAACCGGGGCAGGAGACGCCGTCAGGCGTTATTTCGTATCCAGTGGCGGCGGCGGACGGCGTGCAGGTAGGTGAGCTGCAATGGCGCCACACGCACCCAGGCGCCGCTTCATTCCAGCGCAGCATCTGGCCCGTAATATTCGGCCTTATCGGCATCGGCGTCCTCACCGTGCTCATCGCGCGGCGTCTGGTCGTCCGCCAGGTCGGCGCCGTCGCGCACGCGGAAGCCGCGCTTGAATCCAGCCGCATCAAATCCGAGTTCCTCGCCCGCGTCGGTCACGAGCTGCGTACGCCACTCAATGGCATTATCGGCTACGCCGAACTCATCCATGAAGAGAACGAGACGCCTGCCACCCGTGCCGACGCTGAGCGCATTATCGCCGCCGCGCGTCATCTCAATCATCTGCTCAGCGACATCCTCGATCAGTCACGCCTCGATGCCAACCGCATCACGCTGAAGAACGAAGTGCTGCCCGTCGTCGGCATGCTCTCGGAAGTTCAGGGGCTTATGCGTCCGTCCGCGCGTTCCGCCGGCGTGACGCTGACCGTCCAGCCGAGCGCGACCGCCAACTACGCGTTCGCCGATCACGTGCGCTTGCGCCAATGCCTGCTCAATCTCGTCGGCAACGCCATCAAGTTCGCGCCACGCGGCAACGTCGCCATCAAAACGCGTATCGAGTCTCATCCTGATCGCGACATGATCGTGTTTGACATCGTTGATGATGGCATCGGCATCGCCAAGCACGATCTTCCGAATCTTTTCGAGCCGTTCAGCCAGGCCAACGCCAGCGTGGGCGAAACCTATGGCGGCACAGGTCTAGGCCTCTCCATCTCGCGCGATCTCGCGCGCGCCATGGGTGGCGATGTCACAGTGACAAGCGAACTCGGCAAAGGCTCAACCTTTAGCCTCGCCGTCCCCGTGGCTTCGGCACAAGCGCTGCGCGCGGCCTAATAACTCGCAAGCCGCCGGCGTTTGCCGGCGGCTTGCCTACAGTCCTTCGAGTTTTTCGCGCTTACGGCCCGCTGACGATGAAGTCGTTGTTGGTGAGCGCAAGGCCTGCCGTGAGTGTGGCGAACTGCACAGCTGCGCCGCCACCGTTGCCGTCCG
>CADEDT010000059.1 GCA_902826145.1 uncultured Caulobacteraceae bacterium
TTCGCTTCGGCGTAGCTTTCCTTGATGTCGTCGCCGATCGACTTTTTCTCTTCCTCTAGGCGCTCGATGCGCGCGACGAGCTGGCGCAGTTTTTCTTGCGCGCTTTGCGTCAGCGATTGCGTCGCGACGACCGTGTCCGTTCCACCAAAGTCCGCCATAGCCCACCTGTTCGTTTCGAGAATCGAATCGTTAAGTGAGGCTAGTCCTCAGCGGGCGCTGACGTCATCTCGTTGACACGCCGAATCGCGGCGATGACCAGATCTGTCCTCAGGCGGTGCGGCATATGCCCCGTCTCGGGTGCGATAACGAGTTCCGCCGCCGGTAAATCCACAGCGAGCGCTCGCGCGTGGCGCTTGGGCGAAACGATCTTGTCTTTCTCGGCCGTGATGATGACGGCCGGTGTGAATAACTCCGCGTAGCGCGGTTGCTGCGCGCCAAACTCGGCATTGGTGGCGCACACATCTGTGGCGCTCGCTTGGAAGGCGCGCGGGCGGAACACGAGAGGCACGGCCGCTTCTTCGCGATAGTTCACAGGCACAGGCGCCGGCCAGAAATTGTTGGCGACGCTCTGGCCGCTCAGCGGCGGCCCAAGCCACGGAATGATGAGGCCGCAGAAAAGATCGCCAAAAACCGGCGTTGCCGATAGCCGCGCCCACCACGCAGGCTTCCAAGGATAGGGATTGCACGCCGGCGCAATCAGCACGAGCCCGCTGACGAGATGCGGGAAATCGAGCACCAAGCGAAGGGCAACGCCCGCGCCGAGCGAATGCGCAACGACGAGGGCGGGACCTTCGCCAGTTTGCTCAAGCACACGCGCGGCCGTTTGTGCCTGCGCCTGCATAGTATGTGCACCGCGTTTGGCGCGGTGCGAGTAACCCATGCCCGGACGATCGAACGCGATGACGCGATGAAGCGGCGAGAACTCCTCCGCGAGCGGTCCCCAAACTTCCAGTAGGTTCGAACTCGCGCCGTGGATTAGGAGCATGCGCGGCGCGCCCGCAAAACCCGCTTCGCGAATGTGCGTCTTGATCCCGTCAGCTTCGATGAAGCGCCCAGTTGGCGGAAACCGCGCTTCAACGCGGCGCGTGTAGATACGCGCGTTCAGCGCGAGCAGATGCACCGCGAACGCAACGGCCAGAACAGCCGCCACAATCCAGAGGATCATGCGTCGCGGCCGTCGACGCGCGGTTCGAGGCGGCGAACGCCTTGCAGCGCCACTTCGTAGTGAGGATGGATCGCGAGCGCAGCGCGGAACGCTTCAAGCGCTGCGCGATGCTGGCCGAGTTCTTCGCGGATGAGCCCAAGGCCGGCGAGTGCGCCGAAATGGCGTGGCTCACGTTTCAGCGTTTCTTGGATCGCCGCGATCGCGCCGGTGTAGTCGTCCGTCGAGTAGTAGAGGTTCGCGCGGCGGTTCCAGGTCTCGGCGTAGTCCGGCGCGAGATCGGACGCTTGGTCGAGGAAGCGCTCCGCCAGTTCGGCGTCGCCTGCATTCTCGGCCGCAGTTGCCCTTTCCAGGAGAATATTGACGGTCGGAGAGCCGCTATCGGCCCAATGCGCCCAGATGGCTTGCTCGATGGGCGCGGCTGCCTGCGTGTCCTCGGTCGCCTGGAGTTGCTCGAACAGCGCGTCCAGTTCCGGATCGGCGCGGGTCTGCGCACCCGAGCCAGCGTTGCACGCGGCGAGCGTCAGGGCGGCTATTGCGGCGAGGAAGAAACGGCGACGCATAACGAGATGAATCGAATTCATCTTACCAGAAATTCACAACGCCCGCGAGGGCTTCGCGGGCGCCTGTGGGCTTCAATTGAGGCCTATTTCAGCCCTGCTTCGCCTTATACCGGGGGTCGACCTTGTTGATCACGTAGACCCGGCCCTTGCGGCGCACGACGCGGCAAGCCCGGTGACGAGCTTTGAGCGACTTGAGCGACGACTTGACTTTCATGGCCGTATTTCCGGGGCGAAATGGAAGCGGGGCTTCTAAGGGGGCGTCCCTGTTAAGTCAATGTGGGGACGTTGATGCGGCGCCCGACGCACAATAAGGGCGTTGAGGGCTGATGACGAAGGGGTACCAGATGGCGCGAGCCTTGATCCTTGCTGCGGCGGTTTCGCTGGCAATTGCCTGCGGGCCGAGCACGGTTGGGGCCCAGCCGACGGCCCAGCCGCCGAGCTTCCAGCCGTCCGGCAACCAGGCCTTTGACGAGTGGCGTGACGATTTCGCCCGCCGCGCCGTTCAGCGGGGGCGGGACCCGGCCGTGCTCGGCCGGCTGCTGTCAGGGATTACTCCGGACGAACGGGTGATCGAACTCGATCAGCGCCAGCCAGAATTTGTGAGCCCGGTGTGGGACTACGTGAACAACCGCGTCACCACCCGCCGCATCAATGACGGTCAAACACTGAAGGACGCGATCCGTCCGACGCTCGAGGCTGTCGAGCAACGCTATGGCGTGCCGACCGGCATCATCCTTGGCATCTGGGGCTTGGAGAGCAATTACGGCGAAGCGGAGCTGAACTGGAATCCGCAGACGGCGCTCTCGACGCTCGCCTACGAAGGCCGCCGCCGTCAGCAATTCGAAGGCTACCTGATGGCGCTCGCCGAAATGCTCGAGCGCAATCTGGCGAGCCAAGCGGAGTTGCGTTCGTCATGGGCCGGCGCATTGGGCCAACCGCAATTCATGCCCGATGTCTATCTCACGACCGCTGTTGATTGGGATGAGGATGGCCATCGCGACATCTGGACCAATCGCGGCGACGTCGCCGCCTCGATCGGCAATTATCTGCAAGACCGCGGCTGGCGCCGCGGCGAGCCGGTGTTCGATGAAGTGCGTCTGCCGGACGGCTTCGACTATTCGCTGGCCGACGGCACGCAGCGTAGCATCGCTGATTGGAACCAACGCGGCGTGCGTAAGATCGACGGTACAGAATGGGATGGCGCGACCTGGGGGCTGCAGTCGCAACTCTTCTTGCCAGCAGGCGCAAACGGCCCGGCGCTGATGTTGCACCCGAATTTCTCGGTGATCCGCCGCTACAACAATTCCGACCGTTACGCCCTCGTCGTGGCGCTATTGGCGCGTGCCTTCGATGGCCGGAGCAGCACGCTCGTACGCGATTGGCCGCGCGCGGCAGGTTCGCTCAACCGTGACGAAATCTTGGAACTGCAAACCCTGCTCAATGGCCTGGGCTACACGTCGGGCAACCCTGACGGATTGTTCGGCTCTGCGACGCGCGCAGCGGTGCGCTCATATCAGGCAGCGCAAGGCTTGCCGGCCGATGGCTTTCCAACGTCCGCGCTGCTCAATCGCGTGCGGCAAGGCGCTGGTGTCGCGGTTGAGCCACCACGCTCGCCCGTAGGGCTTCAGCGCGCCGGCATCCGCAGTTTGCAGCGGCTGCTTAATCGCCTCGGCTACAATGCCGGCCGCGCAGACGGTGTGATCGGCTCGCGCACGCGCGACGCGATCCGCGCCTTCGAGCGCGCGCAAGGCATGGAAGTGCGTGGTCGCGCGACGGATGTTGTGCTCGAAGCGGCGCGCGCAGCGGCGGGCTAAGCTGGCGGTGTCGGGTCGCTCGGCGGCGGCTCGTAGCTAACCGCATCGCGCAAACGGCGGCTCCGCAACGCAAAGACAAACATCGCGATGAGCAGCGCAACCACGATGATCAGCGGCGCATTCATGCCGACGGTTTCGTAGACGACGCCGCCGATCAGCGGCGAAAACACAAAGCCCGCGCCATTGGCGGCAACGACGAGTCCCGCCGCGTTGCCTTGCTCTTCCGGTCGCACCGCAACCGAGGCGCCGCCGGTAAAGCCCGGGCGCGCAAGGCCTGCTCCTAAACCCTGCACGGCTTGCGCGACGAGGAGGGCGGCCAACGAGTCAGCGATGATCTGCACGGTCACGCCAAGTGCAAGCAATCCCGCGCCCCACGCCATCAGCCCACGTGAACCAAGCTTCAAGCGCGGCAGGATCGCCATTTGCGTTGCCAGCAACGCAAGCGCGTTGACCATGAAGCCGGCCGCCGTGAGTTCAGCGCCCTGTTCGCCTTGCGCATTCAGGCGATCCATCGTGAAGAGCCCGAACACTTGCACCGTCACGCCGGCGACGACTGAAAGGGCAAAGCCATAAATCAGATAAGCGCTGATGCGCTTGTCCGTGATCAGCGTCAGCGATTGGCGCCATTCGCCACGCGGGCGCTCGGTTTGCGGCGGTGTGTTCTCCGGCAGGAAGCGCCAAATCGAAAACGACGCGCCAGCGGCGAGCGCCGCAATCAGCCAAATCGGAAACACCAAGCCGAACTTCGCCGCGAGCGCAGCGCAGATCGCCGGACCGAAAGCTTGGCCCAAAGCAAACGCCGCCGTGAGCCCTGCGAGCTGTTCGGTGCGTTCCATGCGCGTGGTGCGATCGGCGATGTAGGCTTGCGCGGCTGGCGAGGATGCCGAACCGAATGCGCCGAAGATCGCGCGCGCCAACATCAGCCAAGTGAACAGCCAAAGTCCGCTCAACACACCGTTCATGCCAAGCAGCACGACGCCACCGAACGACGCCATCGAGACGCAGTAGGCAGCGAGGCCAAGCGCGGCGACTGGCTTGCGCCCGATCCTGTCGGAGAGACGGCCCCAACCCGGGCTCATCAGCACCCAAAGCAAAGCCGAGAGCGAAAAGATCCAGCCGACGCTGGAATCGCTTAGCCCAAGCTGACGGACCAGCGGTGGCGCAACCGCCAGCAGCATCGAGTTGCCGGCGCCAATCACCAGCAAGCAAATGAACAGCAGCCGGAATTGGCGATTGCGTCCGATCGGCGCGCGCGGGTCAGCGCTTGCCGCGTCGGGCAGGGGAGGTTGAGTGTCTGGCATGAGACGACGGCGGCTTACGCTGAATCCGCCGCCAGAGGAAAGAGCGGTCTAGGTTTCACGTCGCGTCAGTCGTGTCACCGCACGATGAAATCGAAGTAGGTCTCGGGATGCGGCTCGTTGATGAGTGTGAAGTGCCACCATTCCTCGCGCAGCGGACGGAAGCCGTGCCGCATCATCGCCGTCTGCAGGATCAGTCGGTTTGCTTGCGCCTGGGCGCTCACCGTTTGATCGAGCGGCCACGAGCGCGTGTCGAAGAGATCGAATGGCGAGCCCATGTCGATCTCAGCGCCGCTCGCCAGGTCGACGATCGTGACATCGGCCGTCGATCCGCGTGAGTGGCCCGAGTGCTCCGCAATATAGCCGAGCGCAAAGAGCTGATCCTTGTCGACGTTCGGATAGAACTCCGCTTTCGTGCTCTGATCATCGAGATCGCGCGCCCAACGCGCGAAGTGCGCCACGGCGCGCTGTGGGCGGTAGCAGTCGAACACTTTGAGCCCGAGGCCCAACCGCGCGAGGTCCGCCTGCACCTGCGCGAGCGCCTGTGCGGCTTGCGTCGTCAGCAAGCACACCGGCGCTTCGTAGCCATCGACGCGACGGTCAACGAAATTGTGCTCACCGGCGTAGCGCATATCGACCTGTAGGCCCGGCACGACACTCGTGGCGTCGACAAAGCCGGCAGGCCGTGTCTCGATATGCGCGCACGCGCCGCCGAGCGCGAAAAGGCAGGCCAACGCTAATGCGCGCATTGTAACTCCCGGTCGGGTGTTAATCCCCATTAGCCTTTCCAATCATCAACCGAAACGGCGCGTTAAGCGCCAACGTGCATAACGCGCTGTCGGCAGAAAGCCTTCAGGTTAACGCGCGCTCACCATGTTTCCCATTATCGGCCTCGTTGTTGTTTTCGGCATGGTGTTCGGCGGCTTTATGCTGGCGGGCGGCCACTTCGAAGTCATTATCGAAGCCGCGCCGATGGAATTCATGATGATCTTCGGCGCCGCCGTCGGTGCTCTGATCATCTCCAACGATATGCACGGCCTGAAGAAGGTGATGGGCGGCTTCGCCATGGTGATGTCGGGGCCGAAGTGGGGCAAGAAAGATTACTCAGATCTTCTGGCGCTCCTCTTCCAGTTGACGAAGCTGATGAAGACGAAGGGCGTCGTGGCGCTCGAAGCGCACATCGAAAAGCCCAACGAGAGCGCGATCTTTCAGAAGTATCCGAAGCTCTGCAAAGACCACTTCGTGGTCGATTTCATCTGCGACACGCTGCGCATGATGACCATGAACCTCGACGACCCGCACCAGGTCGAGGACGCCATGGAAAAGCAGATCGAAAAGCACCACCACGAAGCGCTGCACCCCGCCCACGCGCTGCAAGGCATGGCTGACGGCTTGCCGGCGCTCGGCATCGTCGCGGCCGTGCTTGGCATCGTGAAGACGATGGGCGCGATCAACGAGCCGCCGGAAATTCTTGGCTTGATGATCGGTAAGGCGCTCGTCGGTACGTTCCTCGGTGTGTTCCTCGCATACGGTATCGTTGGCCCGATGGCCTCGCGATTGAACGCGGTGATCGAACACGACGCGCAATTCTACAAAATCATCCGCGATGTGCTCGTGGCGCACTTGCACGGCAACGCCGCGCAGGTTTCAGTAGAGATTGGACGCGGCTCAGTGCCGAGTTCGCTGCAGCCAAGCTTCGCGCAACTCGAAGAAGCATTGGCAGCAGCCGCCGAGGCGTAGCGCCAAGGCCTGACTTAGACACGCCGAGCTATGCAGATATGCATAGTCCCGCTCGCGTGTGGCGCTTGCCATCACGGTTAATCCTTGGCATGGAGTCGCCTCCCGCGTTGGGGGTAGACCCTGACGCTGAGACGAGGGGTAGTAACCTATGACGAAGATCCAAATGGGCGTGGCTGCTGCTGCTGCTGCCGTTCTCGCCTTCGGCGTCGCGGCCTGCGGCCAAACGACGGCGACGACGGAACAAGCTCCGGCTGCGGCGGAAGACACCACCGCGACCGAAGCTCCGGCTGAAGCTCCGGCTGACCCGGCTGCGACCACGGAAGCTCCGGCTGACGGAACGACCACGGCTCCGGCCACGACGACCCCGTAATCTACGTTTCGACGTAGTTTTCGCTATGAGCCGCCCGAAAGGGCGGCTCATTTGCGTTATAGGCTCCGCTGATGCCGCGCTTGCCGCCCGAACCTGAGCTCGAATGGAGCGAAGACGGCGGCTCATTGCGTGCAGCGGCGTTCGACGACGTTTACTTTTCCAAGGACGGAGGCCTCGAGGAGGCCCACGTCGTGTTCCTTGCAGGAACCGGATTGCCGGAAGCCTTCAAAAACAGGGATCGTTTCGCCCTGTGCGAACTCGGATTCGGCACGGGTTTGAACGTTTTGGCGGCTTGGAGCGCCTGGAAAAAGACACGATTGCCTCATGCACAATTGCATATCTCCACCATCGAGGCATTCCCCCTAGCAAGGGCCGATGCGGCGAGGGCGTTGGCGCACTTTCCAGAGGTTGCCGTTGAGGCGAGGCAGCTTTTGGCGGTTTGGCCGCTTCGTGCCTACGCACCGCAGCGCCTCTGGTTTCCCGACGATGGCGTTTCGCTGACTATCTTCACCGGCGAGGCCGAAACGATCCTCCGAGGGCTCTCCGGCGCGTTCGACGCCTGGTTTCTCGACGGCTTCGCGCCTGCTCGAAATCCCAGGATGTGGACACCTGAGCTCTTTGCTCAAATCGCGCGGCTCAGCGCGCCCGGCGCGCGGGCGGCCACCTTCACGGTGGCGGGCGATGTTCGGCGCGGACTAGAGGCTGCAGGGTTCGCGGTCGAAAAGCAGCCGGGCTTCGGAAAGAAGCGCGAGCGGCTTGAGGCGCGCCTTCTCGGACCGCCGGCGTCCCCGCCGACAAAGGCCGCAAGTATCTATCCCTACGCCGCCCGCCACCCCAGGCGCGTCGCCGTCCTCGGCGCTGGCATCGCCGGCGCGAGCGCCGCGGAGGCTCTTGCGCGGCGAGGGATCGAGACCGTTGTTCTCGAGGCCGCGCGCGAGCTCGGCGCTGGCGCGAGTGGAAATCCTGCCGGCCTCGTGATGCCGCGGCTCGATCGCGGTGGTGCGCTGAGCGAACTCTATCTCACTGCTTACCTGCACGCGGTCGCGGCGTACGAGGCGCTGGGTGTCTTCGAACGTTGTGGCGTTGAACAACGCGCGCAAGAGGGTGGGGAGGCGGCGCTGGCCGATCTGCTCAACGATCCGCCGCTACCAAGCGATTGGTTCTCGGCTCTGCCGAACGGCGCTGCTTTGCACTCGCGCGCTGGTCTCGTTCGGCCCCTCAAGGCCATCAAGCGCATGCTCGAAGGCGCGACGCTGATCTGTGAATCGCCGGTACAGCGGCTAGATCGCGATGGCGACGGGTGGATACTCAGAGCTTCGGATGGTCGCGCTTTGCTGAAGGCGGACGCCGTTGTCATCGCCTGCGGCGCGAGCCTGATGCAGTTCGAGCCAGCAAGCTTCCTGCCGATCACGTTATCGAGTGGCCAGATCGAATGGGGCAAAGCGAGCGCGCCTTCCCACGCCATCACGCGCGGCAGCTACGTCGCGTCTTTCGATGGCGGCATCCTGTTTGGCGCAACGTTCGACCAAGAACCGGCGTTTCCAGGCGAAGCACGGTCACGCAACATCGCGGCGCTTAACGCTCTCGCGCCCGACGTTGCTGCAACCCTGGACGAAGCGTCGCTCCGGTCCCGCGCCTCCGAACGCGCCACGACGCCAGACCGCGCGCCGATCGCTGGGATGCTGCCAGATGCGCAAGCGTGGCTCGCTCAATACGCTGACCTGGCCTACGGCCGCGATCTTAAGCTTGATGCGCCGCCTCCCGCACACGACGGCGTTTACGTTATCGGCGGTCTGGGCGCGCGTGGGCTGACGTTGGCGCCTCTGCTTGGCGAAATAATCGCTGCAGAAATGTGCGGCGAACCTGCGCTTTTAAGCCAACTCGCGCGCGACGCGATTCATCCGGCCCGTTTTCTGCATAGGGCACTCAAACGGCGTTAAGGCCACGTTTGGGTTAATCGCAATGGCGTTCGATGCAGGCGTCCGCGCGGCGGACACGGTGAATTTCCTCGACCTTCACTTCAACAGTTTGGATCTCGACCGCGCCGTCGACGCTGTGAGCGCGCGCGCAAGCCTCGATCTGCCATTTGCGTACGTGGCGACGCCGAACGTTGACCACGTCGTCGGCTTGGCAGCCGAACCCAGCCGCCGCGCGCTCTACGACAACGCCTGGCTGTTGCTGAACGACAGCCGCGTGCTGCGTGGCTTGGCTAAGAAGGTGAAGATCGATCTGCCGGTCTCCACCGGCGCCGACCTCACAGAAGCGCTCTTCGATACCATCATCGACAAGAACGAGCCGATCACCATCATCGGCGGCGATCGCGAGAGCATCGAAGCGCTGAAGCGCATCTACGGCCTCCGCGACGTGCGCTGGCACGAACCGCCGATGGGTCTGAAGAACAAGCCGGGCGCCATCGTGCGCGCCGCCGCGTTCGCCGCGGCGCAACCGTCTCGGTTTACCTTCATCTGCGTCGGCGCTCCGCAGCAGGAACTCATCGCCTACGCCATCGCCCAACGTGGCGACGCGCGCGGCGTTGGCCTTTGCGTCGGCGCGGCACTCGATTTTCTCTCCGGCAACACTAAGCGCGCGCCGCAATGTATGCGCGCAGCGGGCTTGGAATGGTTTCACCGCCTGGTCAGTGAGCCGGGCCGCTTGTGGAAGCGCTATTTGGTTACCGGCCCCAAGGTGTTTTCGCTGTTCGCCGCGTGGCGCGCTTCGATGGCGGCGTGAAGCTCGGCTTGGCGCTTTTCGTCCAGCGGATAATTTCTGAGCGACAACGCCGTCAGCACGCACAGCGCCATCGGCACGCCGATGAACAAAATCTCCAAAGTCAGCATCGCCGTGCTCGAATTGGCGCCGCCCGCCGCCGCGTCGAAGCCGACGAGCCCCAGGATCGCGTACGTGATCGGCCCGGCGGCGACGCCGAGTTTCGACGTCGTTACCAGCAACCCGAAATATAACCCTGAGCGCCTTGAGCCAGTCGCGAGTTCGTCCTCATCGACTACGTCGGCCATCAGCGAGCGCGTCAGCAGCACGCCGCCGCCTTGCGACAAGCCGGCGACCACCATGAATGGCGCCGCGATCCAGAATGCGTTTGGCGGCAGAACAACAAGCAGCGCTGTCGTGATCGCGGTGTAGATCATCGCGCCTTGTAGCGCGCGATGCTTGCCCCAGCGCCGCGCCGCGTACCACCAGATCGGCACGCCGATGAGGCCGGAGATAAAATAAACCGCGAGCAGCGTCTGCGACTCGCGTTCAAATCCCAAGATCATCTGGAAGAAGAAGACGAACAGACCGCCCGAGACGCCTTGAGCGACGCCGAGCAACAGATCGGGAAGCAGCACCCGTCTAACCATCTTGTTCTGCGCGACGGTCTGGATCGCCTGTCTCAACGACATGTGCGGCTGTGGCGGCTGGCGTTCTTCGCGCACGAAAGCGACAGCGAGCAGAGTAGTGGCAGGAAGCAGCAGCACGAGCGTCCAACCCATGGCGGCGACGGCTGCTGCGTCCGAGCCGCCCGCCGTTTGCGCGACGTACCCTGCGATCACGAGCATGAGTACTTGCCCGACCATGCTGGCGACTTGCACGGCGCCGAGCACATGCGTTCGCCCATGATAAGTGGGCACCAGTTCGCCGGCCCACCCCAAGTGCGCAAGCATCATTGAAGCGTAGACGAGATAGAGCAGGAACACCGTGAGCGCCGTAAGCGCGATCGAGATCCCCGGCCACATGCCAATGAACATGAACCAAATGAGCGCCATCAACGGCGCACATGATGCGATCAGCCAGAAGCGCCGCCGGCCCCACGGATGCTCAGTGCGATCCTGAAAGCCACCAAGTGTTGGATCTATGACGATGTCGGCGATGCGTACGCCGAGAAAGATCGCGGACACGGCGTAAAGCGGGATGCCGAGGTCGGACGCGAAGTATGGAGGGATGAAGATGATCGTTGGCAGCGATAGCGCCAACAACGGCCCGGCAGGCGATGCGAACGCGATGATCTCCCAGGTCGAGACTTTGCGTCCGCTGCTTGCCGTTTGCGTCAACGCGAAGCCCTCCCGCCCTTATCCTCCGGGGAGGTGAGCTCTGTTGGAGGTACTCTCTAGAAGTCGAGGCGCGGGATCAACCGCGAACGGCTTGCGTGAGCGGTGCGATGAGTGACTGGTTTGACGCAACGATAGCGCCACTCTGCATGAAGTCGCCGCCATCAATCTCATTCACGACGCCGCCCGCTTCGCGCACCAGCACGGCGCCAGCGGCGACATCCCAAACGCCGAGGTTCCGTTCCCAGAATCCGTCGAAGCGGCCGGCGGCGACATAAGCGAGATCGAGAGAGGCGGCGCCGAAGCGGCGAATGCCTGCGGTCTTTGCGATCACACGTTCGATCTCGGCGAGCGCAACATCGTGACCGGCCTTACCGTGGAACGGCGTGCCGCATGCGAAGAGCGCGTCGCGCATGTCGTTGCGACCCGCCACGCGCAAGCGGCGATCGTTCAAATATGCGCCTTGACCCTTCTCCGCCCAGAACAGTTCGTCGCGCACGACATTGTAGATCACGCCCGCAATCAGCACGCCTTCACGCTCCAATGCGATCGAGATGGCGAAGTGCGGGATGCCGTGCAAAAAGTTGGTGGTGCCGTCCAGCGGATCGACAAGCCAGCGATTGGTCTTGTCGGTGCCTTCGACGACGCCGCGCTCCTCCATCACGAAGCCGTAGCCTGGGCGGGCTTTCGAGAGTTCCTCGAATAACGTCTTCTCGGCTTTGATGTCGGCCGAGGAAACGAAATCGCTCGGGCCCTTGCGCGAAACCTGAAGGTTCTCGACCTCGCCAAAATCCCGCGACATCGGCCGCGCCGCTTTGCGCGCGGCGGCGATCATCACGTTGAGGAGGGCGGAGGCTTGCGGCATGGGAAGGCGCGGTTGCTAGCAGGGGGCGCCTACAGCGGCAAGGCCGGGCTCTGCGTTGGGGAAGGCGCTAACGCCGCAGAATGGCGCGCGCCGCCCATGCGCCCGTCGCAAAGCAGGCTTGCAGCAGATAGCCGCCAGTCGGCGCTTCCCAATCGAGCATCTCGCCTGCGACGTACGTCCCCGGAACCGCGCGCAGCTGCAGGTTCTCATCCACCGCATCCCACGACACGCCGCCCGCCGTAGAGATGGCGCGCTCAAGACCCTGCGCGGATGTCAGCGTGACGGGCGCTGCCTTGATGAGCGCCGCGAGCGCCGAAGGTTCGCGCGGCGGCGAACCATTCTCGTGCAGCAGACCGATAGCGATCGGCGCGAGGCCCAGTATCTTGCGCAGTGTGGAGGAGAGCGTGTCGCCTGCCTTGGTACGCGCGAGCTTTGCGGCGATGTCTTCGTGTGAGAGGTCCGGGCGTAGATCAATTGTGATTGTGCACGGCAGGCGATCGCGCAGTTCGGTCGAGAGCGCGTAGATGGCGCCGCCCTCGATTCCGTAACGAGTGACCATTGCTTCGCCCCGCACCTCTTGTTCGCCTATGCGCAGCGCGATGGTCTTCAGCGGCTGACCAGCGAAGCGCATACGAAAGTGCTCACTCCAGGCGACGTTGAAACCAACATTCGTTGGTTGAAACGGAGTTACCTCGACGCCCTGCGCGGCCAGTGCATCGTGCCAAGAGCCGTCGCTGCCTAAGCGAGGCCAACTTGAACCGCCCAGCGCGAGCAACGTTGCGGTTGGCTGCACATCGTCCCATCCACGCAATGTTGTCCTAGTGCGTATCTCCACACCCTGCGCCTCTAGCCGCGCCAACCACGCGCGAAGCAGAGGCGAGGCCTTCATCGCTTTGGGAAACACGCGGCCGCTTGAGCCGACAAACGTCTCCTGACCCAACCCATTTGCCCAAGCGGTCAGATCGCTCGGCGTAAACGCTTCGAGCATTGGCCTCAGGCGCTCAGCCGCTCCGCCGTAGCGCGTCAAGAAACGATCGAACGGTTCAGAGTGCGTCAGGTTCAGCCCGCCGCGGCCCGCCATCAGGAACTTGCGCGCCACGCTCGGCATGCGTTCGTACACGACGACACGCTTGCCTGCCGCGCTCAGGATCTCCGCTGCGATGAGGCCTGCTGGTCCAGCGCCGGCAACGACGATCGGCGTGTCGTCATTCATGCAGGTGGCTGCACGCCTCTATCTTGTTGCCGTCCGGATCGCGGACGAAGGCGCCGTAATAGTCCGGGTGATATTCGGTGCGCAGGCCGGGGCGTCCATCTTCCACGCCGCCTTGCTCAAGAGCGGCGAGGAAGAAGGCGTCGACCGACGCGCGATCCGTTGCGCGGAATGCGACGTGCACGCCATTGCCCATGCTGGCAGGTTGACCGTTGATCGGCAGCTGAATCCAGAAGCTCGGTTTATTCGGCTCGCCGTAGCCAATGCCCACAAGCTGGCCATTGATCTCGACGGGATAGACCGGGTCGAGCCCAAGAGGTTTCAGCGCCGCGTCATAGAACGCCTTCGAGCGCTTCATGTTGGTGACGCCGATGGATACGTGGTCGATCCCCATGTTCGCATCTCCCTCAGCGCCAGCGCGCGAACCAATCGAGCGTGCGCGAAAGCGCAAGCTCGCGCGCGGGCGCGTTGAAATCAGAACTGCCGACCCGGCAGAAGCCGTGCCCAGCGTCGTAGAGATAGAGCGGCGAGTCCGGCGCCGCTAGACGCACTTCCTCGACATTCTCCGGCGGGATCGAAGCATCGCGCGCGCCGTAATGGAGCATGACCGGTGCTTTCGGTTTGTGATTGAGGATTTTCGCGATCAGCCGCCCGTAGAAGCAAGAGACGGCCGAAACGCCGCTACACTCCGCCGCGGCCATCCAAGTCGCTGCGCCGCCATAACAGAACCCCGTGACATAGACGGGCTTGGGCAACGCATCGATTGCGGCCTGTATGTCCGACACAACTTGTGGCCACGGCGACTTCATCACCGCGACGATGCCTTTCTGAATGCCGTCCTGATCGTGCTCGGCGCGGAAGTTCTTTTCGATACGATCGAACAGGCTCGGCGCGATGGCGTGGTATCCCGCATCTGCGAACACACCGCACATTTCCCCAATATGATCGGTGAGCCCGAATATCTCCTGGATCACCACAACGCCGCCAATCGGCTTTTGCTTGGGCTCAACGGAGAGCGCCGTGAGTCCGAAGTCGTCTATCTTGCTGGTCAACGTGATGGTCATGCGCCTCCGTCGCATGGCGCGACGCGTTCGTCGAGCCTGCGCGCTCGCGGGAAGTTGAGCGCGATGTCACTGGCGCGATGAAGCGGCGCGGCTCATGGTTCCGCGCGATGGGGTTTCGACGCCTTGCTGCGATCGCGGCGTTCGCCGTGATCTTCGGATATGCCGCACAAGCGGCGGCGCAGTGCTTGGACGCGCCGGATCTCGCCGCTTACCAAACCGCCACACCGGCCGACTTCGCTGCAGGCCCCACGCGCACAGATCGCTTGGGCCGTGTCGTGGCGCCTGTCAGCATCAACGGCCAAGGTCCGTTCCGCTTCATCGTAGATACTGGCGCCAATCGCTCAGTGTTGTCCGATGATCTAGCCGCGCGCCTCGGCTTGACGGCGCAGGGCACCGGGGAAGTTCACTCGGTGCACGGCGTCTCCACGGCGCCGCTCGTGAACGTCGACCAGCTCCAATACGGCGACGTCTCGCTTCACGCCGAAGCGCTACCCATGCTGAATGGTCGCGTTCTAGCAGGAGAGCAGGGACTGCTCGGTGTCGACGGCATGCGCGGTCGCCGCCTGCGCGTGGATTTTGAGCGGAATTGTATCGAGATCTCGCCTGCGAACACAGCGCGCCGTCTGCGCGGCTGGACATCCATTCGCGGCGAGATGCGCTTTGGGCATCTCGTGGTCATTCGCGGCAGTATCAACGGTATCCGTGTGAATCTTCTGGTCGACACCGGATCGGATTCATCGCTCGCGAATTTCGCGTTGCGTGACGCGATGAACGTTCGCCTCCGTCGCCGCCTGCGCCAGGAGCAGACCATTGCCTATACGGCTGGCCAGACCGTGGTTCTCGAAAATGCGATGATCATTCCGCGCATGATGATGGGCGAACTCGAAGTCAGGAATATCGTCGCGTACGTCGATGACTTCCACATCTTCCGTCTCTGGGAGCTGACCGACGAGCCAACACTTTTGCTCGGTATGGACGTGCTGTCACAAGCAAAAGGCGTCGCCATCGATTACCAGCGCGGCGTCGTCTATTTCCGCATTCACGACAGCCTGCGGCTCGATACGCGCATCAACTAGGCTTCTGCACCAGCGGTTGGCCGACGCCGAACAGCTTGCCGCGCTCCGTCCAGAGTACCGCCATCAATGTAAGCGCGCCCGTCGCTGCAAGGCCAATCGCAAACGGCAGAATTGTCCCGTCAAACGCGCGCCCGATGAACGCGCCGACAATCGACCCGCCCGTTGCTGTGATAGCCCCATAGAGCGCCGACGCCGAGCCCGCGACGCGCCCGACCGGCTCCATGGCCAGCGCATTGAAGTTGCTGGCGGTCAGCCCGAACATCGCGAAGGTGAGGGCAAGCAGCGCCATGAAAACCCAGAAGTTGGCCAGACCGAATTCCGCGAACGCAACGAGCGCTGTTGCTGTCAGCGTCATGCCAATGATCGTCGCGTGCGAAAGCCGGCGCATGCCGTGCCGGATTACCAGGCGCGAGTTGAGAAAAGTCCCGCACGAGATGGCGATGGCGATTGAGGCGAACGCCAACGGGAAGGCGGGTCCGAGATGGAACACATCGACGAACAATTGTTCGGACGAGGTGATGTAGCCGAACAGACAGCCGGTGATGAACGTCGTGGCAAACATGTAGCCGACGGTTTGCCGCTCCCGCAGCACCGAGGCGTAAGCGGCGGTGATCGCCTTTGCGTTGAACGGCGTCCGATTCTCTGGCCGCAACGTCTCCGGCAGCCGGATCAATGTCCACACCAGCACGGCTAGCGAATAGATCAGCAACACGCCGAAGATCCATCGCCATGGCGCCACGAAGAGAATGAGTTGCCCAAGACCCGGCGCCACGATCGGCACGATCATGAACACGGTCATCGCCATGGACATGACCTGCGCCATGCGCCGGCCTTCCATCAGGTCGCGTACGACAGCCACCGAAATCACGCGCGTCGCCGCCGCGCCGATGCCTTGCATCAGCCGCGCGGCGAGAAAGAGCTCGAAGCTTGGCGCGAATACGCACAACACCGAGCCCGCCACGTAGATGCCGAGCGCGTAGATCAACACGCTGCGCCGCCCGAATGCGTCGGCGAGCGGGCCGTACACAAGCTGGCTGATGCCGAAGAGCGCCACGTAGGCGATGACGATGAGCTGCCGGTCGTTGTCGGTCGTCAGTCCAAAGTCCGCGCCCATCAGCGGCAGCGCCGGCAGCATGATGTCGATGGAGAGCGCGTTCAGCGCAGAAAGCGCCGCCACCATGGCGACGAGTTCGGGCACGGAGAGGGAGCGTGCAGGGGCGCTCTCGCCCTCAGGCATTGAATCGGAAGTGCATCACGTCGCCTTCCTTGACGACGTACTCTTTGCCTTCGAGCCGCATCTTGCCAGCTTCCTTTGATCCCGCCTCACCGTTGTACGTGACGTAGTCATCGTACGAAATCGTCTCGGCGCGGATGAAGCCTTTTTCAAAGTCGCCGTGAATGACGCCGGCGGCCTGCGGCGCGGTCCAACCCTTGTGGATCGTCCAAGCGCGCGCCTCTTTCGGGCCGACGGTGAAGTAGGTCTGCAAGCCAAGCAGATCGTAGCCCGCGTGGATTAGCTTGGTGAGGCCGGGCTCTTGCAGTCCAACTGTTTCGAGAAATTCCGTCTGCTCTTCATCCGAGAGTGCGGCGATCTCCGCTTCAAGTTGCGCGCAGATGATGACGCATGCCGCGTCTTCCTGTTTGGCGCGCTCCTGCACGCGCGCCGTGTGAGCATTGCCCCCGGCGGCGTCGCCTTCGTTGACGTTGCATACGTAGAGCACCGGCAGCGCGGTCAGTAGCTGCAGCATCTCGAAGGCTTTCTGCTCTTCCGCCGCACGCTTGGTGAGGCGCGCGGGCTTGCCATCTTCCAGCAGCGCCTTCGCCCGCAGAACCAGCTCCAGCGTGAGTTTGGCCTCCTTATCGCCACCCTTGGCCTTCTTCTCGAGATTGGTGAGGCGCTTATCCAAGCTCTCGAGGTCGGCGAGCATCAGCTCGGTCTCGACCGTCTCCAGGTCGGCGATCGGATCGATGCGGCCTTCAACGTGGGTGATGTCGTCGTTCTCGAAGCAGCGCAGCACGTAAGCGATGGCGTCGCATTCGCGGATGTTGGCCAGGAACTGATTGCCCAGGCCCTCGCCCTTAGAGGCGCCACGCACGAGGCCGGCGATGTCGACGAAATTCATCCGTGTCGGGATGATCTCTTTCGACTTGGCGATGGCCGCAAGCTTCGCCAGGCGCGGCTCCGGCATCGCCACTTCGCCCACATTCGGCTCAATCGTGCAGAACGGATAGTTCGCCGCTTGCGCGGAAGCCGTCTTCGTCAGCGCATTGAAGAGCGTCGACTTGCCGACGTTGGGCAAGCCCACGATGCCGCATTTGAAACCCATAAAACTCTCGTCCCTTTAACTAGCTTCGCCCCAGCGCCTTGGCGGCGAGATCGCGCCACACGCGCGCTTCGGCGCGGAGTGGCGGGGCGATCTTTTGCAGGCGGCGCTCGATCTCGGCGAAGCCGATCTCAGCGTCTTCGCGGCGGCCGGTCTTGGCCATGAACGCAACATAGCGTCCGCCGCTTTCCAATCCAGGCACGCGGTCCGCGGCAAAGCGATACGCGTCGTCCGCTTCGTCGTTGCGTCCCAAGCCTTCGTAGGCGCGCGCGAAGGCAAGCGCGACAGTCGGCGTTTTGCCTTCGGGCCCCAGCGCCTTCAACTTTTCCAGCTTCTCCAGCGCGCCGGCAGGGCGCCCAAGCTCAAGCAAAGTGAGCGCGTGCCCCATGAGGATCGCGGGGTCATCGGCCCAGGCGCCGTCAGCGCAGAGCGCCCATTGAGCTTCAGCGTCGTCCCAACGGCCCAAAGCCGCCGCCGCTTGTGCGACCTTCATGCGATTGCCGATCGTCGGCGTGTCTTCAAGCGCGCGCATCGCGTTGCGATAGTCGCGCTCCGGGTCGAGCGCTTGGCGCGCGACTTTGCCGACCGTGCGTCCGGTGCGTCCGCGTACCATCTCCGGAACGATCACGGCGAGCACATAGAACGCCGGCGCAACCAGCGGCCCGATAATGAACAGCCACAGCCAATACATTTCGCGCCCGGTGCGGACGACATGAACGCCGCACAGGAGTGACGGTAGATAGAAAAGGATGATGCCCAACATTGGCGTTTCCCCGCGCCGGGTCTCATACGGAAATTCGTTCCGAAAGCGAAGCAAAACAGCAGTTTGCTTGGCTTATTCCGCGAACGCTTGTACCGCGAATCGGTGACATATCCACAAGACGGGGGGCCGTGATGGCGCAACACCGCTGGAATCGTCGCTTCCTGCAGGACGCGGAAGCTGCGCCGGATAACTTGGTCTACTTCGAACCAGACTTGGCTCGCCGTCGGCGCTTTGCCGAACGCGAGCGCGAGGAGCGAGCCGAAGAGATCGACAGAAGCGGGTCGACGCGACACCTCGAACGCGCCGCGAAACGGCTGAAGCACGTCAACGCAATCGACCGCGTCTTGTACGTGCCGCAGTGGGATATGGCGAAAGCCGAGATGGCCATGCGCAAGGCAGGCGTCGCGGGTGCAGTCAGCAACCTCTGCGGTACACGCCGCAAAATCGTGTCGAACGGCCGCCGCCGCTAAACGCGCCTGTCACACGCCAATGTGAGATGAGCCCCGCCGGCCAGTGTGCGGTGGGCGCATGACAACGCCCGCCGCTTGTGGATAACTTGGCGCTGCTATCACAGGGGGACTGCGCCGATGTCCGCGAAGATTATCTCGGTGGCCAACATGAAGGGCGGCGTCGGCAAGACGACCCTTTCGGTTGCCGTGTCGCAAAGCCTCGCCAGCGGCGCCGGCGCTCGCAAAGCCGCGAAGGTGTTAGTGGTCGATCTGGACGCGCAGGCGAACGCCTCGTTCTGGTTGGCGGGGCAGGCCGCGCTTACCGAGCAGATCGATCAAGGCAAGGCGATCGACGCCTTCCTCGAAGACACCATCGTGTTCGGCAAGGCGCCGTCGATGCAGGACATCATTCGTCCGGCAAAGGCGCTGTCGGATCATCTGTTCTTGGCGCCATCAAGCCCGAACCTTCGCCTCGTCGAGCGCGAGCTCATCGTCTTCCTCTCGCGCCGCCATCGCAATCTCATGGAGGTGGAGCGCGTCGTCAGCGATTTGCTCGACCAGCAATTGGCGACACTCCGCAAATCGTACGACGTCATCATCTTCGATACAGCCCCCGGCATCTCGGCGCTGACAGAAGCGGCGCTACGCCTTTCCGATTTGGTGATCGTGCCGACGGTGCCTGACTACGTATCGAATCTGGGTTTGCTGAGCTTCTGCCGATCGGTGGCGTGGAGCAGCAACGATATCCCGAACGCTACGAAGCGGCTGCCTTGGGTTGCGGCCAACAAGGTCAAGAAAACCAAGCACCATCAGCTCATGTTGGAGCAGATGCGCGCCGAGGCGGGCGCCGAGTTCAACATGCTGAAGACCGAGATCCCAAGCTCGCCGACGATCGATCAAATCGCCTCTGATCTGGACATGGACGGCAAGCTCGCGTTTGACGCAGCCGGCGCCGAAGTGTTCGCGGCGCTTGCTACCGAACTCGTTGAACTCGCGGCGCGTCCAGCGCCTCAAGTCGAGTCCGCTGCCTAACCCGCGTCGCCTTCGCCAGGCTTCTTCCGCCCACCAGCTTTCTCCGCCGGCGCTAGACGCATCACCTCGCCCTGAAACTTATCGTCGTCGCCACGCGCAAGGATCGGCGCAGACTTCGCGACGGCGTCGAGCAGCTTCTCCACGCCCTCGCGTTCGCTCTTGGCGAAATCGCTAAGCACGTGTCCGTGCACCAGGTCCGCGTGCCCCGGATGTCCCGTACCTAAGCGCGCGCGGCGAAACGCATCCGTGTCGAGCCAAGCGGAGATCGAGCGGATGCCATTATTGCCCGCGGCGCCGCCGCCCGTCTTCATGCGAAAGCGCCCCGGCGCGAGATCGATCTCGTCGTAGAATACGACGATCTCGTTCTCCGAAATTTTGTAGAACCGTGAGGCCTCGGCAACCGCGTGGCCGCTATCGTTATAAAACGTCTGCGGCTTGATGATCAGCGTGCGCACGCCATCGATGGAGCCTTCGCAGACTTCGCTGCGAAACTTCTTCTTCCACGGTCCGAACTTGTGGGCGCGCGCAATCGCGTCCACGGCCATGAAGCCGATATTGTGCCGGTTGCCTGCGTATTTCGCGC
>CADEDT010000060.1 GCA_902826145.1 uncultured Caulobacteraceae bacterium
GCGGCGCAGGAAGGCCTGATCCGGAGAAGAAGCTGAACTTTGCGCATGCGCTTACCGCAAATCGGCGCGTGTGACGGCACATCGCTAACAACGCGTTAGCAATGCGGGCGTAGCTTCCCGCCCGTGATGACGCGCAAATGGGTAGACAACGAGGTCTACTTCGGACCCGACCGCAGAAAGAGCGGCCTCGGCAAACGCTGGGGCGATCGCCGCACGTTTGACGATGCCGGCGAGGCGCCGCCCCTGGGCGCCGTCCTGCGGCGCCTTCGCGTACATTTGAGCGACATCTCCACCTCCGACGATCGCCGTCGCGCCTACGATCTCGCCCGGTTTGCGGCGGCGGAGGCGGAGCGCCAGCACCTGCCGGCCTGTGCCGACCCGCTGCGCGAGGTTCTGACGTTCATAACCAACGGCGACTACGTCAGCGCAGACTCCCGCGTCATGCAGGCGCAAGCCGCGTTCAACGGTCCGCGCTAGGGCGCATAACCATAGCGCCCAGCCCACGCGTTTAGTTGCGGCAATACAGGCGACAGATGCGCAGCGTATCGCCGCCAGCGGCCAATGGAGCGATTGTAAAGTGGTTCAATCACCTGCCGCGCGCTCGGCGTAGCAATGTCCCGCTTCAAGGCCGTCTCGCGAAAATTGAGCATACTCGGGTCATACGCGACGTTGAGGAAAGCGCAGAGTTGACGCGCCGAACCCTCAATATCTGCGACGACCTCCTCGTAACGCACTTGGTGCAGATCCAGGTCGAGGCGCTCGCGGCTTACTTCCATGAGTGACATGACCTGATCGTAGTACGCCGCCGCCGTGTCCAACTGAAGAAATTGCGCCATCGCCGCGTTCATGCCGAAGCGCTGCTGATAGCATGAAAGCACGACGTCGCGCGGATCGCGCAACGCGAAAATGATCTTGGCGTCTGGGAAGATCAGCTTGATCCAAGGCAAGACAACAATGTTGAGCGGAAACTTGTCTACGACGAGACCGTCATCGGTGACTCTGGCTGCCGCGCCGATGCGCCGCCAGTAGCCATCGCGGATATGATCGACGTCGGCCTCGGTGATTGCGCCAACATTCCAAGCGCGGTCCGCCGAGGTGAGCACCGCCCCCACGGCGTCACTGAAATGCTCACTCTCTTCCAGACACATTATGCTCGAGTGCGAGGAGAGTATTTGGTCGAGCAATGTCGTGCCGGAGCGCGGAAAGCCCACCAGAAAGACCGGGGCTGGTGTGTTAAAACTACGCGCTATGCGCGCAGTCGGCCGCCACGCCTTCACCATCGACGTCACGCGCCGCACGTTGTCCGGGTGATAGAGCCGTTCCGTTGCGCTGAGCCACCCGCGGTGAATTTGCAGTGAAAGCTGGTTGGCGGCGGTAAACGCCTGAAAGGCGCGATCCGCATCGTCGGCCCGATCCCTGGCATCGCCGATCAGGCCCAACGCAACGATGCGCTGCTCGGCTGCCGCGCGCGGCGATTGTGCAATAGGCGCAAGCAGCGCTTCAGCGCCGACAAAATCCTTCTCTCGCATCCGCACCCGCGCCAGCGCGATGCTAGCGACCGCGTTCGGGGGATCACGCCTCAGCGCCGCTTCGGCATGCCCGCGCGAACGCGCGAGATCGTGCTTTGCCTCGTACGCCTGCGCCAAGCCCGCGTGTGCGCCCGGGTCATCAGGTGCGAGCGCGAGCACCTTCTCGTGCGCTGCTATCACCGCAGTGCTGTCGCCAACGCAGGCAACCGCCAAATTGCGCCAACCATCGACAAGGCCCATTTCGCCGGCACACGCAAAAGCTGTTCGCGCAGCAGCGGCATCGCCCAATCGTGACGCGGCGGCGCCGATCAGGTTCCACGTGACGGCGTCAGGGCGAGCGGCGTTGGATGCCTCAAGATGCCGCCGCGCCGCACCAGCGTCCCCTGCCTCAAGTGCGAGCACTCCGAGAAGCTGTAGCGCTCGCCCCTCTCCGGGCATACGCAGCAATACCTGCCGCGCAAGCGCCGCGGCACCGGGTTTGTCGCCACTCGCGTAAGTGCGAGCCGCCGCTTGCAACAGCCGCGCAACCTCCGGATCGGGCGCGTTCAACATGTGGATCGATTAGCAGAAACTGGAGCGGGCGATGAGATTCGAACTCACGACCCCAACCTTGGCAATTCGAACAGAGCCATTTTTTGGAGATGGTCACCGCTTGTCATGAGTGAGATTACGCATTGATTTTGCTTTGGTTATCATGCGTTCTCTGTTGTCACGGTTCGTCGCGCCTGGGCGCTGATTTCCTTCCGCGTGGTGACCATGTGGTGACCAAAATTCGGATCGCACGCACGCATGCAAGCAGCTCAACGCCTCACCAAACGCATAATCGACGCCGCCCAATCGAACCCGGACAAAGCATACTGCATCTGGGACAGCGACGTAAAAGGCTTCCGTCTTCGAGTGCGCCCGAGCGGTAGGAAAACGTTCGAGCTGAAGTACCGCGCCGGTCGGCGCCAACGCCTGTTCGTGATCGGCGACTATGGCGCCTTCACCGCCGAGAAGGCCCGAAAGGCGGCCGAGGACGCCAAGCACAACGCCAGCCGCGGCGGCGATCCGCAGCATGAGAAAGTGGTCCACCGCAATGCCGCAACGGTGGCCGAGCTGATCCAGCTCTATTTGACGGAAGGCCGCATCGATAAGCCGAACAAGCGCGAGAGTTCTTGGAAGTGCGATGAGCGGGACCTCCTACTCCACGTCCACCCCATCTTGGGGGCGACCCCGATCAACGCGCTCACCACCCCCGACATCTCTCGCTGGCAGCGCGATGTCGCCGCTTTCAAAACGGCGCGCGTCAGAAAGCTCGGCTTCCGCAAACTTTCGTGTACGCGCGGCGGGCCCAAAGTGGTCGGGCGCGCCACCCGCACCCTTTCGGCGATGCTGAACTGGGCGATCAGGCGAGAGCTGATCAAGGACAACCCGGCCGCGCGCGTCTCCAAGCCCGCCGACGTGATGCGCGAACGATTCCTCTCGGATGAGGAGGCCGTCCACCTCTTCACGACCCTGGACGATATGGAGGCGCTTACGGAAATCCGGCCCGATCACGCCGATCTCTTCCGGATCATCGCCTTGACCGGTGCGCGGTTGGCGGAGATGCGCGATCTCGCCTGGTCTGAGGTGGACTTCTCGCGCCCGGCCGTCGTGCTGGCCCCAGAGCGGCACAAGACCGGCCAGGGAGGACGGCGCAAAGTCATCAATCTCAATGCGGCCGCCGTCGAGATACTCAAGCGCCGGACCAACAAAACCGCTTGGGTGTTTCCGAAGCCCCCGCCCTATCGCGGGCCGATGGAGACGCCGCGCCACGCTTGGCGCGCAGTCTTGAAGCGGACAGAGTTTGAAAATCTGCGCATCCATGATCTTCGACACACCTTTGCGTCGCTGCTGATCAAGGACGGCCACAGCCTTGCCTTCGTGCAGAAAGCCCTAGGCCACTCGCGACCGGAAGTGACTGCGCGCTATGCTCACCTAAAGGACGAGGCCACACGCGCAGCGTTCGACCATGTCGGCGCCATCTACTCCGGCAAAGCCAAGCCGGCGCCAGCGCTAGCGCATGATACAGGGCCCCCTGACGCTTCAGACTCAGCGGCGGCATAGCCACACGTTGGACTAACGCGAACGCGCGAAAGCGCGCAGAAGCTGGTTAGCGCGGCCGCGTATAATTCGGCGGCACTTCATCCTCAGGCCCGGGCGGCTCACCGCCCGTGCGGCCCAAAAGCCAGTCGCGCGCGGCCTTCCGGTCGATGCCCTTGCGGCGGCGCGCGAAGAACGGGTTGTCCTCCAACGCCTTTAGCCGCTGGGCCAAGGCGTGCTGGACGAATTGCTCTTCGGTCTCCCCAAGATCATTAGCCGCCTTCGCGAGCGCCTCGGCCATTTCGTCGCCGATTTCGACAGTCAGTGGCTTGGTCATGATCCGGTTCCCAGATTGGCCAATATAGTCCGAGGATCACGCAGCGCCAATCCGAACTGCTCGGTCACGCCCGCGAAATGGCGCGGGTTAAAGGTGACGAGGGCCTCGGCGTGCCCATTGATTGCCGCCTCCAGCACCATGTCGTCGCTAGGGTCCGGGAGTTCGCCTCGCCAGCGAAAGGCGATGTTGACCGGTTCGCTGACCTCAGCCAGCGCATCCAGGAAGCGTTCGGCCGCCAATCGATCAAATCCCGGCGCCACCCAATGCTCAGGCCTCGATGCTACCGCCTCATATTCCAGGCCGAGCGCGTTGCTCACTAGCGGCGTGATACGCTCGTTAAGCGCTTCCGCAATCAGCATCGCCGAAGCGCTTTCTGGCGAACGGATTGCGCGGATGATGACATTGGTGTCCAAGACGAGCCGCATTAGCACTGCTTACGACGATTCCCGACCATACTCGCTGGTTGATCCGTGCAGGCGTTTGTGCGCCCACTCATCAAGCACGCTTTCAGCCGGACGCCCGAGATGCTGCCCGTAGTTTAGGGAGCGCGGACCCTCGCCCGTCACGCGTGAGCGAGTGAGCGTGTGCTTTGAAATCTTCACGCGAGCGGCGGCATCTTCCACCGTGAGCAATGTCTGTGCGGACATGGGAGCGCACTCCTTTCGAGCGAACCGCGAGACGTTCGGTTACGCCTCGACAGTGCTAAGAAGAGCGCTGACAACGCATGCGCACCACCAGTTTCTGCCATCGTTTGAAAATCCATTTCGGGCTGACATCGAGGTGTCGTTGCCGGGTGTTTCCCGACGCGGATCACGCTGTCTCAGCAAAACCCAAGGCGCCGCTCGTTGGCCGCTGATGTCCCGCATTGGCCCAACGCCGCAATTCGCGTGCTGGAAGAAGACCGAATCGCGGCGCGAGACCGATTTTCAGGTGTTCTTGCTGTTATCATCGAGAAATTGCTCGAGATCGGCGGGCCTGTAGCCAATCAAACGTGCGCCGCGCTTGGTCCATTTCGGCCCGATCTTCTGCGCGCGCCAGAGCTTCAGCGTCGAGACTGACACGCCCAGATATTGGGCCACTTCGCGCGGGCTGAACACCACGGGTCGCTCGGTTTTGGTTGGTGCTGGTGGCGGCGCAACCGCCCGACGCGGACGCTTCATGGGTTTGGCCGCCGCCGGCGCACGCTGCTTTTGCGGCTCTTCGATCGTGTCGAAGAGACCTAACTGGCCCGGCAGAGCTAAACCCGCCCTGGGCGATTTCTTGCGCGTGCGGCGCGCCATGGCTGAGCCTCTTTGCTTTGTCGGTACGCAGTCCAGCAAGCGTTGCGCCGCCTCCCGTTTACCTCGAACCGAGCCTTGTTCTTCCATTTGCCCCTTGAACGACGCGCCGCAGGCCGTCGTTCATCTTAAAGACGCCCCTCGACGCGACACCTTCAATCGGACATCGCGCGCAGGAGGGGTCAAGGATCGCGCGCACGCGCGACCCGAAGGGCATCGTCCTTGACGCATCCGAGCACGGTGTCGGGATCTTGCTCGCGCGCCGCGCCGCCTCTCACTTCTTCAAGCGCACGCCGGCGCCGCCGTCCTTATTGGACTTCGGTTCAAGAAAGACGACGCCAGCGCCTTCGAGCGCACGGCGAACGGCATCCACATTTGCCTCGGTGGAGCGCTCTGGGCCCATCGCGCCCTCCATCCGCTTGATCGTGGGAACTGACAGTTTGGACTTCGCGGCCAAGTCCCTCTGACTCCAATCGAGCAGAGCGCGAGCAGCCCGAACTTGTGCAGACGTGAGCATTCAATGCGCCTTTGGGATTACTTGATCCCTTTGGGTTGACTATTCGGATCAAGGTGATACGTTCGGGATCATCATAGCCCGAAAGTGTTAGAAATGTCCCGACGCCCGCCTCCGGCGGCGAACGAGAGCGCTCGCCTGGAAGAACCTACGCGCCGCCTAGTTCTGGGCGCTGCTGTCACGCCACTCATTCCTGGCGCCGCGGGCGCTGCCGATCCGGCCGCAGAGGCCTGCGAGACTTGGCTGACCCGCAACGCCGAACATGAACGCCTCGCGGTTCAGTGGAGCAGCCTGGAGAGCCGCCTGCATCGCGAACACAATTGGCTGAAGCTCACGCGCGCTCAGCGCCGGCGTTTCCCTGAAAGCCGTGAGCTGGACGATCTCGACGATCGCATCGAAGCGATGTCGGACCAAAACGCCGCACTGCTCAAAACCCTTCCGGCCATCGTGGCCGTTTCGCCGTTCGGCATCTCCGGCAAGCTCACGATCGCGATCCAACACACCAAACACGAAGGCGACGAGGTTCACGCACTGATCGTCAGCGTCCTGCGCGATTTTTCCGCGCTGCACGGCGGCTGACGATGGATTGGGGTTCGCTCGCCGGCTTTGCGCTCTTGCTCACGATGGCGATCATCGTGCTTCGGCTGCTCTGGTGCTGGCTGATCATTCTGCTGGTGCTGGGTCCGCCGACTTACGCCGGCATTGTCGCCGGACATATTGTCGCCGTTCAGTTCGACAGCATTGGCGCCGGACTGTTCGCGGCGGCGATCGTCTCAGGCTATCTCATAGAGACGGTTCGCTACAGCACGCGACGGGTGCGCTGATGGCTCGCCTCTCACGCCGCAAAGTCGTCGCCGCTTTGGGGTCGGCGCCTTTATTCGCAGACGGCAAGTTCACGGCTGCCACCGCCGCCGATCCGGCGCTCCTGCTTTGCGTTCACTATGGTGAGCTTGCGCGCCGCCAAGAGCTTCTCATGCGCCTGTGGGGCGATCGCGAAGCGTGGCTCGGCGACAACCGCGATTGGTTCAAGCTCAGCAAGGCCGAGCAACGCGCGCTGCCGGAAGCGCAGCTGCTTTACGCCATCGATAGTGAATATGACCGCTGCATACGGGCGGGCGTTCGCATCGTTCGGCGATTGCGCGCCGTTCCCGCGCTGACGGTCGATGGCGCCGTCGCCAAGCTCAGCGTCGTCGCGGAGGTGATTGATCCGGAAGATTACCCCGCCGTCCACCGCGTCTTGCTAAGCGCTATCGAGGATCTACGCGCCATCGGCCGGAAGGGCTGACGTCATGCGCAAATGGCGCGCGACCGGCCGGGTTTTCGACCGCTTTGAGTACCTGATACTCCTGAAGACTCCGCACTTGGACATCGGCAAGTGGCGCCTGCACCGAGTCGATACGCTGGGCTGCTACTGCGACCACGAGGGCCTATGCGCGCAGATCGACCGAGCGCAGCGTTGTGGCGACGTGATCACGCTCCGAGGCTTCACAACGCGGATCAAACGGCCCGATCCGACAGGGAAGACGCATGGCGTGTCATTGATCGTCACGGGCGTCCATACGCACTTCGCTAACGCGCTGCGGCGGCCTTGCCTCACGCGAAAGCCGGCGAACGCCAATTAGGCGTCACGCGCTAGGCTGTCATCGCAACACTTAGCGCGCCTCCAACTCGGATTGTGTTGACGGTCACATCGCTGCGAGATGCCTTTGTGTCGCCCGGCGTCGCAACGCATGACAACCGGGCCTGTCTGCTCAAAGCTCCAGCCCCAGACCTTTGCCAAGCACCTTCGTCATTTCGAGCTGTGCCGTCTTGGTCATTTGGTCGGCGACGTTGAGTGAGACGCTGTCGCCAGGGCCGATGCTCATGCCGGGCTGCATCGGCGCCAGCGCCACGTCACGGCCGCGCTCCAGCACCGCATGCTTGCCCGTGAACAATTCCGTCGTGTCGCGCACATTCCAGACCTCTTCGCTACCGAAATTGTTCGACCCGCCCCAATCGCGCGCTTCACCGGCGCCGGGCGTCACGTCCCGCAAAAGCCCATGTCTCTCGCGCGCGATCTCCTTGCCATGATGCTTCAACTCGTTCTCTTTGAGGGTCTCCATCGCTCCGTCGCGGAAATGGAATTTGCCGCTTCCATCGCGCGCGCCGAAGCCGTGGTTTTCCAAGAGCTGCGTTCGCTGCTCCAACGCTTCGCGCACGGCGGGTGTATCCGGCAGACTCGCGGGTTCGCCACGCGCCACGCGATCCAAATCACGATCAAGCTCGGTCTGCGCCCAAACCTGGCTCTGCTCTCCGGGAGAGTGGAAGGAGAGCCGCTCGATGCCGCCGCGCCTGCCTTCCGGCGTCAGCGCCACCAGCGACCCGCGCTGCAAATCTGCGATGGCCTCCATCGAGGTGTTGAGCACCAACCTCCCCTTATCGGGCGTCTCCACCACCAGCACGCCGCGATCCGGCGTTTCTCCGCGCGGGCCTAGCTCGCGCACCTCGCCGGCGACCCGGCCCATGCTCTTTTCATAAAGCTTCGCTCGCGCCAGTTCGCGCCGCACATCGATCGCGCGCATGGCTTTGAGCCGCTCGCTCCAATCCGGCTCAAACCGGATCACGTTGCGCCGCGTTTCCTGAGCCAATCCGATCCGCGCCAATTCCCGCGCGCGCGCCTTCATCGCATCGGCGAACGCGGGATCGCGGCCTTTGCCGAGGCGCTGCACCAAGATCTCCGAGCGCTGGCCGAGTTCGGTTTCGATAGCCTGATCGAGCCGATTATAGCTCTGCGCATGCGCCTCGCGGTCGAGCCGGAGCCGTTCGTCCTCGCGCCCACGCGAGCCGATCCGGTCGGTCGCCACGTCGCGCGCGGCTTCCCGCAGCCCATGGCTCACATATTCGCGCGGAACAATCAGCTCCACCCCGTCGCGCCGCACGCCGCGCACGATCACGTGCGTGTGCAGGTTATCGGTGTTGTGGTGGTCGATGGCCACCCAATCGAGCTGCACGCCGAGATCGCGCTCCATCCGCGCCATCGTCTCGCGCGTGAACTCTCTCAGGTGCCCGTCTTCCGCGACGAGCCGTGCGCCGCTCTCCGGCGCCAGCGTGATGCGGAAATGGCGCTTGTCGTCCTCGGCCCAGTCTTGCAGCCGATCTTGGGCGTCACGCACCTCGTCTTGGGTGGCGTCATAGAAGCGACCTTTCTCACCTTCCCGCTCGGCCCCATCGCGCTGCAAGTACGAGGCATGCGCCGCCAAGTTGCCGCCGCCTGCGCCGCCACCGCGTGCGAAGTGCGAGCGGAAGCTCACCTTCGCCACCACACGCTGGCGCCCATCGAAAGCGAACGGCCGTGAGCCGTGCCCTGCGCCATGGCCGCGTGCCACCTTCTTTCCGGCCAGCGCCGCGCCTAGCTGCTTCGCAAACGAGATGTTGGCGCCGCCTCCACCGCCGTGCTTCGCGCGCAGAATCCGCCCGCGCAAAATGTCTTCCTTGGGCTCGCGGAGAGCGTTCTTCGCGGTGAACGACATTTTCTCGATCATCGGCTTCTGCCTGTTTCGCGTCTCGCCGCGGCCCGCCGGCAAACTTGCGTGGCTAAACTTCAACTTGCCGAAAGCCTAGCAAAACCAAGCAGGCAAATCAAATAAAACTCCCTCTTTATCTTGCTTTAAGCTCTACTTTCTGAGATCATTACCATATAGGCAAGTATAGATGAAGCAATGCAACGCGTGAGGACTTATAACTATCAAGCTCGCGGGGGACGCGATCTCGATGACGGCCGGCAATGGGTTGTTGGTGGGACATTGCGGGGCAGCCCGTGATCACGTGGGGCCGCTTCCTGCTGGCGACGGCGTTGGCGCTGCTGGCCATGCTCGTGATCACGACGCAGGTGGTCGCATGGGCGTTCGATCAGCATCAAGCGCTCGGCGAAGCCGTCGCAGTTGTTGGCGGCGTCAAGCTTTACGCGCCATGGCAAGTGCTGGTCTGGACCGTGCAGTGGTTCGAGCACGATGCGCTGCTGCATCTGGCGCTGACAGCGATGGCGCTATTCGCGGCGTTCGGCGTGGCGGCGTTAGCGCAAGCGATCGAACCGCCAACGTTCTGGCTCCGTTTATGGCGTCCGGGCTTTGAGCGTTGGGCCAAGCTGAGCCAGAGCGGGCTCTTGCGGAGCGACGGCTTGGCGCTGGTCGGCGTTCGTCGTCATGGCTTCGCGCGGCCGGAAATCCTGCGTGTGAATGCGGGACATGCGTTGCTGTTGGGTGCGCCGGTTCACACCGACGATGCGTTGCTCGCGGCGGCGGCGGATTGGCGTGGGCCGCTGGTATTTGTCGAAGCGCGCGATCTGGCTTCGCGCCTGCCGCGCCAAGACATGCTGCGGTTTGCGCCTGGGCGCGCGGACGCCATCGCCATCAACCCGTTGCTCGGTGTCCGTGGCGGCGCCCATGCTTGGAGCGATGCGCTCAATATGGCGCGCGGCTTCTTGCGCAGCGAAGACGGCATGCTGATCGCGAGCCTGGTTGCGCTCGCGCTCGATAGCCTGACCCATGCGAAACCAGAGGCCCGCTCGCTGTCCGGCATGCGCCAGGCGCTGGCCGATCCGCAACGTCGCTTGGCGGAGTTCTGCGCGCGATGGGCTGAGCGCTCTGAGTCCGATCTGGGTCCGGCGACTGGGGAGCTGACGCGCATTGCACGATATTGGCGCCGTGACGGAGAAGCCGCGCTCCGCACCCTGCGCGATCTCGACCGGCGTTTGGCGCTTTTCTCCGATGGCGATCACGCGCTGGCGACAGAATGCCATCAGCTGCGCTTCGCCGATCTGGTGGCGGGTGAAGCGTCTTCGCTTGTTATGCAGATGCCGCCGGGACGCGAAAGACTGACGGCGCCGCTTATCTCGGCGCTGTTGGCGCAGCTTGTCACGGCTTGCGCGGCCGCATCCGACCGCGATCATCTCGGGCGTGGCAAGCCCCGCGACCTGCTGATCGTCATCGAGGCCAATGCGCTGAGCGCGCTCGTGGCTGATCCCGGACCCGCGGAGCCGGCGAATGCGACTTGGAAGAAGAAGCCGCTGCCGCTGTTCGATGGATCGATCTGTGGCGCGTGCGCGCGCGGCGTGCGTTTCTTGGTGCAGGCCTCGCGCCTGGACGATGCAGCGGCGTTGATCGGCGCTGAAGCTGCCGATTTCACCGAGGACGCTCAGGACGTGTTCGCAGCAATCGCTGCGATCGGCCCTCAACCGGACGCAAGCGCTGCGTTTGCGGCTACGCTGGCGGGCCAAGTCTGGGTTTGGCGGCGCGTCAAGCAGCAATCCGGCAGGCTTTCACGCTGGCTGCTGCCGCGCTGGGAGCGCGCCGTGGCCTTGGCGGCGCCGCCGGTCGATCTGAAATGCGCCGAAGGTGGGGAGACACTGCTATTGCTAGCGGGCATGAAGCCCATCCGTGGCAGGTCACTCATCACTGACCGCGCAAGCGCGCAGTTCATCGATGCCGTCTCTGTCGCGCGCGCAGCGCACGACTGGGATGCGCCCGCGCTGACCCCGATGGCGGTCAGCGCTTCGGCCGCATTGGCGGCGCTCCCACCGGAAACAAGTGCCGAGACGAATCTGACGCTGCCGATCGGGGGGCCGAAACTACGGCGTGCGTTGGCCCGTCGTGCGGCGCCTGAACTGAAGCCGGATCGCGCGGAAAGACTGATATGACGACGAAGCGCCAGCTCACTCTGCATTTTGACGCAGATGTCGCCGCGGCGATTGAAGCTGAGGGTAAGCGCCGCGGCCTCACGCTCTCGCGCGCCGCCAATGACGCCATCCGCCGTATGCTGCTTGACGAAACTGGAGATGGGCTCGCCAGCACCATCAAGGCGCGGCTCGATCGGCTCGACAAGCGCGATCATGCCCGCGCTCGCGAGTTGGCGCTGATCAAGGCGACCATGCTGCTGTTCGTGCGGGTCTGGTTTGAATATGCGGGACCGCTGGATGATAGCGATCCTGACGCCGGCGCTGACGCGGAGGTCAGGTTTCAGAGCTTTATGAGCATGCTGGCGGAGCAGATCGAGAAGTGAAGGCGCCAATGACAAGCGCAATGCGAGGCGGCTACCGCAACAAACTCATATCTCTTGCCGCAAAGGCAGCCGCGCCGTCATGACTTACATGAGGAGGACGATACCTCCCAAATGATGAATGGATTCTCACAAGCCCTCGCCGCCGGTCCAAGGCCAGCACGCAGCGCACCGGTGACAGTCGGAACGAGACGAGCACGAAAGTACATGGAATTCGAAGGTAACGCCTGCCAGTCACCGTTCCAGCTTGGAGAACTGTGATTTCAGCCTAGACAGGAACGGCGAATTCGCACTCAATGGCCGACATGGCGCGTGTGTGCTTGGCGATTGCAGACGAGTCGGTCAGCTATGAGCTGCTTCAGAATCTGGTGCGCCTCGGACATCAAACGGCCACTGCTTACAATGCCCCGTCCCTGCTCCACCGCTTAGGATCGGAGCGATTCGATATCCTCTTGCTCGGATCGTCTTGCGCTCTCTTGGGCGGACGAAGTGTGGCGCCGTTCGTGAAAGCGACCTACGCCGGCATGAAAGTGCTCGTCATCAACGACGATGCCGCAGCCAGCGCAATCAGTGACGACGACGACGCGCTTGCCCCTTCGATTCCGCATATACTTTTAGCGCTAGGTCAAGCGCTTCGCGTCGACATCACTGGCGACTGACAGCAACTGACTTGCACCGCTTTAGCGCAAACGGCACCGGCGGCGCGCCTGGCTATCGTGTTGGAACGGGCCGCGCACCGCGTTTAGTGGCATGAGCGCGCACCCAGAATTTGGGTGGAGGAGGCGTGCGCACGTTACACGCTGTCGGCGGGCGCCTTCGGGAGCGGACGCGCCCGCCGACTATAGGGGCTGAGGGAGGGGAGCCCCGCTACATTAATTCCCCACGTTGAAAATTCATGCAAGAGCAATCTCCCAAACCAGTGCGGGCGCGAGCCACACTCGCGGATCATGACTCGTCGCACCGAAAGCAGAACGCGTTCAGACAATGCGCCTACTCCAACCGAGCAGCGCGCGTACTCCACTTACGATTCACTCATTTGCGCCTTGCCGATGAGCGCCCTAGCGATGGGCGCGCAGGCGGCATGCGTGTCAGCGCACTGCGTTGGTCACAATATTTGGAGTTCACCCGATGGACTGGGCGACGATTCAAGCACATTGGGACACGTTCGGCCCACAATTGCTGGATCGCTGGGGACGTCTCACCGACGAAGACATTCGCGCGGCGCGGGCCGGGCGCGACGATCTCGTGCACCGCATCCTCAAATGCTATCGGATCGAGCCTGAACTGGCGCGGCGCCATGTTGACGATTGGATTAAGAGTGCGAGCGCGCCGGCGTCTTCACATGACCCCGCAATGTCGATGCCGGCGGTGTCGGAGCAGAGTATCCCCGCAGTTTCGCACTAGACCAGCAAGCAGCGCGTCGCGTCTCGATCTCCCTTAAGCGGCGGCGGCTCCGACGGGGTCAGCGGCGATTGCCAAGTATTTGATCAATACCCATCCAGCGCGCTTGTACGAAACCGCTTGCTCTCACTAGACTGCGCGTCCTTTTCCGCGAGCGCCGCAAAGCCGCGTCGCGCTGCTGGAGTTGTTCCAATGCTGCGATGCAGGCCTGCGCTGGAATGGCGCACGTCCCAATGGTTCAATGCGCCCGAACCGCTTGACCTGACTGCTCTGCGCGGCCGGATAGTGATGGTCTGCGCCTTCCAGATGCTTTGCCCGGGCTGCGTCAGTCACGGGCTGCCACAAGCCCAGCGGGTACGCGAGACGTTTCGAGAAGAGGACGTGGCGGTCATCGGTTTGCACACGGTCTTCGAGCACCACGACGCCATGACGCCAACCGCGCTCAAGGCCTTCTTGCACGAATATCGCATCGCCTTCCCAGTGGCGGTCGATGAGCCCAACGGCGTAGGACAGCCGCATACGATGCGGCGCTATGCGCTGGAGGGCACACCAACTACGATCCTAATCGACAGTGAGGGGCGGCTGCGCCGCCAGACTCTCGGCGATATCCCCGACCTCCAACTTGGCGCCGAGATCATGGCGCTGATCGGTGAGCGAGGCCCTGCCGCGCCGCGGAGCGAACCCCCAGCGTCCGGCGTCTGCACGCCCGGCGGCTGAGCGTGTCGCCCGCTGCGGACGCGCGCTTCGGCCCCGACCCGCGTGCCGGCCTTCGCAGCTGATCTCGTCTCGGTTGAGGACTGCATCGCCCGCCCCTGCGCGCCCCGGGGCGGGACTATGCGCAATCCGCAGCTTGCCGGTCTGTCACTGGGAATGACCGGGTATTTCGAGGAGTCACGAACTTCCGAGGATACGTCATTGCACACAATTCTATCTAGTGCGCCACCCAAGCGCGCCACGACCCAGCTTGGCGGCGTGCTGTCGCTGCGCAACGGCGACAGCTTGCGAGTCGGGCTCGCACTTGCGCCTAGCCCGCTGATGAATGCGGCGCAAAATCGGCGATCACCGGCGCATGATCGCTGAGCTTGGTCGCCACCCAATCCTGATAGGCGCCGATCCGGACGGTCTCGATGCGGCGCCGCAATCCCGCGGAGGCGAAGATGTAGTCGATGTGGAAGCGCTGTCTCTCGTTCATCCGCCAAAAGAATGTCGGCGTGCGTTCCGCGCCGTGGTCATCGCCGCTCTGTTCATGCCAGGTGCTACGGATGTCGCGTGCGCGCAGGTCGTCGAGGATCGTCGCGAACTTGAGCGGCGGCGCCTTGTTGACGTCCCAGATTGGATTGGCGTTGAAATCGCCTGCCACGATCACATCGCCCGCAAGGCGCCCGGAGAGGTGTCGCAGGCCGCGATCGATAGGCGCGACATAGTCACCGCGCAAGGGTGACGGCCACACGCCCACCACGGACACGGTCACTCCGTCGCGGCGCGTCTGGGCCGCCAAGACGTGACGCTCAGGCGCGCCGACAACGTCTTCCAGGCGCCAGCCATTCCACGAAAACAGCGCCAGGCCCTTGTCGTGATCTGCGCCGATCCAAGCCGCATCGGTGGCGTTGGCGCTTTCCACCGCAGCGCGCGTCACCTCGCTGACAATGGCGATATCCGGCGCAAGCTGCTCCAACGCGGCCGCCTTGTGCGCAAAGCCGCCCATGCAGTTCCAAGCGACTACGCGCACACTCTGTCCCCCGTCCACCGCTTGGCCGGGCCTTTTGGAATGACGTCGCGCCGCGATCAAGTCCGAGCGCCCATGCGCATAGCAGGCATGAAGCCTTGCGTGGCGAGCTGCGCCGATCTGGTAGTTAAGTGCAGGATGGAGCCAGTGATCGCTCTCTGCTCGGCGTGGATAGGTGATCTCTACTCAGGTTCGCGGTGAAGCGCGCGCTGCATCGCGTTTTCGACAGCCTCGCGGGGGCATCGAGCGTGCCCGCGAGCGGCGGGAGGTCTGAGGTTAGAGCCTCGTCAGTGGCAGTGCCGCAGACGACAATGATCGCCATGCCTGCATATGTGCGCTCAAGGAATGGCGCGATGCTCTTGCCATCGACTATTGTGCAGGATGATCCAATCATGAGCACGTCAAAGCGCTGAGAGTCCAAACGATGGAACATCGCTTGGGCATTGTAGACGGACACAACATCATGCCCCAGCTGCCGCAAGCTCTCGAACAGCGTGCGGTTCAAGGTCTCGTCGGCGACTGCTACGCACACGTTTATCATCGCGCCTTGGAGGCAACTGATTCAGCGTCAAGGTCAAAGCCGCAATGCACAGCAGCTCGCAGCGTTCGCAACGCGAATGTTGTAATCGGCCCTACAGCTGCAAGCGCCATTCCCCCGCCAAGGCCCGCAGCATCGGCGCTTGTGCGTGCCCGCCAACACGGCCGGTCATGACGTGAATAGCGTGGCGAGGATTGCGATGTCCCGCCACATGGACCAGGTGCAAACGTAATCAGCGTCGTGACGCGCGAGCGCGCGAACATCACGCCCCGCTGAGTCAGCGCAAGCCGTGATCTGCGCCCGCCATGTTAAGCCGGGGCGTGCAAGGCGGCGCACGGCATAGCACGGATCGGCTTGTGCGAACGACGCGTCGTCATCGAGTGCATAGGGCTGCGGCCCAACGAACGACATCTCGCCAATCAGCACGTTCACAAGCCGCGGCCACGCATCCCAACCGGTGCGCCGCAATAACTCGCCAAGGCGTGTCGGCGTCCCTTCGCCGTCCGAAGGCGAGGCGAGATCAGCTTGCGTCCCACGCTCGCACCGGAAGTCCCAGACGCGAATTGTCCTTCCGCCAAAGCCGACGCGCGGCTGCCGGATGATCGAAGGTCCCGCACTATCGAGGCGAACCGCGATCGCGATCGATATCAGAAACGGCGCGAAGAACCAAAGCGCGAGAACCGCGCCAAATATGTCGAAGGCGCGCTTCGGCCAACCGCCCACGGGCGCGCGTTCTCCATGTACGCGGAGCATTTCTAGCGAAGGATCGCCGCGCACGCTGGGAGTCTTGCCGCGATGAGACTCATTGCACACCGTCGCTAAGTGGGAGCGTTTGCCCTCAAATGTGTGCGAACGTCCGCGCCCGTCACCGGCTCTCTCTTTGCCGCCGCAGTCGTCGCCAGCCTCGCGTTTCGCCATTCGTTTCTCCTCGAACCGCTCTGCCTTCCCAAGATCAGCGTCCCTCGCTGCCGTTGCCTAAGGCGAACGAAAAAGCCGTGTGCAAGATCGGGCGCCGGCCCTTTCGCAAGAACCAGCTTCGCCCAAATGGCGAGTCGGTTTGCGATGTCGCCGGCATGTCGTGTGGTGGCGCACGAACGGCCGCGCGCGGTGCGCGCGCCGCGCTTTTGTCGGTTCAAGTTCATCGTGCGCCTTCGCGCGTTCGTCTTCAGGGTTGGCGCCGTTGGCGACGGCGCACCTGATCGGTGCGCGCCAAGCCTCGTAAGTCGAGCGGACCTGTGTGCTCGTTTACGCTTCCAAACCGAAATCGCCGCTAGGTCAGTCCCAGAGGCGCGGGGGCCGCCCACCGCTCGATCGGGTCACGCGCTGCACAAATCGATCACCCTGCCAGATCATGATAGCTTCGTGCTGCGTCAGCGCGGCTTGGGCGAGGCGGATAGCATCGGCGTCGGTCGATGCGCTGCGCGCCTCTTCGCCGACTAGGCTCTCATCGGTAGCATGGAGGCAAAGACGGTACGTGGGCATTGAGCGTCCCTTGTCGCGAACGTACGCGGCCCGCGCATATTCTTATAGCGCTCTTGCGAATGGCGCCAACGGCCGTGGTTTCCACGCGTTAGTGAAACCGGCGGACCTGATCCAGCTGTCAGAACCGCCCCGCTTTCCCGATCAAGCAGACTTGTCGATCGGCGCGGACGCCGCCTGCTTCGCCATGTAGGCGCGCTGCCCGCTTGCGCGTTCAAGATTATCCACACCTTCGGTTTGTCGCGCGTGGTCGCGGATCACCAGAAATTTGGTGACCACGTGGTGACCAGACCTCCGCGGCCCCCGAAAATCGGGTGTTCTTCTTGGTCTAAGTGTTTGATTTTATTGGAGCGGGCGATGAGATTCGAACTCACGACCCCAACCTTGGCAAGGTTGTGCTCTACCCCTGAGCTACGCCCGCATCCTGGGTAACGGGGCCAAAGGCCGCCGCTGAGGGGCGCTCATATCGCAGAGCGCCGGGACGGAAGCAAGGGGCCGCGCGGTCGGCGCTGGCCCCTGCGGCAGTGAAGCCGGTCGCCTGGCGGTTTTGAGCCGCCAGGCGTGACTTGGCTTACTTGCGACGACGCGCCAACGCGGAGATCAACACGCCGGCCAGGAGGCCCGCACCCGCCGCGGCGCCAACCGCCGCCATGGGATGCGCACGCACTTGCTTGCCAACCTTGGCGGCGCCTTCGTTGAATTGCTTGCCTGCGCTATTCCAGCGCTCGGTGATCACGCCGCCGAGATCGTCGGTCAGCTGCGAGAAATCCTTTTTCAGCGCCGACATGTCGTCGCGCAGATCAATCGCGCTGCCGTTGCGGCGATGACGGGTTTCATATGCTTGTGCCATTTGTTCTCTCCACCATGCAGCTTCACGCTGCTGCGATGAACGAGAGATAGCGCGCCCTTCTTCGGCGGCCCGCGACCTGCGTCACACCGCGTTGGGCGCAGCAGCAGTTCTCCACAAGCGCATGATTTCCTATTCGCCAGGTTCCGCTTTGCGCGGCGGCTTCAGCCGGCGGCGGTTCACGTGGCTATCAGGCGCGAGGTGGCCTTCCGGCGTGCGGCCGCGGAAATAGTCGCGCTGCCAGCCGTGCTTGATTGCTTCGGCGTCTTTGTCTGCGAGCTTGTCGAGGAAGTTGGTGCGGCTCTGGCCCCACGCGTCGTACTGGCGCTTCAGTTCCGGATCGTCGTGGATCGATTTTATGATCGGCTGCACCGCATCCATCTGCTCGTGCGGCAGCGGGAAGATGAAGCAGAATGGCTCGCCCTTCTTGAACGAGATCATGCCAGGGCGCGTGAAGCGCCAGTTCATCGTGAACGGAAACGGCAGCCAATAGGTCTCAACCACACCCGCGAGCGGCTGAATGCCGTCCTTGATATGGTTGGGCGGCCCGCCTGCCCAGAGATCCCAACCGACTTCTGTGCGGAAGAGATAGCCTGTGTGGAAAGTCAGCACGCCGCCGGAGAAGTGCGACACCGCCCAGCGATCGAGCAAGCCGCGCGGCGTATCGTCATCGGGGTCGATGCGTATGTCTTCAATGCGCGGCCCACCGTTCCACGTCGCGGTGAAGCTGACAGGCGAGAGCAATTGCCAGCCTGTCGTGTTCGCCACCACAAGCGGCAAACAGCGATAGGGATGGCGATCGGAAAAGCGGTCCATCCAATCGCGATCCGGCACGCCCGGCACGAGCTCAGCCGGTTGCGGATCGACTTGATAACAAGTGAGTTTCATCCTCTCCCTCCTAGACGCTCGTCGAGCCTTGCGCCAAGGGGAGAGCGATGCCCGCGAGCCCGGAAGACCTTTTCGCCCACTTTGATGCGTTAGGCATCGCGCACACGACCCACCCGCACCGGCCGATCTTCACTGTGGAGGAAGGCGCGGACCTGAAGGCGCAGCTCCCCGGCGGCCACTCGAAGAACCTCTTCCTCAAGGACAAGAAGGGGCAGCTCTTCCTGCTCTCAGCGCTGGGCGACACGGTGATCGACCTGAACGCCGTATCGAAAGCAATTGGCGCTGGGCGGTTCAGCTTTGGCTCGCCGGAACGGCTGATGGAAAATCTGGGCGTAACGCCAGGTTCGGTGACGCTGTTTGCGCTGATCAACGATCCGGACCGCAAGGTGACGCTGCTGCTGGACGAAGGCTTCTTCGCCCACGACCCCGTGAACTTCCATCCGCTAAAGAACGACGCCACCACCGCTATCAGCCCGGCGGACATGCTGAAGTTCATCCGGTCTCTAGGCCGCGAGCCGATCCGGCTTGCGTTTGACGCCCAGGGAATACCGACCAGAATTGAATAGGACGCCGCCGCGGCCCATCTTTAGGCCCGAACGAGGGAATGCATGACCTTTATTGACGGCGCCGCGTCGCCGCAAACCGACATCGTCAAAGACGGCACCGACCAAGGCTTCATGGCCGACGTCATCGAGCCGTCACGTGAAACGCCGGTGATCGTCGACTTCTGGGCGCCCTGGTGCGGCCCCTGCCGCACGCTTGGGCCGCCGCTTGAGAAAGCCGTGCGCGCCGCAGGCGGCAAAGTGCGGCTGGTGAAAATCAATATCGATGAACAACCGGCCATCGCCGGCCAACTCGGCGTGCGTTCGATTCCGGCCGTGTACGCGTTCGATCAGGGCCGTCCTGTAGATGGCTTCATGGGCGCGATCCCTGAAAGCCAGATCAAACTCTTCGTCGACCGCCTCGCCGGCGCCGACATGACGGCTGAGATCGAGCCATTGCTTGAACAGGCCGCGGAGTCGCTGAAGCTCGGCGACATTGGCGGCGCGGCGCAGGCCTTCACCGCCGTGCTGCAGCTTGACCAAGGAAACATCAAAGCCATTGCCGGCATGGCGCGGCTTGCCGTCAGTACAGGCGACATCGCCGACGCCGAAGAAATTCTGTCGCTGACACCGCCTGAAAAAGCCAACGGCCCAGAAATTCTCGG
>CADEDT010000061.1 GCA_902826145.1 uncultured Caulobacteraceae bacterium
TCGCCGTACGACGTCTGGATCGCGGCGACCTTGATCGTCTTCGCCATCACGCCGGCTCCTGCTGAGTGATGCAGTGGAACGAGCCACCACCAGTCAAGATGGCGTTCGACGACAAGCCGACAACCTTGCGCCCGGGGAACAGCGCGCCGAGCGCGTTCACGGCGTCATCCCCGCTACCAGAATAGATCGGCACTACCACCGTCGAGTTGCCGATAAGAAAGTTCATGTGGCTCGCCGGAATAGCATCACCATCCTCATCCTCGACGGCGCCAACAGATGGAATGCGGATCACTTCAAGCTTCCGCCCCTTCGCATCGTGCATTGCCGCCAACGTCAGCGCGATCTCCTCCAGCACGTCGTGGTTCGGATCATCGCGATTGGCAGGCGATTGGCACACGACTTTGCCGGGCGCCACGAAGCGCGCAAGATTGTCTATGTGCCCATCAGTGTGATCGTTGAGCAGGCCCTCGTCGAGCCACAGCACCTTATCAACACCAAGCGCGCGCTTCAGCGCAACTTCTGCGCCCTCTTCCGTCCAGTGCGCATTGCGGTTTGGGTTGAGCAAACACTGGCGAGTCGTCAGCAATGTGCCTTCGCCATCCATCTCGATGGCGCCGCCTTCGAGGATGAAATCGTGCCGCCGATAATCCGCCTTCGCGTGCAACGCGATACGCGCGCCGACTTCGTCGTCGTGCGGCAGCTGGTACTTGCCGCCCCAGCCATTGAACTGAAATCCATGCGCCACGCCGGCGCTGTCGAAGATCGGCCCGGTATCGCGAAACCAGATGTCGCCGAACGCGCCGGGGATGACTTCCGCCGCTTGGCCAAGCGCCAGTTTCGCCGTCGCCTCGGCCTCGCGTCCGTGCGCCAGCACGCGCATCTTGTCACCGTTGCCGCCGTCCCAAAGCGCGCGGATCATCGCCGCGACTTCGGCGCGCGCCGGCTCCAAATCTTCGCCCCACAGGTCGGCCGCGGAGGGCCAACCGGTCCAGATCGCCTTGTGCGGGCGCCATTCGGCAGGAATCGTCGTCATGGCGGCTCCTTAGCGCATACGAACGAAGCCAGATAGGCGCGTTTGCCCCCCACACAAGTGTGTCGGCGTCCTGGCGCCGGACGCCCCCTTCCGCTAAACCCACCAGGGGACCTCCGAGACGACGATGACCGCCAACCGGGCCGCTTTCGACCGCGCCACGCTCGCCTTCCTGTTTGTGCTCATCGCACTGACGGCGGCGCGCATCTACGCACTCTTCCTCGACCCGATCGGCCTCTATTTCGACGAGGCGCAATACTGGGCGTGGTCGCGCACCTTCGAGTGGGGCTACTTCACAAAACCGCCGCTGATCGCCTGGGTGATCGGCGCGACCACGGCGCTTACGGGCTCCGACGCGGAATGGGCGGTGCGCCTCGGCGCGCCGATCGCGCACGCCGTCGCCGCCACCGCACTCTATCTAGCGGGCCGAAGCATGTATGGCGCCTGGGCTGGCTTCTGGGCTGCGTTCGGCTGGCTGATGCTGCCTGGGGTTTGGTTCTCGTCGGCGATTATTTCGACAGACGCGCTTCTGCTGCCACTCTGGAGCATCGCGCTCTTCGCCATGTGGCGGCTGGTGAACACGCGCGCTTGGCTTTGGGCTCTCGTGCTCGGCCTCGCCATCGGCGTCGGCATCCAAGCCAAGTACGCGATGCTCTATTTCTTCGTCTGCACCGCGCTCGCCGCGTTCTGGCTGGAGCCGGTGCGGACAGCGCTTGCGAAGGGTCGCGGGCTCTTCGCGACGATCATCGCACTGATCGTCATTGCACCTAATATTGTTTGGAATGCGCAGAACGGGTTCGTCACCGCGGCTCACACAGCGGAGAACGCCAATTTCGACTCGCCGAACCTGTTCAATATCAGCGAGCTGCTTGAGTTCATCTTCGGCCAAGCGGGCGTGCTTGGACCGGCGATCTTCATCCTCATCGTTTGGGCGCTCTGGCGCGCCTGGCGCCGCAGCGACGGGCTCTCGAACGAAGATAAGTTCCTGATCGCCTACATCCTGCCGCCCTTCATTTTCATCAGCATCATCGCGTTCGTGTCGCGCGCCAACGCCAATTGGGCTGCGGTCGCCTACCCCGCGATCGTGCTGCTGATCACGGGTTCGCTGTTCTCTTCCGTCAAAGGACGTCGCACGCTTGCAGCAGCGACGCTGAGCAACCTTGCTCTCGGCATTGTGTTCGTTGTCATCTTCATGCAGTTCCCCGACATCGCCAATCGATCGAAAGGCATTCGCACAGCGCGCGCTTGGGAAGAGACCTCGCGCGAGATCGCACTGCGCGCCGCGACGCAGCCTGGAGAGCTGCCCTTCAGCGCTGTGCTGGTCGACGACCGCGCCACCTACTTCGAACTCAACTACTATTGGCGCGAGGCGCGTCGCGCTGGCGCGCCATTGCCCCCGGTACGCATGTGGCTGCTGCACGGTTCGGCGCGCAATTCCGCAGAGTCGAGCAACCCGATGCGCCCCGAGGAAGGCGGCCGCGTGCTTATCGTGCACCTGACGCCTACGTACCTGCCACTCGTCGCCACCGACTTCACGGCGTTCCGCACGGTCGAGCATCTCACCATTCCGCTCGGCGGCGGCGTCAATCGCGAGATGGAAATCTCGATTGGCGAAGGCTTCGCACCGCTACCGCGCGACGCCGCGTTCGAAGCGCGCTGGCGCCAGCAGATCGAGCACTAGATCGGATCGTAGTCCGGAAACGCCGAACCGCCGCGCTCCGCCGAGCACGCGTGCGCGCGGAACACGGAGAACAGTTCACGCCCCATCCCACGCGCATTGCGCACGATATCGAGTTGCGCAGGTGCACGGTCGCGCCAATCTGCCGGCGACACGACATCCAGTTCGCCTTTGTCGGCGTTCACGCGCAGCACATCACCGTCGCGCACCTTCGCCAACGCGCCGCCTTCGGCCGCTTCTGGCGTGATGTGAATGGCGGCGAGAACCTTTCCGCTCGCACCCGACATCCGTCCGTCCGTCACCAGCGCCACTTTGAAGCCGCGATCCTGCAATGCACCCATCAGCGGCATCAGCTTGTGCAGCTCGGGCATTCCATTGGCGCGCGGTCCCTGCCCTCGCACGACGATAATGCAATCGCGATCAAGATCGCCGCGCTTGAACGCCGCCTGCACATCCGCCTGCGAGTCGAACACCAAAGCTGGCGCCTCGACGTTGCGCTTGTCCTCCGCGACTGCGGAAACCTTCACGCAAGCGCGACCCAGCCCGCCGCTCAGCAAGCGCAGCCCGCCATCACTAGAGAATGGCGCTTGCGCACCGCGCAGTACGCTTTCGTCTGCACTTGCTGCGGGTGCATCACGCCAAGACACGGCCTCGCCTTCTAACGTTGGCTCCTGCGCATAAGCAGAAAGATCGGCGCCGCCAACCGTGACAACATCCCGGTGCAGCAAACCCGCATCCAGCAATTCGCGTATCAGAAAGCCCATGCCACCTGCGGCGTGGAAATGGTTCACGTCCGCCGAGCCGTTCGGATAAATCCGCGCCATCAGCGGCGTCGCGTGCGAGAGCTCCGCGAAATCATCCCAAGTGATCTCGATCCCTGCCGCCAACGCGATTGCGGGCAAATGGATGAAGTGGTTGGTCGAACCGCCTGTCGCCATCAGCCCAACGATGGCGTTCACTATAGCCCTTTCGTCGATCACCCGCCCAATGGGCCGATAGTCGTCACCGAGCCCAGTGATCCTTGCTGCGCGCTGCGCCGCAGCCATCGTAAGCGCGTCCCGCAACGGTGTGTTCGGATTGACGAATGCTGCGCCCGGCAGGTGCAGGCCCATCACCTCCATCATCATCTGATTGGAGTTCGCGGTGCCATAGAACGTGCACGTGCCCGGCGCGTGATACGATTCCGCTTCCGCCTGCAGCAATTCCTCGCGCCCGATCTTGCCTTCGGCGAAGAGCTGACGCCGCGCGGCTTTCTCTTTGTTCGGCAATCCCGATGGCATCGGCCCGCCCGGCACCAGGATCACCGGCAACCAAGGAAAGCGCAGGGCGCCTATCAGCAAGCCGGGCACGATCTTGTCGCAGATGCCAAGGAGTAGCGCGGAGTCAAACGTCGCGTGCGAGAGCGAGACCGCCGTGGAAAGCGCAATCACGTCTCGCGAGAACAGCGAGAGCTCCATGCCCTCGAAGCCCTGCGTGATGCCGTCGCACATAGCCGGCACACCGCCCGCAACCTGGGCCACAGCACCCACCTCGCGCGCCGCTTTGCGGATAAGCTCGGGATAGCGCTCGTACGGCGCATGTGCCGAAAGCATGTCATTGTAAGCAGTCACGATACCGATCGATGGCCACTTGCCGCCGAGCAGCTCGATCTTGTCTTGAACTGCGCAACCCGCCGCGCCATGCGCGCGATTGGCCTCCGCGATCCTCACGCGCGCAGGCTTCGTCGCGTCGTACCCATCAATCAAGTCGAGGTAGCGCCGGCGCCGCGACGCGCTGCGTTGAACGATGCGCGCGGTGACGGCTTCGACGGTTGGGTTCAGCGCCATCACTCAGGATCCCACCAAGCGCGGCCGTCACGGTCCATCAGATTAGCGCTCGCTTCCGGCCCATTCGTTCCAGCCGCATAGCCCTTCGGCTCGCCACCTGCCTCGTCCCACGCCGCCAACAGCGCGTCGGCCCATTTCCACGCCGCATCAACCTCATCGCGGCGCATGAATAGAGAGAGGTTGCCGCGCACGATATCCATCAGCAGCCGCTCATACGCGTCCGGGTAGCGAACGTTGAACTCTTCCGCGAACGAGAGATCGAGCGGCGCCGTTTTCACGCGCAATCCGCCCGGCCCCGGCTCTTTCATGTTCAACCAAAGCCGCACGCCCTCGTCTGGCTGCAAGCGCAACACGAGACGGTTCGGCGAACCTGAGCCCGCACCGAAGATCGGCACCGGCGTGTCCTTGAACTGAACGACAATCTCAGAGCGCCGCGCGCCCATGCGCTTGCCCGTCCGCAAATAGAACGGCACGCCGGCCCAGCGCCAATTGTCGACCTCAGCCTTGATCGCGACGAACGTCTCGGTCTTCGTCGCCCGACCGACTTCTTCCGCGTAGGCCGGCGCTTTCGCGCCATTCACGAGACCGGCCTTGTACTGCCCACGCACCGTCTTCGCGCCTACATCGGCGGGACCGATCCGCCGCAACGCCGAGAGCACCTTCAACTTCTCAGTACGAATGGCGTCCGCATCCATCGAATTCGGCGATTCCAATGCCACCAAGCAAAGGAGCTGCAGCATATGGTTCTGCACCATGTCTCGCAGCGCGCCGGATTTATCGTAATAGTCCGCCCGTGCTTCGACGCCGATCTCCTCGGCCACCGTGATCTGCACGTGATCGATCGTGGCGCGCGACCACACCGGCTCCACCAGCATGTTCGCGAAGCGCAGCACCAAGAGATTCTGCACCGTCTCTTTGCCGAGATAGTGGTCGATACGGAACGTGCGCTGTTCGTCGAACACCGCGCCCACGCCGTCATTGATTGCGCGCGACGATGCGAGATCGCGCCCGATCGGCTTTTCCAGAACGATGCGCGAATCCGGCGTCGCAAGCTGCGTCTCCGCCAAACGCTGCGCGATGGTCACGAACAGGCTAGGCGCCGTCGAGAGATAGAAGATACGAACGTTGCCTTTGCCGTTCGCCAGCGCGTCCTTCAGCGCACCCCACTCGGCTGCCGGCGCCGTCGCATCGACGCGCGCGTACTCAACGCGCTTCAGGAATTCCGCGCACTTCGCTTCATCGATGTCTGCCTTCGGATCGAACTTGAGGTGCGCTTCGTGCACCATCTTCCGAAATGCGGCGCTATCCATCTCTGTGCGCGCCGCGCCGATGATCCGCGACTGCGGCGGGATCTGCCCATCCAAGAAGCGATGCAGCAGCGAAGGGAAAAGCTTGCGGAGCGATAGATCGCCAGTGGCGCCGAAGACGACGAGATCAAACGGCGGGACGGGAATGAACTCGGCCATGCACGCACCAAACTAGTGTTCGCCGCCGCGCGCAAAAGGCTTGGCGAGCAATCATCTCGCACCTGCGAGAGTATCTTCCGCGCGACACCTATCGCATTTGAGGCGTCTTTAGCTTGTCAAACCGGGCTTCGCTGATAAGCTCCTTTGACACCGGTATCATACCAACAAATGACACCGGTGTCAGAAGAATTCCAGGCGCTGGTCGACAAACCGGACGTACTCGGGGTCAAGTCGGGGAGGAAAGCTAATGAGTCGTACGGGACACTCGCGGCCCAAGCTGTCGCTGGCGCTTGGCGCGTCGCTGGCGGTGCTGGCTGGCATGACCGGCAATGCCGCCGGTCAGGACGCCGCAGAGGAAGAAGAAATCGTCATCACCGGCTTCCGCGCCAGCTTGGCCGAAGCCATCGACATTAAGCGCGAAGAAGTCGGCGCGGTCGACGCGATCGTGGCCGAAGACATCGCAGATTTTCCCGACAACAACCTCTCCGAGTCGATCCAGCGTATTCCTGGCGTCGCCATCACGCGCAGCAACGGCGAAGGCCGCAACATCTCCGTCCGCGGCCTCGGACCCCAATTCACCCGCGTGCGCCTCAACGGCATGGAATCCATGTCATCCATGGGCTCGACGGACGCCGAAGGCGGCACCAATCGCGGCCGCAACTTCGACTTCAACATCTTCGCCTCAGAGCTCTTCAATAGCATCATCGTCCGCAAAACCGCCGACGCCATGACAGAAGAAGGCTCGCTCGGCGCCACGGTCGATCTGCGCACCTCGCGGCCCTTCGACTATGACGGCTTCACCTTCGCGGCGTCAGGGCAGTATGGCTACAACGATCTCTCCGAGACTTACGATCCGCGCGTCGCCATCCTGATCAGCGACACCTGGTGGGACGGCAAGGTTGGCGCGCTTTTTTCTATCGCTTTCTCCGATCGTGAATCGCTTGAAGAAGGCTCCAGCACCGTTCGCTGGCAGAACGATGGCACCACAAACTTCGCTGCATCTGGCTGCGCCGCACCCTGCTCAGCGGGCAACCGTTTCGGCACAGTCGGTGGCGTGAACTCTGGCGCAGCGTTCGACGATGTGAACCAAGCGTTTCACCCACGTATCCCGCGCTATGACGTCTACAACCACCAGCAAGACCGTCTTGGCGCGACTTTGGCGCTGCAATTCCGCCCGACGGACTCCACCGACATCACGTTCGACACGATCTACGCCGAACACGACGCCATTCGCTCGGAGTCCTTCCTAGAATCGCACGTGTTCAGCACGAGCGGCGCTTCGGGGCTGAACGATGTCGACGTTACAGCCTGGGAAATTCGCAACAACACGCTGGTCTATGGCCAATTCGACGACGTCGATGTCCGCTCCGAATTCCGTCAAGACGAACTCAACACCACGCTCCGTCAGACGACCCTCGATATCGAGCAGCAATTCGGCGATCGCGTTGAAGCGCGCTTCTTCGTCGGCCGCTCGGAAATGGATCACTCCAACCCGGTGCAGACCACCCTGCTCTGGGATCGCAACAACATCGACGGCTATGTCTACGACTATCGGGGCGACAATCGCCTGCCGCTCATCACCTACGGCGGCGTCGCCGTCGATAATCCCGGCTCCTGGACACTTTCTCAAATTCGCTTGCGTCCGCAGTACGTGGACAATGTGTTCGAGACAGCGTTCACCGACTGGGAAATTGAAACAACCGATTGGCTGAGCCTTCGCGCTGGCCTCAACTTCAAGAGCTACGAGTTCAGATCCGCGGAATTCCGCCGTTCAAACGGCACCACCGCAAACCTCGAAGGTTCGCTACCAGGCTTTGCATCGGGCACGGCAACCTCAGCTTACTCGCAGCTCATAAACCTGAGTGGCACCGGCCTCGACCTGCCGGCCGGCCTGATCACCAGCTGGGCGGCGCCTGATGTTGATCGCGCGGCCGCGCTCTGGGGCCTCTACAATCAGAGCGTCTTCCCGCTCGGCATCGAACCAGCGCTGGGGAACAACTTCACAATCGAGGAGGAAGATCAGGGCGGCTACGTTCAGGCCGACTTCAGCGCGGAGTTCGCCGGCATGCGTCTACGCGGCAATCTCGGCGTGCGTTACGTAGAAACGGAGCAAACCTCGACCGGTTGGACCAACTCCGGCGTGCTGCCGCTGCAGATCACCGCTGAGCGCACGTACGACGATACGTTGCCGTCGCTGAACATCGCGTTCGAACCAATTTCGAGCTTGATGATCCGCTTTGGCGCGGCCGACGTCATGTCGCGCCCAAACCTCGGAAACCTCAACCCGGGCGCAGCCGTGACGGTCTCGGGCTCAAACCGCACCGTCAACATCGGCAACCCGGATCTCGATCCCTTCCGGGCGCGTACGTACGATCTTGGCGTCGAATGGTACTTCCACGATCAAGCGATGCTCTCGGTTGCGTATTTCTACAAAGACATCGACAGTTTCATCCAAACGCTGCGCGAAGACGTCGCCTTCACCGGCAACACCTATGGCCTGCCGGATTCAGTCGCGACCGCGGCGTGCCCGGGCGGTGTGAACACGGCTGGCTGCAACCCCGGCCTGCTCTGGGCCTTCAACAAACCCGTCAACACACCCGGCGGCTCGCTGCAGGGCTTCGAAATCAGCTTCCAAACACCGTTCTTCTTCCTACCCGGCTTCCTCGAGAATTTCGGCGCCATCGTGAACTACACGAACGTCGAATCCGACATCGACTACGTCAACTCGGCCGGCGTTGTTGTGGTGACAGCCCCACTCACGGGTCTGTCAGAAGAATCCTGGAACGCGACGCTGTACTACGAAGACGATCGCCTCTCAGCGCGTATCTCTGGCGCGTATCGCAGCGACTACATCACGACGATCCCAGGCCGAAACGGCAACAGCTCGGAAAGCACGGCGGAGACACTCAACGTCGATTTCGCGGCGTCTTACTCGCTGAACGATCGCCTGCGCTTCACCTTCGAAGGCCTGAACCTGACCGACGAAGTGAGCGATCAGTACCTTTCGCCGGATGACCGTGTCTCGTTCTACCACCATTACGGCCGCCAGTTCATGGCGGGCATCCGCTTCACCTACTAATCATCTCCTAGTGCAATAGCGCACCCTGGGGCGGCCCTCCTGCGGCCGCCCCTTCTTTTTGCGCGTCTGCGCTGGCGCGTTTCGCTGCGATGTGCTCATAAGCAATGAGGAATCAGCGCGAGCACAACGTGAGTTCATCCGCCCGCAAACAAAGCGCCGATGCGCAGCGTGGCGACGCCAAGCGCCGCACCACCATAAACGACATCGCCCGTCTCGCTGGCGTCTCGAAGAAGACGGTGTCGCGCGTCTTGAACAACTCGCCGTTCGTACGCGAAGAAACGCGGCTGCGCGTGAACCAACTCATGCAGGAGATGGGCTACACGCCCGATCCACAGGCGCGCGGCCTCGCCTTCCGGCGTTCGTTCCTCGTCGGCATGGTGTTCGATAACCCGAACGCGCAGATGGTCGTGACCATGCAGGAAGGCGTGCTCGATGGGCTGAAAGGAAGCGGCTTCGAACTGGTCGTCCACGCGTGCGATCGCAACGACGCGAACTTCCTTCCTGAAGTCGCCGCCTTCGTTGAACGCCAGAAGCTCTTCGGCGTCATCCTGCTGCCACCGGTCTCGGAAAACAACGCGCTGGTCGAACTCCTAAAGGAGCGCGGCTGCCACTATGTGCGCATGGCGTCAGCGGTGATCGATGAGCCGGGCAATCTCGTCGCCTCGAACGATAGCCTTGCCACAGGCGAAGCCGCACATCACCTCGCACAGCTCGGTCACACGCGCATCGGCTTTATCGCCGGCCCACCCGGCTTTCGCTCGCGCGAAGAACGGCGCGACGGTTTTCTTGCGGGTCTGAAGAAGCACGACATTGATCTGCCTGCGCGCTACAGCGTCGACGGCGCCTACACCTACGAGTCCGGCATCGCCGCGGGTGAAAAACTGCTGCGCCTCAATCCGCGCCCCACCGCGATCTTCGCGAGCAACGACGAAATGGCTGCCGGAGTCTATCACGCCGCACGCCAACTCGGGCTCTCGATCCCAGACGATCTCTCCGTTGTCGGCTTCGACGATACGCCTGTCTCGCGCCGCTTGTGGCCGCCGCTCACCACCGTGCGCTGGCCGATCCACGACATGGGCCGCGCCGCTGCCCAACACCTGCTCCGCGCCGCCAGCGATCAACCTGCTCCGCGCGACAGCGCCGTGTTTCCGGCGTTCTTGGTCGAGCGTGAGTCCACGGCCGCTGCACCTAAGTAGCGCACGCCGTTGCGCGCGCTTATGACACCGGTTACCATGGCGGTCTGACGAGAGGACTCCCTCATGAAAATCGCGCTCATCATCGAGAACAGCCAAGCCGCGAAGAGCAGCATTGTTCATGACGCGCTGAAATCCGTGGCCGAGCCGCTTGGCCATCAGGTGCATCACTACGGAATGTACACAGCCGAGGACAAAGCCTCGCTCACATACGTGATGAATGGCCTGCTCGCCGGCATCCTGATCAATTCGAAAGCGGCGGACTTCGTCGTCACCGGCTGCGGCACTGGCATGGGCTCGATGCTCGCGTGCAATTCGATGCCGGGCGTGTTCTGCGGCCTCATCGCCGATCCGACCGACGCGTTCCTGTTCGGCCAGATCAATGACGGCAACGCCATCGCGATGCCGTATGCCAAGGGCTTCGGCTGGGCCGCCGAACTCAATCTGCAAGATTGCTATCGCAAGCTCTTCGATGGCGAGCGTGGCCTCGGCTACCCGAAAGAGCGCGCGCAGATCATGGCGAAGAACCGCGGCATCCTGAAAGAGTTGAAGGCCGCGTCGTGCAAGGACATGCTGACAGTGCTGAAGTCAGTCGATCAGGACTTGCTGAAAGCCGCCGTCGCCGGCGAGCGCTTCGAGGAATTGTTCTTCGCCAACGCGCAGGATACAGCGATAGCTGACTACATCCGCCGTGTGCGCGCTTCCTAAGAGAGGATCATGAGCGGCAATCCGTTTGATCTGAGCGGCAAAGTCGCACTCGTCACCGGCGCGAACGTTGGCCTGGGTCAAGCCATCGCGCTCGCCCTCGCTGAAGCCGGCGCCGACATCGCCAATGTGAGCCGCCGTGCCGCGCCGGAGACCGCGGAAAAGGTCGTCGCGCTCGGCCGCCGCTTCACCGGCGTGGAAGCGGATCTGAGTTCAACGAAGCCCATTGCTGCAATCGTTGAGCAAACCGTCAGCGATCTCGGCGGCCTCGACATTCTCGTGAACAATGCGGGCATTATTCGCCGCGCAGACTCCGTAGATTTCACCGAAGCCGATTGGGACGCGGTGATCGATACGAACTTGAAATCCGTCTTCTTCCTCGCGCAAGCCGCCGGCCGTCACATGATCGCGCAAGGCCACGGCAAGATCATCAACGTCGCCTCGATGCTCTCCTTCCAAGGCGGCATCCGCGTGCCCTCGTACACCGCGTCGAAAAGCGGTCTAGCTGGGCTCACGCGCTTGCTCGCCAACGAGTGGGCCGCGAAAGGCGTGAACGTAAACGCGATCGCGCCCGGCTACATGGTCACCGACAACACAACGCTCTTACGCGAAGACGCTAAGCGCAACGCCGAGATTCTCGGACGCATCCCAGCCGGCCGCTGGGGCGAAGCCAGCGACATTGGCGGCGCGGCCGTCTTCCTGGCGTCACGCGCCTCCGACTACGTGCACGGCGCCATCCTTCCCGTTGACGGCGGCTGGCTGGCGCGATGAGCGCGTTCCGCACCGACGGCGGCATCGTGTGTTTCGGCGAAGTGTTGCTCCGCCTTTCCGCGCCAGGCGCTGAACTTCTCCTGCAAACACCGCAAGTCAATGTCTGCGTCGGCGGCGCCGAAGCGAACGTCGCGGTTTCACTTACCACGCTCGGCCACAACGCCAGCGTCTTCACCACACTCCCAGACAACGCGCTCGGCCATGCCGCACGCAACGAACTGCGTCGCTGCGGCGTCGACACCTCACGCATCGCCTTCACATCAGGCCGCATGGGTCTTTATTTCCTAAGCCCTGGCGCCGGCGGCCGCGCCGCCGAAGTGATCTACGATCGAGCAGGATCTTCGTTCGCCACCGCCGAGCACGCCAAGACAAACTGGGCTGACGCACTCAACGGTGCAGGCTGGCTCCACGTCTCCGGCGTTACCGCAGCGCTCGGCGCCAACGTTGCGGAGGCCGCGATCCGCGCTGTCACCGAGGCGCGCAAGCTCGGCCTCATCGTTTCGTTCGACTGCAACTACCGCGAAAAGCTCTGGAAAGCTTGGAATGGCGACGCGCCAGCCATCCTCCGCCAGATTCTCACACAAGCCGACATCGCCTTCGGCAACGAACGCGACATCGCCCTCATTCTCGGCGGCTCTCCCACCAACGCCCGCGAAGCCGCAGACGCAGCGTTCAGAGCCTTCCCAAATCTGAAGCTGATGGCCGCCACGCACCGCGTGCAACACAGCGTCAATCACCACGCGCTCGCCGCCGCGCTCCACACACGCGAAGGCTCAGCCGAAGCGCCGGCCATCGAAATCACCCATATCGTCGATCGCATCGGCGCTGGCGACGCGTTCGCCGCCGGCCTCATCCACGCGCTGCGCACCTGCTCGAACAACGCCGACGCGATCCGATTCGCCCTCGGCGCCGCGGGCATCAAGCACACGATCCCTGGCGACTTTAACCTAGCCTCTGCGGCTGAAATTGAATCGTTCCTGGCGGCCGACCTAAGCGTCCGCCGCTAGCGCCAAAGCGCCGGCAGTGTCAACGAGAGCGCCGGAATAAACGTCACCAGCAACAGCACGATCAAAGCCGCAAAGAAGAACGGCCAGATCGACCGCATCGCTTCCGTGATCGTGATCCCGCCAATCGCGGAGCCTACGAACAGCACCGATCCAATCGGCGGCATCATCAGACCGAGTCCGCCCGCCAACACCATCATCACGCCAAAGTGCATCGGCTCGATGCCGTACGCCTTCGCCACCGGCAGAAAGATCGGCGTCACGATGATGATCTTCGGCGCGAGATCGAGGAACGTACCCATGATCAGCAGCGAGATCAGCATCAGCAACAGCGCGACGTTCTTGTCGTCCGTCAGCGCATTCAGCGACTCGACGACGGCACCCGGTATTTGCAGATAAGCAATGAGCCACCCAAAAGCCCCCGCCGCGCCAATCACAAAGAGCACCGCGCCAGAAGAGCGCGCTGAATGTGCCGCCGCCGCCCAAAACTCTTTCCAACCAAGCGCTCGATAGATCAGCAAGCAAACGATGAGCGCATAGAGCACCGCAATCGCGCTCGACTCCACTGCTGTGAAGATGCCCGCGCGGATACCACCGAAGATCACGAAGATCATCAGCAGACCCGGTATCGCCGCGACGAGCCGCTTCAGCACCTCCGCGAACCCGGGAAACTCCTCAACCGGATAGCCGCGCACGCGCGCCAACCAATACGCCGCGCCCATCACACCAATCGCCAACAATAGCGCTGGCACGATGCCCGCCGCGAATAGGTCCGCAATCGAAACGCCGCCGCCGGCAACAGCGGAGAACAGGATCAAATTGTGCGACGGCGGCAACAGCAGCGCGACAAGCGAGGCGGCAACAGTAACGTCCACCGCGTAGTCTTTGCTGAACCCGCGCTTCGCCATCTGCGGAATGACTGTCGGCCCAATCGCCGACACGTCCGCCAACGCCGAGCCCGAAACGCCGCCAAACAAAGTCGACGCAACGACGCTCACCTGCCCCAAACCACCGCGCAAATGTCCAACAAGCGACGCGGCCAGTGAAATCAGGCGGTCTGATATCCCGCCGCGCATCATCAGCTCACCGGTGAAAATGAACAACGGAATCGCCAGCAGCGAAATCTTGTTGAAGCCCGACGACACCTGCTGAACCACCACAACAGGCGGCAAGCCCAGATACACAACGGTCGCCAACGTCGCTGCGGAGATCGCGAACGCGATCGGCACGCCGACAATCAGCAACAACGCAAACACGCCAAAGAGGATCGCGATTTCCATGATCACGTCCCCTCGTGCGCAGGTTTCGCCGGCGCGCCGGTCAGCAAGCGCTCCAGCGCGAACAGCCCGATCAGCGCGCCGCCGAACGCGAGCCCCGCGTAAGTGAGCCCCTCGGGCGCGGGCGCGCCCGCCATGGGCGTGTCCCAGCTATCGATCATCAGAAAGAAGCCGAACCACGCGAGCGCCGCGCCGAAGATGACGGCGATGAGCCGCGCCAATGAACGCAGCGCGGCCTTCAACGCCGGCGGCGACGATTCCACCAAGGTCGGAAAACTAAAGTGCGACTCCGCCCGCACCGCGATCGCGGCGCCGAACAGCGCCGAGATGCTCATCAGCGTCAACGCCACCGGCTCAGTCCAGCTTGGCGAATCGTTCAGGAGGTAGCGGCCGATCACCTGCCATGCGAGCACGCCCACCAGCGACACGATCGCGATCGCGCCCACCGTGATGGTTACGCCCGCCAGCACATCGAACGCGCCGGTTAAGACCGATCGGTTCGCCGCCATTACTCCTCCCCTGCCTGTATGCTCAGGCTTCGTTTTCTATGCGACGCAGCAAATCGCCGATCATTGGATCGCTTGCGTAGCGCCGACGCACCGGTTCAACCGCCGCCAAGAACGGCGCACGCTCTACCGTGTTTGCTCGTACGCCCGCGTCGAGCACGATCTGCCGCGCACGCGCCTGCTTCTCGTCCCAAAGCCCGCGCATCACCGTGACCGACTCGCGCGCCTTCGCGCGCAACAGATCGCGATCACTCGTCGACATCGCGTCGTAGCGGATCTTCGAGAACATCAGCACATCGGGTGAGTGACAGTGCTCGGTCTGCGACCAATAGCGCGCCACCTCGTATTGCCGCGTCGATTGGAACGTCGACCAATTGTTCTCGGCAGCGTCGATCAGATGCGTCTGCAAGCCGGTGAACACTTCGCCGAACGGAATCGGTGTCGCGTTCGCGCCCATCGCGTCGAGCATCTGCAGGAAAATATCCGAGCGCGGAACACGCACCTTGAGCCCGTGCATGTCGCGCGGCTCGTTCACGGGATGGCGCGCCGTATACATGGAGCGCGCGCCGCCATCGTAGAGCGCGAGGCCAATCAGACCTTTGCTCTCGAAACTCGCGAGAATCTCTTGCCCCACGCCACCATCGACCGAGCGGCGCATGTGCTCTTCGCTATGAAACGTGTAGGGGACAACCAATGCCTGCGTGAGCGGAAAGGTGTTGTTCAACGCCGCCGCAGTGACACGGCAGAAGTTCAGCACGTTGAAGTGCGTCAGTGCGACCGTGTCGTTCTCCGTGCCGAGCTGCCCGCCCGGATAGGACCGGATCGACAGACGGCCACCTGTCTCGCGCTCAAGCTCAGCGCCAATCCAACGCACGGCTTCAACGGTAGGATAGTCGGTCGGGTGAACATCGACCGCGGTCAGAACACCGCTCTCGCTGCGCGCGGCGCACGCGCCTAGCCCGAGTGCGGCGCCTGTCGCCAGCAGACAGCGGCGCGTGATCCTGTTCGTCCCGCTCATGCGCGCATTAGACCCCAGCGCCCGCGGCGGCGGGAGTCTCCTCGCCGCGCGCCGCGATGGCGCGGCAGCGCAGCACACCGTGCTCTCCAAACGAAAGCTCCGCCGATTGACCCGCCTCGATCTGGTGGACGCCGGTGACGGCGCCGCTTGAGATCCACTGCCCTTTGCGCAATGGCCGCCCACGTTCCGCGCAGTGATTGAGCAAGAACGACAGCGCCGCCAAGGGCCCGCCCGGCAACATCGCGGCGTTGCCTTCGCCAACTGGCTTTTTGTCGATCGACGTTTGCGCCGCGGCGCGCTTCCAATCGAGCGCGCGCCAGTTCTTCACTTCCGGGCCAATAACCAAGCCGGAATTGTTACCGAAATCGGAAGCCGTGACCGCAGGGCCGTGATCGTTGATGCCGGCGAACGGGCTGCCGGCGAGTTCGATGCCGATGTGCACCGCGCCGATCATCTCTTCCGCGTCTGTCGTGCTCCACACGCGCTGTGACGCATCTTGGTCGCGGCCAATCTTCAGGACAAACTCCGCCTCGACCGCGGCAAACCCACCCCGCAGCACCGGCAGATCGACGGCCTCGCCGTTGCGCACCGAGAAGACCTGGCGCTGAAAGATGGGCCCTGCGATGCGATCGACGCCAAGTTCGCCACGTAGCTCGACCGGCACCAGGCCAATCTTCCAGCCCGCTACGTCGTCGCCCCAGAGCTCAATCGCAGTGTCTTGGATCGCGTACGCCGAACCGAGATCGCGGGGCATTTGCCCCGGATAATCGCGCACCGGCGCCGCCTGACGGCGGGCCTCGACGAACGTTCGGGCGATATTGGCCGCGGCGGCGGCGGAAAGCGGCACGTTTGTTCCTCGCCCAACAGAATAACCGAGCATTTTCCGTGGGTTGTGCTCGCGACCTTGCCGATCGCAAGCCGGTCCTCGGCCGCCCTTTCCCTAAGATTGCACCCTTAGGAAACCGGTGTCAATTTGCTTTGGTCGACCTTGCACACGCGTTCCGGGGAGCCCACACCACCCCTATGAAGACGCCCCCAGACGCCACCGGCGTTCTCACGCTGACGCCTGTCATTCCTGTCGTCACCATCGACGACGTGGCGCACGCCGTGCCTCTGGCGCGGGTGCTGTTGGCCAGCGGCGTTCGCACCATCGAGATCACGCTACGCACGCCGGCCGCGCTCGATGCAATCCGTGCTGTCGCGAGCGAAGCGCCGGAGATGAAAGTCGGCGCCGGCACGGTCTTGAACGAGAAAGATCTCAACGCGGCGATTGACGCAGGCGCGCACTACGCGCTTTCGCCAGGCGGCACGCCGAAACTGATGAAAGCCGCGCGCAAAGCGGCGATCCCATTCATTCCAGGCGTCTCGACCGCGAGTGAGATCATGCGCGGGCTTGAGCTTGGCTACACCTGCTTCAAATTCTTCCCAGCCGAACAACTCGGCGGCGTCGCCGCCATCAAAGCGCTCGGCGCGCCGCTCGCGGCCGCGCGCTTCTGCCCAACAGGATCGATCACCGCAGCGAAAGCGCCTGACTATCTCGCACTGAAGAATGTTCTGTGCGTGGGCGGATCATGGATCGCGCCGTCTGAGTATATCAAGGCCGGTGACTGGGCGGCGATCGAAGCGGCAGCAAAGCAATCGGCGGCGCTACAGCCTGTCGCGTAGCGCATACCAAAGCATGCCCAGCACATAGAGCGGTGCGCGCAGCGCAGCCCCGCCCGGAAATTCGGGCGGCGCGATGCTCGCCAACACATCGAAACGCTCTGCGGTTCCGGCCATCGCTTCCACGAGCACCTTGCCCGTCAGCGCCGGCAACAACACGCCCTGCCCCGAATAGCCGTGCGCAAAAAAGAGATCGCCGAGCCGCCCAACATGTGGCAGCCGTGACATGCTGATCGAGACCAGACCGCCCCAGGCATAGTCAATCTTCACATCGCGCAGCTGCGGAAAGATCGACGTCATGTGACCGCGCACGAAAGCTTCGATGTTTGCGGGCGGTGTCGGCGAATAGCGCTCGCCGCCGCCAAAGATGAGCCGCACATCCTCGCTCATCCGGAAATAGTTCACGACGAAACGGCTATCGCTCACGGCGAGATGCTCGGCGATGATTTTCTGCGGCTCGCGTAGCGGCTCCGTCGCGATCAGATAGTTCGCCACCGGCATGATGCGCCTCGCGATGCGCGGCTCTAGGCCGTCAAGCAGCGCATCACACGCCAACACGCCGTAACGCGCACGAACCACGCCTTGCTCGGTATGAGCGACAACGCCGTCCGCCGTCTCTAAGCGCAGCACACGTGCGTTCTCGTAGAGAGACACGCCCGCCGCTCGCGCTGCATCGGCCAAACCAAGCGCGTAGTTCAGCGGATGAAGCTGGCCGCCGCCTTCATCCAGCAACGCGCCATGAAACTGTACAGAAGCGACCTTCTCACTCGCCTCGTGCGCCGAAAGCACGCGCGCGTGCGGATACGCCATCACATTGGAAAGCGTCTCCACCTCAGCTCGCATCCACGCGAGATCAGTTGGCTTGGCGGCGAGTGTGAGATGACCGTTTGAATGCAGATCACAGCTGATGCCGTGCTTCGCGATCCGCTCGAGCGTCAGCTTGCGCGCCTCAAGCGCGAGCCCGAACAACTCCTTCGCCTTCTCGCGCCCAAAGCGCTCGATCAGTTCTGCAGCGCCCTTCCGCCAGCCTGGAATCATCTGGCCGCCATTGCGCCCCGATGCGCCCCAGCCAACGCGCACTGCTTCCAGCAAAACAACGGAAAAGCCGCGCTCCGCGGCATTCAGCGCCGCGTGCAAGCCCGTGTAACCTCCGCCGACAATGACGACATCGGCTCGCACTTCGCCTTCAAGCCGCGGCGCCGGCGCAAACGGGTTCGCGGTCGCGGCATAATACGACCGCTCCATCTGCAAACCGGAATTGAAGCCCACGTCAGACCTTGAGCAGCAGGTGGTCACGCTCCCACGACGAGATCACGCCCTCGAAATTTCCGAGTTCATGTTCCTTGATGCGCTGAAACGTTCCGCAGAAATGTTCGCCCAACAAGTCGATCACAGGCTGACATTTCTGAAAGCGATCGAGCCCTTCGCTCAACGTGCGCGGCAAGGTACGCGCCCATTTGTAAGCGCTCCCCTGCACCATCTCTGCCGGCGCGATCTTGTCTCGAATGCCGATAAAGCCGCAGACAAGCACCGCCGCGATCGCGAGATAGGGATTGGCATCAGCACCTGGCAAACGGTTCTCGATGCGGCGGTTAGCCTGCTGCGAAATCGGCACCCGCAAACCACACGAGCGGTTATCGTAGCCCCATTGCAGATTGATCGGCGCTGAGAAGTCTGGCCGCATGCGGCGGAACGAATTCACGTTTGGCGCAAACAGAGGCGTCACGTCGCCAAGATACTTCTGCAACCCGCCGACGAAATGCCGAAACATCTCGGTGTTGCCGTCGCCATCCTCGGCGCCGAACAGGTTGTGGCCCTTCTTCGCGTCGACGAGCGAAACGTGCAGGTGCATGGCGCTGCCCGGCTGGTTCTCCATCGGCTTGGCCATGAACGTCGCATAGACGCCGTGCTTCAGCGCCACCTGGCGGACGATGCGCTTGAACACCAACACTTGGTCGGACACGTGCACCGGGTCGCCGTGATTGAAATTGATTTCCAGCTGCGCCGTACCGCTTTCGTGGATCATCGTATCGAGGTGCAGCGACGCCGCTTCCGCGTGCTCGTAGATCGTCTCAATCAGATCCTCGTACTCGGTAATGGCTTCCAAGCCGTAAGGTTGTGGCGATGTCTCCGAACGCCCCGAACGGCCGGCCGGCGGCAGCAGCGGCAAATCCGGATCGGTGTTGACCTGTGTCAGGTAGAATTCGAGTTCCGGCGCCACGACCGGGCGCAGTCCTGCATCTTCATAAAGCTTCATGACGCGGCGCAGCACATAGCGCGGTGCGATGTCATAGGGTTGGCCGTTGGTATTGTAAGTATCGGCAAAGACGAACGCGGTCGGCGTCTTGTAACCCGGCGCTACGCAGATCGTATCGATGTCGGGCCGCAGCACGACATCTGGATCTTGCATAGATATCGCTTCGTCCGCCTCGTCGGCATACTCGCCGGTGACAGTAAGCAGATAGATGCTCGATGGAATTCGCAGCGATCCGTCGCGCTCGCTCTGTAGAAACTTCTGCGCGGGAAACACTTTGCCGCGAATGACCCCATTCAAATCTGGGACCAGACATTCAACTTCGCCGATGCCGCGTTCTTTAATCCAATTCGAAAAGCTCATG
>CADEDT010000062.1 GCA_902826145.1 uncultured Caulobacteraceae bacterium
CGTAAGCGCGCGCCGAATTGAGCGCGACGATCATGTCGGCGACTTTGGCTTGGATTAGCTGGAACGAGCCGATGGGGCGGCCGAACTGTTTGCGCTCGCGCACGTATGGCAGCACGACATCGAGGCAGGCCTGCATGATCCCGAGCGGCCCAGCTGCGAGCACAGCGCGCTCATAGTCGAGCCCGCTCATCAGCACGCCGGCGCCATGGTTCACCGGGCCCATCGCATTTTCTTCCGGCACTTCGCAGTCTTCGAACACGAGTTCCGCGGTGTCCGAGCCGCGCATGCCCATCTTGTCGAGCTTCTGGCTGACGCTGAAGCCTTTCATGCCGCGCTCGATGATGAAGGCGGTGATGCCGCCTGAGCCCGCGAGCGGTTCAGTCTTGGCGTAGACGACGAGCGTATCGGCGTGTGGCGCGTTGGTGATCCAGAACTTCGTGCCGTTCAGCACATAGCGATCATCCAGCTTTTCGGCGCGCAGACGCATGCCGATGACGTCAGAGCCCGCGCCCGCTTCGCTCATGGCGAGCGAGCCGACGTGTTCGCCGCTGATCAGCTTCGGCAGATATTTGCGCTTCTGGTCCGGCGTCGCCCAGCGGCGGAGTTGGTTCACACAAAGATTCGAGTGCGCACCGTAGCTCAAGCCGACAGACGCCGAGGCACGGCTGATCTCTTCCATCGCCACGACGTGATCGAGATAGCCGAGGCCAGCGCCGCCCCACTCCTCTTCCACCGTGATGCCGTGCAGGCCGAGTTCGCCCATCTCCGGCCAGAGCTCGCGCGGGAAGGTGTTGGTGGCGTCGATCTCTGCGGCCTTGGGGGCGATGCGGTCGGCGGCGTAGCGCGCGGTCATTTCGCGAATGGCGTCGGCAGTCTCGCCGAGGCCGAAATCGAGCATGGGTGATCCGGACAACGTGCTCATGATTTGCGAACGCCTCCCGACGCTTCTTTGGTGTTTGGGAGACGGGTAATTGATTTGGATGGCCAATAGAAATTGAACGTTGCGAACAGGACTGATAGATATGGTCTATGGATCGCTATCTGCTGCGCTACTTTCTGGCCGTGGCCGAACTGGGCTCGTTCTCCAAGGCGGCCGGGCGGGTGAACGTCACCCAGCCCACGCTCTCGGTCGGCATCGCCAAGCTTGAGGAGGAAGTCGGCGCGCGGCTGTTCGAGCGGACGACGCGGCGGGTGTCGCTGACGCCGGCGGGCAGCAAGTTTTTGCAGCACGCCCGGCGGATCACACAGGAGTATGAGGCGGCGCTCCGGGACGTCTCCGAGACGAAGCAGTTGAAGCGCGTCCGCGCCGGCATTCTCTCCACGATCCCGGCGCGTGATCTGGAGCGCGTGGTCGCGGAGCACGCGCGGAACTCCGGCGGCGAGGCGTTGGAGATCCTCGATTCCACTGAGCGCGACATCGCCAACCGCCTCTCCGACGGGCGTCTCGATGCGGCCATCACGATCCTGCGGCCTGGCCTCGAGACCTTCGGTCAGGAGAAGTTGCGCAACGAACCCTATGTGTTGTTCGTCGCCGCTAACCACAAACTGTCGGGGGTCGAACAGATCGAGGGCGGTGAGCTGGCGGGTGAGACGATGATCGTGCGCCGCCAGTGCGAAGGCCTCCCAGAGATCAGCCGCTACTTCACTAACCGCGACGTGCGCCCCTCCTTCAGCCTGCGCACGCTCTCCGATGATCGCGCCATGAGCATGGTCGCGGCGGGGCTGGGCGTGACGGTTGCGCCATCGAGCTTCAAGCGGCCGGGGCTCGCATCAGTGAATCTTGCTGGCTTCGAGTTGAGCCGCGACGTCGGCCTCGTCTTCTCCGACCGCATGCGCGATCGCGGCGGCGCGTTCGTCGAGGCCGTGCGCACCACGTACGGCGGACGTCGCAAAGTAAGGTAAACGCTAACCACGCGCGTTGTGGCGGGTTCCTGGAAATGTTACGGTAAAGGAACGTCGGGTCTCGTCAGGGTGTTTACAGGTTATGGCGCCTCCAGCTCGTCCAGTATGGACAGGGCAAATTCGGCTCGCGCTCGTCGCGCTGCCGGTTAAGCTCTACTCAGCCTTGGATTCCAAGGAAAAGATTTCGTTCAACCAGATTCACGAACCTTCCAAGCAGCGCATTCGCTACGAGAAGGTCGCGCCTGGCGTTGGCGCGGTCTCGAATGACGAGATCGTTAAAGGCTACGAGTACACCAAGGGCCGCTACGTGCTCTTCTCGGACGAAGAGTTCGATGCGCTCAAGGTCGACTCGAAGAAGACGCTCGACATGATCCAGTTCGCGCCGGCGGACACGATCGACCCGATCTATTTCGACAAGCCATATTACGCGCTGCCTGATGGCAAGATGGCGGACGAGCCGTATCGTGTCGTCTGCGAAGCTCTGAAGAAGACGAAGACGGTCGGCCTCGGCCAGATCACGATGCGCGGGCGCTCTTACATCGCCGCCGTGAAGCCGTACGAAGGCGGGCTTACGGTCGAGACGGTTCACTACGCGCAGGAGCTGCGCAAGGCGAACCAGTTCTTCGACGAAATTCCGTCGGGCAAGCTCGACAAGGATCTGATCGATCTCGCCGAGGAGCTGATCAATCGCAAGAAGGCGAAGTTCGACGCTTCGAAGTTCGAGGACGAATACGCGATCGCCATCGAGCGGCTGGTGAAGAAGAAGATCGAGCGCCACGGCGAGCTGGTTCTGGAAGATCAGGAAGAGCCGTCGAAGGATTATGGCGATAATGTCGTCTCCCTCGTGGATGCGCTGAAGAAGTCGCTGGCGAAAAAGTCGAAGGTGATTGGCGAGGACGAAGAGGAAGCGCCGGCGCCGAAGCGTCGTGCGGCTGCCGAACGCACCAAGGCGCCGCGCGCGAAAGCGCCGGCGAAGGCCAAGCCTGCCGCTAAGCGCGCCAAGAAATGAAGCGGCCCGCCAAAAAAGGCGGGGCGAAGACAGCGGCTAGGTCGGACTCGGTCGGCGATCTTGCCGAGTACAATCGCAAGCGCGATTTCAAGAAGACGAGCGAGCCTGCCGGCGGCGTTGTGAAAGACGCCGGCGGCATGTTCGTCGTGCAGAAGCACGCGGCGACACGACTGCACTACGATTTCCGGCTCGAGCACGATGGCGTGCTGATGAGTTGGGCGGTGCCGCAGGGCCCTTCTCTCGATCCGACGATCAAGCGCCTTGCGATGCGCACCGAGAACCATCCGATCGAGTACGGCTCGTTCGAGGGCGTGATTCCCAAAGGCGAGTATGGCGCCGGCGCGGTGATCATCTGGGACACGGGCAAGATGCAATGGCTGCTCGATCCCGACGAAGGCATGGCGAAGGGCGAGTTGAAATTCGTGCTGGCTGGCGAACGGCTGCAAGGCGAATTTCACATGGTCAAGATCAAGCCGCGCGAAGGCGAGCGCGGCAATCCTTGGCTCTTGTTCAAATCGAAGGACGCATTTGCGGGCAAAGAAGATGCGGTTGCGCGGAGCGTGACGAGTATTGTCTCGGGACGGACAATCGAAGATGTGCGCTCGGGCGGCGCGCGCGTCTGGAGCAAAGGCGGCGAACGCGCGCCAAAAGCGGCGAAGCCGCCGAAATGGGCGTTCGTAGAGCCGGCGTTGGCGACGCGGGTCGAGAAAGCGCCTGATGCGGACACTTGGATTCACGAGATCAAATATGATGGGTATCGTATTCAAGCGGCGGTAAGTGGCGACAGCGTTCGATTATACACCCGCACCGGATTGGATTGGACAGGTAAGTTTCAGTCGGTTGCCGACGCGCTGGCGAAGCTTGATCTGAAGGATGTGCTGCTTGATGGCGAAGTCGCTGTCGCGCAGGCAAGCGGTAAGACGGACTTCTCGGCGCTGCAAAAATCGCTTGAGAGCGGTGTGGCCAAAGGCGTGTCGTACTTCGTCTTCGATCTGCTTGCAGATGGCACGAAGGATTTGCGCAAGACGCCGCTGAATGAGCGCAAGGAGCGGCTGGACAAGCTGCTTGGCAAGGCGAAGGCGCCTATCCGCGTGAGCCCCTATTTCGAAGGCAATGGGCCGGACGTGCTTGCCGCGTTTCGTGAGCAAGGTTTGGAGGGCGTCGTTTCGAAGAAAGCGACGTCGACTTATCAAAGCGGACGTTCGAACTCCTGGCTCAAAGTGAAGCTGATCAACGAACAGGAGTTTGTGATCATCGGCTATCAGCCGTCGCTCAAGGGCCGTGCATTTGCGGCTCTGATGATGGCGGATCGTGTTGACGGAAAGCTTGTCTATCGCGGCAATGTCGGCACGGGGTTCAACGACAAGACGCTGGCGTTGCTGCACGAAAAACTCACGAAGCTGGAGCGCGCGAAGCCCGCGGCGTCCGTGCCGCGCTTGGCGGCGAAGGGCGCGAAATGGGTTGAGCCGAAGCTCGTCGCGCAAGTGAAGTTTGCCGAGTTCACGAGTGAAGGCGCCATACGGCACGGCGTGTTCCTGGGGCTGCGCGGCGACAAGGCGGCGAAGGATGTGCAAGCCGAACAAGCGGCGCCGGCGATGCGCACGCGCGTGCGGCTCACGCATCCGGATAAAGTGCTGTTTCCTGAGTCTGGCGTTACCAAGGCCGAACTCGCCGCCTATCTCGACATGGCCGCTGATCGCATGGGCGCGCATCTTTATGGGCGGCCGGTGAGTTTGGTGCGCGCGCCGGATGGCGTCGGCAAGCAGACCTTCTTTCAGAAGCACGCCATGAAGGGCATGCCGGACGACATCAAGCTCATCCCGATCAAGGAGAGTGACGGTAAGCCCGAGGAATACATCACGTTGCCGGATGCGACGGCGATTGTCTCCGCCGCACAGATCAGCGCGCTTGAGTTTCACCTTTGGGGATCGCGCAACAAGGATTTGGAGCACCCTGATCGTTTGATCTTCGATCTCGATCCTGATGAGGACTTGGATTTTCAGGTCGTCAAGCGCGCGGCGTTCGACATCAAGGCACTGCTGGAGAGCGCCGATCTCAAATCGTTCGCGATGATCACCGGCGGCAAGGGCATTCACATTGTGCTCAATGTGAAGCCAAGACTTGAGTGGGATGAGCTGAAGACGTTCTCCGCCGACGTGGCCGAGCAAGTCGCGGCGCTCGATCCGAAGCGGTTCGTCGCCAATATGTCGAAGGCCAAGCGCAAGGGGCGCATCTTCATCGACTATCTGCGCAACGGCCGCGGCGCGACGGCGATCGCGCCCTACTCTCCCCGCGCGCGCGGCACTGCGCCGATTGCGGTGCCGGTGAGTTGGGATGAGTTGAAGACGATCCCCGCCGCCAACGTGTTCAAGCTGAAGGACATGCACGCGCGGTTGAACGAGCCCGATCCATGGGCGGACTACGCGAAGAGCGCTGTTCTGATCACCAAACTGACGCGCGCGAAGTTGGGATTGTAGGCGCGCCGATGCATCGCCGGCGAGATCGTCGGCGTTTCGGGCAGAGGGCGGGAACGCGCTTCAGCGTCCGGAAGGCAAGGCAGGGAAGAAGTCGGACATCGTCCGCGCGTTCCCGTAAGTGGTTTCACATCAGCTCTCGTCGGGAGGAGATTGTTTGGCTCCGACGACGAGGCGCCCACGGCGAGCAGGGAGATCCGTCTCTCCTGGACCCGACGGTTTCACGATCCCCGCCGGCAACGTTCTCGCTTCACTCACATTCCGCTTCGTCTTCTGGGTCGGAATTCCTGGAGACCCCTCAATGATGCGGAACGGGTGGAGTGTAACGCGAGCGGAAGTCGGTCGGATTGATTTTCCGCCAATGCTTGATGGGCTTGCGTTTCCGATGACGCGGCTGTGGGATAGATGCGGTCTCTATCCACGTTTCGGGAGCGTCGTTTGCGCCTTATGTTCCTCGCTGCCGCACTCGCGCTCGCTGCGTGCGGACAATCCGAACCGCCGCCGCCTTTGCCTCAGCCCGCTCAAAACGTCGTCGCGCCGCCTTGGTTCATTTGCGACGCGATTGATGCGCCGGTGCTGTTGGTGTTCGAGCGCGATGGGCCGAAGGTGCGCGTTGCGCAATACGACAAGCCGAACGGCGCGCTCGTGCAGCGCACCGAATATCAGATCGGCGCCGAGGAAGGCGCGGCCGGCAGCATCTACACGAGCTTGATTCAGAACGGCGCCGAAGCGGGGCACGTCCGGCAGATCAATCCGGGGATGTTGGAGACACCCGGCGCCGCTTACACACTGCCGTACACATCGGTGCGGCTTGGCGACCGTGAGATTTCATGCCGGTGGATGCCGCGTACGCGGCTGATCGGCTTCACAGGCCGGCGCACGATCGTCGTCAGCGAAGATGGCGACGGCGATCTCCTCTATCACTCCTACGACTTCGCGACCGCCGCGGAAGCCCAGCAGATCGAGATCGCCGAAAACGGACGCACCACTACATTCTCGCTAGAGGAGCGCGATGGAACTGAGAACATGGACGCGAATGGATCGAGCTTCCAGTTCCAGGCCGATGTAGAGACGGAGATCGTCGTCATTTCCGGACGTGACGGACGTGGGCGCGTCGAGGTGCGGCGGCATGGGCCAGACCCTGTGCAGAGCGAGGATTTGATCGCTTACGTCGTCGGGCAAGGCGCCGAGTAAAGATCGCCGATTGAGCCGCCGGTTCGGCGCTGCTAGAGCAAGCGCCGGAGATGATCATGCGTATTGCCGCCGCTCTTCTTGCACTCGCCCTCGCCGCTTGCGGCCAAACAACCGAAGCGCCTCCGGCGGCGGAAGAGACGAGCACGGTTGTTCGCGTGCCGCCGCCTTGGTTCATCTGTGATTCAATCAACCTGCCGGCCGTATTCGTGTTCGATCGCAACGCCCAAGACGTACGCATCGCCGAGTACACGAAGGCGGACGGCTCGATCGTGCAACGCAACGGGTATTCGGTCGGCGTCGAGGAAGGCGCCGCGGGCAGTGTGAACATTGAGCTCTTTCGTGATGGCGGATCAGACGGCCAGGCGCGCTACACTAATCCGGGCATGCTTGAGACGCCCGCGTCAGCTTACACATCGCGTTTCGTTTCGGTGATGCTCGACAGCCGTGACATTCAGTGCCGGTGGACGCCGCGTGCGCGCGTGCTCGGCTTCACCAGCCGCCGCAGCATTGTGGTGAGCGAGGATGCGAGCGGCGCGCTGACCTATAGCGCTTACAACTTTGCTGACTCTGCAACCCAGCGCGCTCGGGATGGCGCGGAGAACGCGCGCGCGACGGCGGCTTCGCTTGAACTGACCGGCGGCGTGGCGGCGGAGACGCCGCAAGCTAGGACCTATACGTTCGAGACGCAGGGTTTTCGCTATGTGCTTACGCTGAATCGCGATGGCACAGGAGCGCTGGACGTCACACGCGATGGCGCGCCGCTGCAGAACGAGCCGCTCATTGGATATCAGCTCGGCGCGCCTCCCGCGGCGACGCCAGCTCAGTAGTCAGACCACAGAGGATTTCATGACGTTCGCCACTTACGAAAAATCCGGCCGCGTTGCGACGGTGACGCTCAACCGTCCTGAGAGCCGCAACGCTATCGCGACGCAGGAAGATTGCGACGATCTCGCCGGCGCACTGTGGAAGGCCAACGACGATCCGGACATCAACGCCGTAATTCTAACTGGCGCAGGCAAAGCGTTCTGCGCGGGTGGTGATTTGAAGGCCATCCGTGAACGCTCCGGCATTGGTCCGCGCGCCACGCCGGACGGGACGCGCGCGAACTATCGCCGCGGCGTGCACTCGGTGATCAAGGCGCTGGCAGAGGTCGAAGTTGCGACGATCGCGGCGATCAACGGGCACGCGATCGGCTTGGGCCTCGACATCGGCATTCTGTGCGACATGCGTTTGGCCGGTGCGTCCGCGAAGATGGCGTCGAGCTTCGTCAAGGTCGGCATCATTCCAGGTGACGGCGGCGCTTGGATTTTGACCAATGCGATCGGCGCGTCGCGTGCGGCGGAATTGGTGCTGACCGGCGACACGATTGATGCGGATGAAGCAGCGCGCATTGGCTTGGTGTCACGCGTTGTCGCGGATGAGGCGCTGATGGATGAGGCGCGGAAGCTGGCAGAGCGTGTGGCGGTGAACCCTCCCCGAACGGTGCGGCTGGCGAAGCGTTTGCTGCGTGAGGCGCAGCATGGGCGCTTGAGCGATGTGCTCGAACTTTCGGCGGCGTTCCAGGCGCTGGCACACGAGACGCGCGACCACAAGGAAGCGGTCGACGCGTTCACCGAGAAGCGCACGCCGAAGTTCACGGGCGAATGAGATGACGATCCGCGTCGGCATTGGCGGCTGGAGCTTTGAGCCGTGGGAGGAGACGTTCTATCCGCCCAAGCTCGCGGCGGCGAAGCAGCTTGAGTACGCGTCAAGCAAAGTGACGGCGATCGAGATCAACGCCACGTTCTATCGCACACAGAGCCCGACTTCGTTTCAGAAATGGGCGAAGTCTACGCCGGATGACTTCCAGTTCTCGGTGAAGGCGCCGCGCGCGGCGGTGCAGCGCAAGGATTTGCGCGAAGCGGCGCAATCGATTGAATGGTTCTTCAATAGCGGCATCGGCGAGCTCGGTTCGAAGCTCGGGCCGATTTTCTGGCAGATGGCGCCATACAAGAAGTTCGATGCGGCGGAGATGAACGCTTACTTCGATATGCTGCCTTCGAGCCTTGGCAAGCTAAAGCTAAGGCACGCCATCGAGGTGCGGCACGCAAGTTTCACCGCCGACGCGTTTCTGAAACTCGCGCGTGAGCGCAACATCGCCGTGGACACCGTGGAAAGCGAGAAGCATCCGCTGATCGTCGAACCGACCGCGGACTTCGCGTATGCGCGCCTGGAACTTACGCATGCGGATGAGCCGACCGGCTACGCCAAGCCGGCGCTGAAGAAGTGGTTGAAAACGGCGCGCGATTGGGAAAAATCGGGCGACGTCTATCTGTACTTCATTAGCGGTGCAAAAGAGCGCAATCCCGCCGCCGCCATGGCGATGCTTGACCTGTTGAAGGCGTAATTGCGGCAACGCGTGCGCGCCTTGCCAAGGGCGCGCGCGAGTCTCACATTACGAATCACGAGGGCGTTCAACGCCGGCGAAACAAATACATGTCCGAAAATCGCATCGGTCACATCCGCCTGACCTCCCATCCAGGAGCCGGCGCTGCACTGCGCTTTCCCATTCACTGGGGCGCGGCGACGGCGCGCGAGCGCGGGCCGGTGATTGGATCTGCAACGGCGGATCGTAACGCGATTGGCGCTTATGGCGGCGCGTATTCCGTGTACCGCGCGCTGGCGGTTTCGGCCGGCGCTCTGAACCCAAGCATGCGGCCCGATTTGAAAGACACATCACCTGTCGTTTCGATGGGGCCGTTTCCGCAATGGAGTGACGCAAGCAAAATCGTCTCGCTCGATCCATGGGGCCACTTGGTCGCCGATGCGTTCAAGAGCGAGATCGATGGCGGCGCGGATATTCGCCCGACGATTGCGATCACGCGCGCGCGACTTTCACTGCCGGAAGTGCGCGAGGCGATCCGGCTCGAGCGGCTGAAGATTGACGGCGCCGTCGTGCACGAAAGCGGCGATGTCGCGGTGACGAAAGCAGCGATTGATCCGGTGTGGCATTTGCCGGGCGTCGCAGCGCGGTTTGGCGTGAGCGAAGAACGCCTGCGGCATACGTTGTTCGAACAAACCGGCGGCATGTATCCAGAGCTGGTGACACGGCCGGACATGAGCGTCTTCCTGCCACCGATCGGTGGGATCACGCTTTATATGTTCGGTGATCCTGCAGCGATCGCTGACCCGGCACGCCGCCTCACCTGCCGCGTGCACGACGAGTGCAATGGTTCGGACGTGTTCGGCTCGGACATCTGCACCTGCCGGCCTTATCTCACACACGGCATCGAAGAATGCGTGCGTGGCGCACAGGAGGGCGGCGCTGGACTCATTGTCTACAACCGCAAGGAAGGCCGCGCGCTTGGCGAGGTGACGAAGTTCCTCGTTTATAACGCGCGCAAACGCCAACCGGGCGGCGACCAGGCGGCAACCTATTTCGAACGCACGGAATGCGTCGCCGGCGTACAGGACGCGCGTTTCCAGCAATTGATGCCGGACATTCTGCATTGGCTCGGCATCACTAGAATCGATCGCTTCGTCTCGATGTCGAACATGAAGCACGATGCCATCACGTCGTCCGGCATCGCCATAGGCGAACGTGTGCCGATTCCGCCGGAACTGGTGCCGCCAGACGCGAGCGTCGAACTCGAAGCGAAGAAGGCCGCCGGCTATTTCAGTGCTGAGACCGCGCCGACCGAGGAAGACCTAACCCGCGTGGTGGGGCGTGACCTCAAAGATTTCTGAGCAAGCGCGCGCTTTGCTCAGCGCTGCGGCCGTGCGTTCGCGCGCGAACGAAGCGTTTGCGCTGACCGAATCGGGAAAGCTTGAAGGCTGGACGCTGAACCTCAACGCATTGCCGGCGTGCGCAGATTTTGTCGCGGAGGTGGTGCGCAAGCGTTACCCGACTCTCGACGTCCCCTTCCACGCGCGCTGGCGGCATTTCGTGTTCGGCGGCCGCGACCTGTGGGCGGAGATTGAGGCCGAACGCCCGTGGCGAGATGCGGACGCAAAGGCACGCGCACGCTTCGACCTCGCCATCACTTCTGTCTTGCTCGACGCTGGCGCGGGCGCCGCGTGGCGCTTTGCTGATCCGAGTTCAGATCTGATCGCCGTTCGCTCCGAAGGGTTAGCGCTGGCGAGCTTGCGACTGTTTGAGTGGGGTGCATTTTCCGCTGATCCGGGTGATCCGCTGCGTGCTGATGCCGAAGGGCTGGCGCGACTGGATGGCGCGGCGCTTGCGGACGCGTTCCAGGCGCGCAGCGGAAACGCGCTCGAAGGATTGGAAGGGCGTGCGCAGCTTCTGAACCGACTCGGGCAAACTGTAGATGCGCGGCCGGACTTGTTTTCATTGCAGGACGGGCCGCGACCTGGCGGGCTCTACGATGTGCTGAAGGCGCGTGCGCCGGATCGTGTCTTACCCGCGCCTATCATTCTCGACGTGTTGTTGGAAGCGCTCGGACCGATCTGGGAAAATAGGCCATCGCTCGATGGCGTGCCGCTGGGCGATTGCTGGCGGCATCCGCAACTCGGTTTAGTGCCACTGCATAAGCTCTCGCAATGGCTCGCCTACTCTCTGATCGAACCGCTCGAAGCTGCTGGCGTTCGGGTCGTCGATATCGACGGCCTGACCGGGCTCGCGGAGTATCGCAACGGCGGCTTGTTCGTTGACATGAGCGTGCTGACGCTTCGCGATGCGACTGTCCGCGCCTACAATGTGAGCGATCCGGAGATCGTTGCGTGGCGCTCACTGACGGTCGCGCTGCTCGATCGGATTGCGCCCCTGGTACGTGAGCGGCTTGGCGTAACGGCCGAGCAGTTTCCGCTCGCGCGCGTGTTGGAAGGCGGCACGTGGGCTGCGGGACGCGAGATTGCGAAGCGCAAGCGGCCTGAGACGGGCGGCCCGCCTCTTACCATTCATAGCGACGGCACGGTGTTTTGATGCAAGGCGTAACCATCGTCGATCATCCGTTGGTGCAGCACAAGCTCACCATTCTTCGCGACAAGGAAACGTCGACGCGATCGTTTCGTTCTCTGTTGCGCGAGATCAGCGTGCTGCTGTGCTATGAAGTGACGCGCGATCTGCCGCTCGAAGATGTACAGATCGAAACGCCGGTCGCGCGGATGACGGGCAAGCGGCTCTCCGGAAAGAAGCTGGTGTTCGCGCCGATCCTGCGGGCCGGCGTTGGGCTACTGGAGGGCATGCTCGAGGTCATACCATCTGCGCGCGTCGCGCACATTGGGCTCTATCGCGACCCGAAGACGCTGAAGGCGGTGGAGTATTACTTCAAGGCGCCGAGCGATGTGGCGGAGCGCCTAGTGATTGTGATCGATCCCATGCTCGCCACCGGCCACACGGCGGTGGCGGCGCTTGATCGGTTGAAAGAGAACGGCGTCACCGACATTCGGCTCGTATGTCTGCTCGCGGCGCCGGAAGGCGTCGACGTCGTGCGCAGTCATCACCCGGACGTGCCGATCTGGACGGCGGCGTTGGACGAACGGCTCGATGAGCACAGCTACATCGTGCCCGGCTTGGGTGATGCCGGTGACCGGATTTACGGCACCAAGTAACTACTGACGCGCTGCCGCGATGTATTCGTCAATCTGACGTTCCAGCACCGGCAGCGTCACGCCGCCATTGGCGAGCACAGCGTCGTGATAGGCGCGGACGTCGAAGCGATCGCCTAGAGCCGTTTCGGCGCGATGGCGGAGTTCGACGATTTTCAGCTCACCCATCTTGTAGGCGAGCGCTTGCCCCGGCCAGCCGATGTAGCGATCGATCTCGGTGCGGACTTCGTGCGTTGAGAGCGCGGTGTTGCTGGCGAGATAATCGAGCGCGCGTTGGCGCGACCAGCCCATCGAGTGCATGCCGGTGTCGACGACCAGGCGGCACGCGCGCCACATCTCGTAGGTCAAACGGCCGAAGCGCTCGTACGGCGTGTGATAGATGCCCATCTCCTCGCCGATGCGCTCGGAATAAAGGCCCCACCCTTCGCCGAAGGCATGCGGATAGAAGTTGAGTCTGAACTCGGGCAACCCTTCGAGCTCACGCGCGATGGCGCCTTGGATGTGATGGCCGGGCGCCGCTTCGTGCGCGGTGAGCGCAGGGAGATTGTAGAGCGAGCGCGTATCGAGCGCGTAGGTGTTGACCCAGTACGTGCCGGCGGCGCCGCGCGGGCCGGGATTGTAGCGGCCAGCCGTGTAGTTCGGCGCGATAGCGGCCGGCACGGGCTCAACGGTGTACGGCGTGCGCGGCAAGTGGCCGAAATAGTTCGGCAGATGGCCATCGATCTCGCGCGTGATCCAGGCGGCGCGATTGAGCAGTTCTTGCGGTGTTTGCGGATAGAATTGCGGATCGGTGCGGAGGAAGGTCAGGAATTCGGCGAACGTTCCTTGGAAGCCCGAGGCACGCATTTCTGTTTCCATCGCGGCGCGGATGCGCGCGACTTCGCGTAGGCCGATCTGGTGGATTTGGCGCGGCGTCGCGTCAGGGAGCGTCGTGTAATAGCGGACGAGGTTGGCGTAGTAGGCGCGGCCGTTGGGCAACGCTTGCGCGGCGATGGTGCGGCGGGTGCGTGGCGCGTATTCTGTTTCGAAGAACGTGCGGAATTCGTCGAATGCCGGGATGACGTTGTTGGTGATAGCCGCGCGGCCAGCCTCGCGCAGGCGCGCGCGTTCGGATTCCGGTACCGTCGACGGGAATTCAGCGAACGGTGCGTAGAGGCCCATCGCTTCGGCGTTCTCATAGTGGAATGCGCCGATGACTTGGCTGACGCCGCCGACGATCTCGCTCGGCAGCGTGAAGCCGTCGCGCACGCCTTGGCGCATATTGGCGATCTGCTCGCGGAAATAGCGCAGCACATCGTTGAGGCGCGCGATGTAGTTTTCGTAGTCGCGTACGGTGCGTGGCGATTGCAGATCGTCAAGCAGCAGGATCTCAGAATAGAAGCCGCTGTCGCTGTTCAGCGGCAGGCGCCAATCGTTGTAGCGCGCGAAACGCACGCGCTCGCCCACCATGAAGGCGAAGAGATCGTAGCTAACTTGCTCTTGGTGCGAGAGTTGCGCGCGATCGATGGCGCGGAGGCGTGTGAGGAATGCCTCGTTCTCGCGCGCCTGACGCGTTTGGGTTCCCGGCGTCACCGATGGCAGGCGATCGTCGTAGTCGTGGATGCCGGCATTGGTGGCTGAGAGCGGGTCTTCGCGATAGACGAAGGCGCGCTCGTCCGAGAACAAGCGCGTGAGATCCGCGCTGGCAGTTTGCGCGAGGGCGGGCGTAGCGATGCTCATGGCAAGAGCGGCCGCGAGTACAAGGCGTTTCATAGCAACCTCACGGGACGACGGGTGGCTTGCCCTCGGCGGGCGCGGCTTTCGCGAAGAACGCGCCGCGCAGCAGCAGCGCCGCCGCGTAGAGCACGACAACCACGACGAGCCAGCGCAGCGTGACGAGGTCGAGCGATTTGACGACGAAAGCCGCGATAAGCACTGCCGGTATGCCGCCTAGCGCGATGCCAAGCACGATGCGTAGGTCGATGCGTTCGGAGCGCACGAAGTTGAGACTCGAGATCGGCATCAGGAACGCGCACGAGCCCATCATGATGGGGAACGCCGCGGCGGGATTGAGGCCCAGAAGACTCAGCAGCACCAGAGACGGCGCGTAGAGGCCGATACCGAACATCATGAGCACGCCCATGACGAAGTGACCGGCGACGGCGACGGCGAACAAGGCCGTTGGCAGCGTGAGCGCTTCGCCCCCGACCGGCATCAAATTCAGATTGGAGAGCGCATAGAGCGCCGCCGCAATTAACAGCGCCACGCCGACGATCCCCTGCACCAGGCGTACGGGCGAACGCTGCACGATCGGCGCGCCGATGAAGGCGCCGGCGCATGACGCGACGATGCATGAGATCAGCAGAATGGGATCGACCTGCACCAGTGTGATGAAGATCAACGCTTGCGCGACAGTTGGCAGTGCATGGCCAGCATTGAGGATGGCCGGAAAGTAGCTGTCCGGCGCCATCTTGCGGAGCTTCATGTACGCCGTGGTCGGCGCGAATGAGCCGATGCCGAGCGTGTCGAAGAAATCCGTAACGGCGCCCAGGCCTATGGCTTCAGGCTTGGGCACGAGTTCGCCGCGCTTGTGAGCGGTGCGCAACAAGACGGTCGTGAAATAGATCGCGATCGCTGAAAGCGCGGCCAGCAAACCGCCAACGATTGTTGTCAGCCAGCGAATGGCCAGCTCGAACGTAGCCCCCATGCGTCTCTCCCCCGCACGTGTTTTGGCAAATTGAGCACGCGCGCGCGGGCCGCGCAACGGCGATCAGACGACTTGGAAGCCGTGCGCGAACGTATCTTCGCTATCGATCCAGATTTCGTTGCGGCCGGTTGCTATCGCAGAGCCTTCGATGGACGGAACGATCGCGGGCTTGCCGCCGATTTCCGTCTCGGCTTCGACGCGGCCGGTGAAACGCGAGAGGATGTAGCTCTCGTGCACGAAGGCTTCGCCAACTTTCAGCCCACCCTTGGCGTGGAGATGCGCCATGCGCGCGGACGTGCCGGTGCCGCATGGGGAACGATCGATGGCCTTGTCGCCGTAGAAGACGGCGTTGCGCGCGCTTGCGCCTGACGTTTTGGGTTTATCGGCCCAGAGCACGTGGCTGACGCCGCGAATTGTGGCGTCTAGCGGATGGACCGGCTCGATCTTCTCGCGCACGAGTTGGCGGATGATTGGCGAGAGTTGGAGGATACGGGCGGCGCCGAGATCGTCGAGACTGGTGTAGGCGCCTTGCGGTTCGATAATGGCGTAGAAATTGCCGCCATAGGCGATGTCGAGCGTTAGCGGGCCAAAGTCCGGTACGTCGATGCCGATGTTCTGGGCGGCGAGATAGCTCGGCACGTTGCGGATGCGGACGCTGCGGACGCGGTCGCCTTCTTGGACGTAGTTCAGCTCGATCTTGCCGGCGGGGACTTCGGCGATGAAGCGGCCCGGCGCGCGTGGGTTTATCAAACCGTTCTCGATGCCGAACGTGACGATGCCAATCGTGCCGTGGCCGCACATGGGCAGACAGCCGCTGGTTTCGATGAAGAGAATGCCGACATCGGCATCAGGTGTTGTCGGCGGATACAGAAAGCCGCCGCTCATCATATCGTGGCCGCGTGGCTCGAAGCAGAGGCCGGTGCGAATCCAATCGTAGCGCGCGAGGAAATCTTGGCGGCGCTCGCTCATGTTGGCGCCGTTCAGCTCAGGTTTGCCCTCGATGACGAGGCGAACGGGATTGCCGGCAGTGTGGCCGTCGATGCAGCGGAACGTGTGACGTGTCACGCGGCGGCTTTCAGTTTCGGACGCGTCGCCGCCGCCTGCTCCACCATGGCGGTGACTTCAGCGCGGCGCGCGCCGGTCAGCGGATAACGCGGCGGACGCACACGCTCGCTGCCGCGACCCATGATCTGTTCGGCAAGCTTGATGGACTGGACGAGATCGTGCTCGGCATCCAAGTGCAGGAGCGGCATGAACCAGCGATAGATGGCGAGCGCCGTTTCGAGATCGTTGCGCTTGTAGGCGTTATAGAGCTCCAGCGATTCCTTCGGGAACGCGTTGGTGAGCCCCGACACCCATCCCTTTGCGCCGAGGATCAAGCCTTCGAGCGCGACGTCGTCGAGGCCGGCGAACAGCATGATCTTGTCGCCGACGGCATTGTAGAGATCGGTGAAGCGGCGCGTGTCGGGCGCGCTTTCTTTCAGGCATACGATGTTTGGAATATCGGCGAGTTGTTTAATCGCCTCGATGCCGACGCTCACGCGATAGGCGGGCGGGTTGTTGTAGAGCATGATCGGCAGCGCGGTTTCCTTCGCGACTGCTTTGAAGTGCGCGACGAGTTCGGCTTCGGTCGGCACATAAACCATGGCCGGCAGCAGCATGAGGCCATCGACGCCGATCTTTTCGGCGTCGCGGGTGAAGGCGATCGCGCGATTGGTGTCGAATTCGGAAACGCCGGCGATCACCGGCACGCGCTTGCTTGCGGTTTCGACGGCGGCGCGCAGCACATCGCGCTTTTCTTCCGGCAGCAGCGAATTGTTCTCCCCCACCGTGCCCATGATGATGAGGCCGTGGACGCCGTCTTTGATCAGCGCATCCTGCACGCGCTGGGTTTCGCCGATATCGATGGAGAGATCGGGCGCGAATTGCGTCGTCGCCGCCGGAAACACGCCATGCCAATCGACTTGCATTGCCGCCCTCGCTTGCTTACGCGGGCGAACCTATACGATCCGGTGTGACGATGAAATCGATTCTGGTCATTGGCGGCGGGCTTGTGGGCGCCGCGTGTGCGCTGCGGCTGCAGGCGGCCGGCGTGCAGGTGACGTTGATCGATCCAGGCGACAAGAGGCGCGGCGCTTCGTACGGCAATGCCGGGCACATCGGCTCGGAGCAAGTGGCGCCGTGGTCGGCGTGGGGCAACGTGCTGCGCGCGCCGCGTTCGAGCTTTGGCGCCGGCGGGCCGCTCGATTTTCGCTGGAGCGACGTGGCGCTGTGGACGCCTTGGTCGATGGAGTTCTTGCGCGCGTGCGATCCCGTTCGGTTTGAGCGTGGGCGTGAGGCGTTGATTGAGTTACTCGCGGACTCGTTGCCGGCTTGGCATCGGATCGCGGAGTTGGCGGGCGCGCCCGAGCTTGTGATTCCGCACGGGCACGCGACGGCGTGGATGACGGAGCGCGGCGCGGCAGATGGCTTGGCGGCGTTCGCGGCGGCGAAATGGGGAAGGACGACAAGCTATCGCGAAATGACGAGCGCCGAGTTGGCGCGCTATGGAGATGTGCTCAATCGCTTGCCGACAGCGGCGGTGATTTTCAGCGGCACCGGGCAAGTCAGCGATCCGCAGGGCGCGCGCGATGCGATACTGGCTTCGTTTGCGGAGCGTGGTGGCGAGCTCGTTGTTGGCAGCGTGGTGCGCGTTGAGGCGAACGCGCGGGTGATGCTTGCGGATGGCTCGGTACGCGAGGCGGACGCGGTGCTGGTGTGCGCGGGGCCTTGGTCGCGGGCGCTGATGGAGCAGCTTGGCGTGCGCGCGCCACTGATCGGCGAGCGCGGGTATCATTTGCAGAGCAGCGAGACGAATTGGCCCCACGATTTGCCGACGACGGTGTTTGAAGAGAACTTCATCGCGGTGTCGCGCTTCACCAGCGGCCTGCGCTGCACGAGTTTCGTGGAGTTTGGCTCGCCGGACGCGCCGGGAGATCAGCGCAAGTGGCGGCGTTTGCGCCAGCGCATCGATGAGCTTGGCATCAGGTTTGAGGCGAACCCGGATCGCTGGGTGGGCTCGCGCCCATCCCTCCCCGACTTCATGCCGGCGATCGGGCGATCAGAGCGCGCGCCGAAAGTGCTCTACGCGTTCGGGCACGCGCATCTCGGGCTGACGGAAGCGCCGATCACGGCGGAGATCATCGCGGCGATTGCTGCGGAGAAAGCGCCGGCAGTCGATATTGCGCCGTTTAGGATTGAGCGGTTTGGGTGATCACAACGCTCACTTCACGTGCCGGTTGACCGCTTGTGCGATTAGGAAGCCCACGGGCACAACAATCATCAGCCAAGGGCTGTTCGTGACGTTCGCTACGATCGCCATGACTAAGAGCAGCACGACGAATACACCAACAATGACGAGCGCACGTTCCGATCGTCCCATCTTTCTGGACAAAGTACTCACCGCAAACTTGCGTTGATCTTCTCGAGATCCGCCACGCTCGGAATGAGGTCCGCGTCCGGCAACTTGTTCAGCGGCGTGTCGACTGTGCCCATCGCGTCGTGCAGATCGTGCGCTTCCGGATCGACGTAGAGCAGGCCCGTGACGATCTCGCCTTCCGCGGCCTTCCGCGCGAGGTAGCCTAGGGCTTCGTTGCGGTCGGTGGCGTCGTAATCGTCTTCGAGTTTGCGAAGGCGCAGGATCGAGCCGTCGTGCTGGCGGACTTCCTTCAGTTCGCCGGGCTTGTAGTCTGCCGTGATCGGGGCGCGTGGGGTGATGACGTCCATGCGGTTCACGGCTTCGTTGTGCTCGCGCACGTAATCGAAGCTCTTGGTGGAACCGACGTGATTGTTGAACGCGACGCATGGGCTGATGACGTCGATGAACGACGTGCCCTTGTGGCTAAGCGCGCCTTTGATCAGCGGCACCAGCTGCGTCTTGTCGCCGGAGAAGCTGCGGCCGACGTAGGTGGCGCCAAGCTGTAGCGAGAGCATGACGAGATCGATGGCGCTATCCTTGTTCTCAGCGCCCTTCTTGGCTTTCGAGCCTTTGTCGGAGGTGGCGGAGAACTGGCCCTTGGTGAGGCCGTAGACGCCGTTGTTTTCGCAGATGTAGGTCATGTTCACGCCGCGGCGGACGGCGTGGCAGAATTGGCCGAGGCCGATCGAGGCGCTGTCGCCATCGCCGCTGACGCCGAGATAAATCAGATCGCGCGCGGCGATGTTGGCGCCGGTGAGCACGGACGGCATGCGGCCGTGAACGGCGTTGAAGCCGTGCGCGGGGCTGACGAAATAGTCCGGCGTCTTCGACGAGCAGCCGATGCCGGAGAATTTCGCGAGCCGGTGCGGCGCGAGGTCGATCTCGAAGCAAGCTTGAATGATCGAGGCGCTGATCGAATCGTGGCCGCAGCCGGCACAGAGCGTGGAGATGCGGCCTTCATAGTCGCGGCGCGTGAAGCCGAGGGAGTTCTTCTCAAGCGACGGGTGATGCAGCGGCGGCTTGGCGATGTAGGTCATTACGCTTTCTCCCGCAGCGGCGCCGCGTGCGGGCCTTTTAGCTTTTCAGTGATGGCGCTGATGATGAAACGCGCCGTGATCGGCGTGCCGTCATAGTGCAGCACGGAGATGAGCCGCGCCGGGTTGATGCCGCCTTCGTTCACGATCAGGGCCTTGAGCTGGCCATCGCGGTTTTGCTCCACGACGAAAACCTGCTCGTGCTCGTTGATGAAATCGAACACGTCGTTGCAGAACGGGAAGCCGCGAATGCGCATGGCGTCCAGGTGAATGCCGTGGCCTTCGAGCGCGTGCAGCGCTTCTTCCATCGAAGGATCGGTGGAGCCCATATAGATCACACCGTCCGGCGAGGCTTTCGAGGCTTTGCGCACGATCGGCCCTGGCACGTGGGACTTCATCGTCTCCCATTTGCGCAGCAGGCGCTCCATGCCCTCGGTGTAGTCCTCGCCCTTTTCGGAATAGCGCGCGTCTTTGTCGTG
>CADEDT010000063.1 GCA_902826145.1 uncultured Caulobacteraceae bacterium
CATTAGCCTGTCGCCATTGTGAGCGCGCCACCAGCTAGGCTGATCCCACCGGAGAAGTACGCGTAACGCTCGCCAGGCTCATGCGCCATCGGCAGGTTCAACATGAAGCGCCACCAGTTTGGCTCTTCGCGTTGCGTCTGCATGATGTTCTCGTTACCCGGCGACAGCGGCTCTTCGAAAGCGTCATCGCAATCCAGCCCGGTCGTGTGCGTGAGCGCGTGCCGCACGAGAATGCGATCCTTGCGCGGATCGGGATTTTCGAACGGCCCGAATGATGACAGCACCTGCGTGATCGGCGTGTCGGGCGTGATGGAGCTGCCGCCCTCAAGCATCACCGCACCTAAGGTGACGGATGAGAGCGCCTTGCTGGCGGAGCGCATGTCGTGCGGAATATTCTCGCCGTTGCCGTAGAAATATTCGTCCAGAATGAGCTGGCCGCGATACGCCACCGCGATCGAATGCACCATCCAGGCGCGGCGGACGGAAGGATCGATGTCGGTGATCCAATGCACCGCGCGTTCGAGACCTGCTTCATCGACGCCGAGATCGCGCGCACGCGTGATGCGCCAGCCATCGCCAACGTCTTGGGGCACGCGATAGGTGTAACGCGGCTCACTGCGCGGGCGCGCCGTGAAAAGCGCCGCTTGCTCGGGCGTCGCGCGCCTTAGTGCAATGAAGCGGTTGATCCCCTCCCAATACATCGTGAGGCGTTCGGGATCGGCCATCATCGTCGCGAACAGATCGCCTTCGGCCGGCTCGGTAGCTGCACCAAAGCGCAATGTTGGCCCATCGCGCGTGACGAACAATTGCATCGCCGGCCCAAAGCGATTCTGCTCCGGATTGCGGATCGCCGCTTTCAGCGTGCCCGTCTCGTCGCGGAAGATGTTGAGATAGAGCGTCAGCGGATCGTCGAGCGGTTCGACATTGGCGCGCCACCGGTTCGCACCGTCAGCGCGCAGTATGAGCGGGCCAGCGTAAGCTTGCGCCGCGCCTTCAGGGTAGCGCGGATCGTGAGTCATTTCGCGTCGTGCCCAATATCCGCGATCGAGCCGCCCGCGCGGATCGAGTGCGCCACGAAACGTTGCGCCTTCCGGAAAATCGATGCGGACATTGTCACCTTGCGCGCGCGCTTCGGCACTTTGGCCTGCAATCTCAACGCGCCAACGATCGCCGCGGCGCGTGACCGTGAGTTCGCCTTCGAGGCCGACAGGGAAAGTCGTGCGGTAGTACCAAAGGCCGAGCGCCGTATCGTCTGCCGTCTGCGCTTGCGCGCTCGACAAAGACAACAGCAGGCAGCAGCCCGCGACAAGCGCGCGCGCAATTCTCATCGGCCCTTCCTCCCGCGTAGAAGGCTAGAACCGCTGTGTTTCAGCAGTGTTTCACGTTCGGCGAAAGCGCCCGTAGTGTTTGAGCTTGCGGTCGATCAACGCCAGCGCCTCATTCATTTCTCTCATGCGGGCCGCGACGCTCTCGCGATGAGCGCGAAGCAGCGCTTCTTGCTCGCCTGTTTCGCCTCGCGCAATCAACGCGGCGTAGCGCTTCATGTCGCGCACGGACATCGCGGTCGTCTTGAGTCTGTCGAGGAAGTTGAGCCACTCGACATGCCACACCGTGTATTGACGCCGCCGCCCTGCATCACGTTCAACGCGCGGGATCAGCCCCTGCGCCTCGTACCAGCGAATGGTGTGAACGCTGCGTTTCGTCCGGCGCGCCAGTTCGCCGATGCCGAAGGAAGTTTCTACGCCCAAGGCGGCGGCTCCAGTTCGCGTTCGACCAGCGCGCTGTCGAAATATTCGGTCAGCTCTGCCATTTGGCCATCACGCATGCGGATCACAAAGCAATACTTGTTGTTGTAGGGACGCCCTCGCTTCGTCGTTACATCGCCTTCGTGCTCGACAATGACGAAGTCGCCGTCAGCATGGATGCGGCGCGCCACGCTGCGGTACGGCGTTGCGAACTGTTCGAGCAACGCCTGCAGCATCCGCCCGCGCACATCAGCCTTGCCGCCATAGGTTCCGCTCCACGGCGTCGTGCCCTGCATGCGCCAGGTGAAATCCTCGGCCATCGCGTCAGCGAACGGCGCCGTGTCGCCCTTCGCCATGGATTCCCAAATAGCGGCAATCCGAGCGCGATTGCTCTCTGTCGTGTTCATGTTGGCCTCCATTTTTGGACCAACAGACGAACTACCGGCTAGAGCACACTCAAGGTCAAGCGCCGCGTGCGCCTACCTCAGCCAGTCCGGCTTCTTGAACGGCTTACCGAGATCCTTCGCCACCGCTTCGTGCGTGATCGCGCCTTCAAAGACATTCAGGCCATTTGCGAGATGCGGATCGTCCTGCAGCGCCTTCTTATAGCCCTTGTTGGCGAGCGCCAGCGTGAACGGCAGCGTCGCGTTGTTCAGCGCAAACGCCGACGTACGCGAAACCGCGCCCGGCATGTTGGCGACGCAATAGTGCACGATGCCATCGACGACGAACGTCGGCTCCGAATGCGTCGTCGCTTTCGACGTTTCGAAGCAGCCGCCTTGGTCGATCGAAATATCAACCAGCACCGAGCCCGGCTTCATCGTCTTCAGCATGTCGCGCGTAATCAACTTCGGCGCAGCCGCGCCGGCGACAAGCACGGCACCGACAACAACATCCGCTTCCTTGATCGCTTCCGCGACAGCAGCAGCCGTCGAATACACCGTCTCCAAGCGGCCATTGAATTCGCGATCGAGCTCTTCCAGACGCGCCGGGTTCTTGTCGAACACCATCACGCGCGCGCGCATGCCAACTGCAATCTGCGCCGCGTTGTAACCCGAGACGCCGGCGCCGAGGATCACAACAGTGCCCGGCTGCACGCCCGGCACGCCGCCGAGCAACACGCCGCGGCCGCCATGCGCCTTCTCCAGGAAGTACGCGCCAACTTGGATCGACATGCGGCCCGCGACTTCGGACATCGGTTTCAGCAGCGGCAAGCGCCCATCGCGATCAGTGACGGTTTCGTACGCGATGCACGTCGCGCCAGACTTCATCAGCCCTTCCGCCTGCGCCGGATCCGGCGCCAAGTGCAGATAGGTGAAGAGCGTGTGGTGCGGCTTGAGGCGCGCGATCTCAACCGCTTGCGGCTCCTTCACCTTCACGATCATCTCGGCTGTCTCGAACACGGCATCCGCGTTCGGCAGGATCTTCACGCCGACCTTTTCGTAGACACTATCCGGCGCGCCGATGCCCTCGCCCGCTTTGGTTTCGAGGAAAACTTCATGGCCCGCGCGCACCAGTTCGGCGGCGCTCTCCGGCGTCAGACCGACGCGATATTCATGGACCTTGATTTCCTTCGGGCAGCCGACCTTCATGGGAATTCCTCCTGTTGGGCGGGGAAATATCCCGTTCATGACGCTTTTTCTTGGATATTTCGGGCGTGACAGCGTTCCAGCCGCCCATTTTTCAGCGTACAGGGCGTCATGCCGCAAGAAATTCCCGTCCAACTGGACGATTTCGACCATAAGATCCTGATCGAACTCGAGCGCGACGGCGTGCTCACCGCCGCGGCCTTGGCCGAGCGCATCGGCCTTTCGCCCTCCGCCTGCCATCGCCGCGTCAAAGCCATGGAAGCGGCCGGCGTCATTGAAGGCTACGCCGCGATCCTTTCGGAGAAAGCACTCGGCCGCAGCGCGACTGTGTTTGTCGCTGTGACACTCGAAGATCAGCGGCGCGAAACAATGGCTAAGTTCGAGCGCGCCGTCGCGCTCTGCCGTGAAGTACAAGACTGCCACCTGATGACGGGTGAAAGCGATTATCTGCTGCGCATCGTCATCGCCGACGACGACCGCTACCAACGCATCCACCAGGACACGCTCTCGCGCCTGCCAGGTGTGCGAAGATTGGTGAGTAACTTCACCATCCGCACCGTGTTCAGGCGCGCAGCCAGCGTGGCGCACTAGACGCCGGCGTTCCGCCGCCTAGCTCATCGCAAGTTGGGAGCCGCATGCGCTGCAGGGCTCGGGAGGCGCTCTTGTCGTCAGATGAAGAACCAAAGCGTAACCTCATCAGCAGAAATCTGCGGCTCGCCTATGGCGATGTCACCGCCGAAACCATTCCCGAGCGGTTTCAGAAGCTCTTGTGGCGGATGGACGAAGGCGATCGCGGCGACGACGACCTCGATCCAGATTCCGGCATTGCCGCAGAACCGCCGAAGCGTCCGAAGGGTGGACCAAAGTCTGACGCAGCAGCGGTAACACCGCAGCGGACTGAATAAGGACCAAAGACTGCGCGCCGTCGCGAGCGCAACGAATGAGTTGCCAAACCGTGCTTTCCACGATATAGAACGGTCGTCCGTTTTTTTGGAGACTTCGATGAGCCGCACGGCCGCCCACATGGCTGCTTTTCGCGCCCTCGAAAGTGCGCGCGAGTCAGACCACCGACTGTTTCGCGACAGCTACGCCGAGCGGTTTTTGCCGCCCGGCGAACGCGCGCTGATCGCTCTCTCGCGGGCGCCGCTCGCACGCCACGCCATTGAAGCCTATGCCGACATGCGCGCCCCTGGCGCACGCACCTCCGGCATCGCTCGCACGCGGCTCATCGACGACTGGATCGTTGGCGAAGTTAGCGACGGCGTCGAACAGGTCGCCTTGCTCGGCGCCGGCTATGATTGCCGCGCATTGCGCTTGCCCGAACTGGCCAGCGTCAAAGTGTTCGAACTCGATCGCGCAGCGCTGCTCGCGCGCAAGGCCAAGCGCCTCGGGCCTCCGCCCGCCAACCTCGTCCGCACGCCGATCGATTTCCTATCCGACGATATCGGCGCAACACTGCTCACCGCTGGCTTTGCACCAGAAAAGCGGTCCCTCTTCCTTTGGGAAGGCGTCACCAACTATCTGAGTGAACCCGCGGTCAGCGCTGTGCTCAGGCTCGTCGCGGCATGCAAAGCGACGATCATCTTCACCTATGTGCACGCCGACGCGGTAAACGGCGCGTTCGACACGCCCGGCCTGCCCGCCCTCCTGCGCCGCCTGCAGCGCATTGGCGAACCTTGGACATTTGGGCTGAAGCCCGAGGAGCTCGCGGATTACCTCGCCGTTCATGGCCTTCGTCGTCGCGCGGATCTCGGCGCTGCGGAATATCGCGTGCTCTACGGGCGCGGCGGCTCCGGCAAGGAGGGCTACGAGTTCTACCGCGTCGCGCTGGCGGGGCCGCTCTGATGCCGCGCGTCAGCGACGAGCACAAGGAAACGCGGCGCGGCGAGATCGTTGACGCGGCTCGCACCTGCTTCGCGCGCAGCGGCTTTGATCGCGCCACGTTGCAGGACATCTTCGCCGAAGCGCAATTGTCAGCCGGCGCGGTCTATAACTACTTCAAGAGCAAGCGCGAACTGATCCTGGCAATCGCCGACACGCGCCACGAACAGGAACGCGCGGCGCTTACGGCAGAAGAGCGCGATCCCGTAGCCGCGCTCAAGACCATCGCGCGGCGCTTCATCGAAGCCTACCTCACCGGCGCGGACACCAAGCGGCGCATCTCGCTGATGACCTGGTCAGAGGCGCTGCTCGACGATGCAATCCTCGCTTCCGTGAAAGAGGGCGTCGACGAACCTCGCCGTGTTCTCAAGGCGATCATTCAGAATGGGCAGCGCCAACGTCTGCTGCGTAAGGACATAGAGCCCGCCGCGATGGCCACGGCCATGGTTGCTATGCTGCAGGGGCTCGTTTTGCAAAAGCTCTGGACCCCCAGCCTCAGCGCCAACGCGATGACCGAGACGTGCGACACGCTGATCGACGGGCTACGCGCGCGCTAGCCCCGCGCGTGGCGGAGATTCGGCTCTCGTTCCGGCAATTCCGCAAACTTCTCGCGCGCGAGCGCTTTCCCGTCACCGCCCAGCTGTGCTTGATGTGGTGCCAAGAGGAAACGCCCACATGTCCGATCCCGTCGTCATCCCGGTCCCGCCAGAATGGGCCAAGAAGGCTTACGTCGATGACGTGAAGTATCGCGCCATGCACGCGAGTGCGCTGGCAGACCCAGAGGCGTTCTGGGGCGTGCACGGGCAGCGCATCGACTGGATCAAGCCGTACACCAAAGTGAAAGACACGAGCTTCAACGAAGCCGACTTTCATATTCGCTGGTATTGGGATGGCGTTCTCAACGTCTCGGCCAATTGCATCGACCGCCACCTCGAAAAGCGCGGCGATCAGGTCGCGATTATTTGGGAAGGCGACGATCCACATCAATCACGCCACATCTCCTATCGCGAGCTGCATGACGAAGTCTGCCGCTTCGCCAACGTGCTGAAAGCGCGCGGAGTCAAGAAAGGCGATCGCGTCACCATCTATATGCCGATGATTCCGGAGGCGGCGTACGCGATGCTCGCCTGCTCGCGCATCGGTGCGGTTCACTCCGTCGTCTTCGGCGGCTTCTCACCCGAAAGCCTCGCCAACCGCATCAAGGATTGTGACTCGAAGTGCGTCATCACCGCCGACGAAGGCGTGCGTGGCGGCAAGATCATCCCTTTAAAGCAAAACGTCGACGCCGCGCTCGAAGAAACGCCTGGCGTCGATACCGTCATCGTCATCACGCGCACGGGCGCCGGCGTGCCGATGCAAGATGGCCGCGATGTCGTCTATGAGGACGCCGCAGCCGACGCCGCGACCGAGTGCGTGCCCGAGCCAATGGGTGCGGAAGATCCGCTTTTCATTCTCTACACCTCAGGCTCGACGGGCAAACCCAAGGGAGTACTGCACACAACGGGCGGCTATCTCGTCTACGCCTCGATGACGCATCAATACGTCTTCGATTATCACGACGGAGACATCTATTGGTGCACCGCCGACGTGGGTTGGGTCACCGGCCACACCTACATCGTCTACGGCCCGCTCGCCAACGGCGCTACGACGCTGATGTTCGAAGGCGTGCCGAACTATCCGAACGTCTCACGCTTCTGGGACGTGATCGACAAGCACAAAGTCAACATCTTCTATACAGCGCCAACGGCGATCCGCGCTCTGATGCGCGATGGCGAAGAGCCGGTGAAGCGCACGTCGCGCGCATCGCTGCGTTTGATCGGCACCGTGGGCGAGCCAATCAATCCGGAAGCTTGGCTCTGGTACTACCGAACGGTCGGAGACTCGCGCTGTCCGGTTGTCGACACCTGGTGGCAAACCGAAACCGGCGCAGCACTAATCACCAACCTTCCCGGCGCAACGGCGATGAAACCTGGCTCAGCCACGCGCCCCTTCTTCGGCATCAAACCGGCACTCGTCGACGACAAAGGCAACTTTCTCGAAGGCGCGACGAGCGGCAACTTGGTTCTGCTCGATTCATGGCCGGGCCAAATGCGCACCGTCTATGGCGATCATCAGCGTTTCTTCGAAACCTATTTCCGTACTTATCCAGGCATGTACTTCACCGGCGATGGCTGCCGCCGTGATGAAGACGGTTATTACTGGATCACCGGGCGCGTCGATGATGTGCTCAATGTCAGCGGCCACCGCATCGGCACTGCCGAAATCGAAAGCGCGCTCGTAGCGGATACCAAAGTCGCGGAAGCCGCCGTCGTCGGCTATCCGCACGACATCAAGGGCCAAGGCATTTATTGCTACGTCACTTTGAAGCAAGGCATCGAGCCAAGCGATGAGCTAAAGCGCGAGCTAGTCCAAACCGTGCGCAGCGAGATCGGGCCGACAGCGACGCCCGACATCATCCAGTTCGCGCCAGGCCTGCCGAAAACACGTAGCGGCAAAATCATGCGCCGCATCCTGCGCAAGATCGCGGAAAACGACATCTCCAACTTGGGCGATACATCGACGCTGGCCGATCCGGCGGTGGTCGACGACTTGGTGGCGAACCGCGCGGGTGCGTGATACGGCAGACCAATGACTGGTCTCTATATTGTCGCCGGCATCGCGCTGTTTGCTGTCATCGCGATCGTTCTGTTCAACCAGCTCATCGCCAAACGGCAGATGGTCAACAATGGTTGGGCGGACATCGACGTGCAGCTAAAGCGCCGCGCCGATCTCATTCCGCAGCTCGTCACCACAGTGCAGGCGTACGCTGCGCACGAGCGTCAACTGTTCGAAGACATCGCTGAGAAGCGCAACGCCGCCCTCGCCGCCGGCGACAACACTGCGCAACGCGGCGCGGCGGAAAGCGCGCTGTCGCGGCCCGTTGGGCGCCTGATCGCGCTAGGCGAAGCGTACCCCGATCTGAAAGCGAACCAGAACTTCCTCGATCTTCAGAACGAACTCTCGGATACCGAGAACAAAATTGAAATGGCGCGGCGCTTCTATAACGGCGCAGTGCGCGAGCTGAACACGGCGGCGGAGACGTTTCCCTCGAACGTCGTCGCGGGCGCGTTCGGCATCGCCAAGCGCAGTTATTTCGAGATCGAAGCGGCAGGCGACCGCGCCGTGCCGGATATCAATCTGGGCCAACCTTCGTGACCCTACGCGCGCTGCTTGTTGCGCTGGCTGCGCTCTTCTTCGCCGCGCCGGCGCTGGCGCTGGAGGAAATCACGTCCTTCGATGTCGCGATCGAAGTGCAGACCGACGGCGATATCGTCGTCGTCGAGACGATCGATGTCATCGCGGAAGGCAATCAAATCCGGCGCGGCATCTTTCGCGACTTGCCGCGTTTCTACGAGAACGCCGAAGGCGTGCGCCTTCCCTTCCAATATCACGTGGTCAGCGTTGAGCGCGACGGCAACGGAGAGCCGTACGACACCGACACTGACGGCAACGCCTTTCAGATCCGCATCGGCGACGAGGATGTGTTCATCCCCAACGGACCCCATCGCTACGTGATCCGCTACGAGGTGAAGAACCAAGTCCGCTATTTCGGCGGCTACGACGAGGTGTATTGGAACGCCACCGGCAATTACTGGGCATTTCCGATCGAGCGCGCCCGCGCCGTGATCACGTTACCGCCCGGTGCGCAAGTCACACAAAAGCGCGGCTACACCGGCGCCGCGGGGCAAGCGGGTAGCGACTACACCTACGCACAGTCGGGCGATCGCCACACCTTTCAAACAACACGCGAGTTGGGCCCCAACGAGGGCTTCAGCGTCGCGATCGGCTTCGCGAAAGGCCTGATCGATCCGCCCTCTTCCGCGGACGACGCCGCGATCTGGTGGCAGCGCAATGGCGCCCTGGCGATTCTCGGTGTCTCGCTCGCGGCTTTGTTCTGGTTTCTCTATCAAGGCTTCGTGCGCGTCGGCCGTGATCCGCTCAAGGGGCCGGTATTTCCGCGCTACGACCCGCCGGCCGGCTATTCGCCCGCCGCGACGCATCACATCTTCTATCGCGCCGTTGTCGATCATCGCGCGCTCATCGCCACGTTGATGAACCTCGCCGTCAAAGGCCGCATCAAGATCGATGCGTCGGACAAAAAGAGCACTGAGCTCACGCGCCTCTCCTCGAACGCCGGCGCCGAAAGCCTCGCCCCGGAGGATGTGGCGCTGGAGAACGACATTTTTGGCGCGAAGCACATCAAGACTCTCGGCGGCGAATACGATTCAAAGTTCACCGAAGCGAACACGACGTTCGGCGTCGCGCTTTCAGCGCGATACGGCGCGCCCTATTTCCGTTGGAATATCGGCTACACGATCGCCGCCGCCGCCCTCACAATCATCGTCATCGCCCTCGCCGCGACGCAGGTGACGCAATGGACGCCTTGGCACACGATGGGCGTGATTGCGCTGGCGGCGCTCAACGTCGTCTTCATGTATTTAATGCCCGCACCGACGAAGATCGGTCAGCAAATCCGCACTGAGATCGAAGGCTTCCGTCTTTACTTGGAAACAGCCGAGAAGCTGCAGCTGAACGCGGTGCAAGTCGGCAGCGAGGCGCCGCCGCCGATGACGAAGGAGCGATACGAAAAATTTCTCCCCTACGCCGTGGCGCTTGGCGTCGAGAAGCCGTGGACGCGGCACTTCGAGCGCGTGCTGCCGCAAGAAGCCGAGAACTATCACCCCACCTGGACCAACATGAGTTCGTCGCACTCACTCGGCGCACTTACCGGCGCGATGGTGACGAACATGAGTTCGGGCGTGTCGAGCGCGCTGCCGCAGAGCTCGAGCTCATCTGGCTCAGGCGGCGGCGGTTCATCCGGCGGTGGCGGCGGCGGTGGTGGCGGCGGCGGCTGGTAGGTTCCGCGGAACTATTGCGGGCATCTCGGGTTCGCCAGTCGATGCTTTGCGGCGCGGGGACCTGATTGGAGACGCCCGTGACAAACCTTCGCCCCACTCTGCTCATCGCCGCCGCGGCGAGCGCTTTCTGCTTCTTCGCTGCACCCGCGATCGCGCAAGACTACTATGACGATGAGATCATCGTGCGCGCGCCGACAGTAGAGCGAGAATACACCGGCCGCCGCAGCTCGATCGGCGCGCCGATCAATGAGCTGACGCTGCAGCGCTCGATCAGCACGAAGGACCTCAATCTCCGCTATGATCGCGATGTGCGCGAGCTCTATCGCCGTATCGAGCGCGTCGCCGTCGAAGCATGCGATCAAGTCGAGCGCGAGAGCCGCGGCGTGCCGCTCACCACGCGCCGCGATTGCATCCGCGAAGCCACCAACGACGCCATGGCTCAGGCCGACGACCTGATCTATTCCGCGCGCGGCTAGTGGCGGCCTACATGTCTCCGTGGTAATGTTCAGCCGTGAGGCTGATCGCTGCCACTGCCATGTTCGCCGCCTGCGCCGCTGCCGCGTGGGCGCAGGACAATGCGCCCAGACGGTCCACCGCGCCGGCCCACAACATGACGCAAATCTGCGCGGAAGAGACCGGAGACCGGCGCTTCTACCCAGCGCGCGCGCAAGAGCGCAATCTTAACGGCGAAGCCGTTCTCGATTGCGCGGTCGGTGACGACAATATGCTGAGCAGCTGCCAAATCGTCGATGAAACGCCGGCGGGCTATGGCTTCGGTGAATCCGCGCTCAAGATGGCGTGCCTCTGGCGGCTCAGCGCCAGCGGCACAGGCAGTTCACGGACGTACACCGACGAGGCGACTGGCGAGCGGCGTATTCGCCGCCCCGTTCGCTTCCGCCTGCACTAAGCGCTCGCGCGATCCAACGCCGCAACATCGTCGGCGCTGAGGGTCACGCGCAGCGCGCCCATCAACTCGGTAAGTTGTTCAACACTCGTCGCGCTTGCGATTGGCGCGGCGATAGCGGGCTTCGCCATGATCCACGCCAGCGCCACTTGCGCGGGCGTTGCGTTGTGGCGCGCGCTGATATCGTCGAGCGCCGTGAGCACGGCTGGGCCTTTGCCGGCCATGTACTTATCCATGCGGCCACCGCGCGGGCTCTTCGCCTTGTCGGCGTCATTGCGATACTTGCCGGTGAGATAGCCGCTCGCCAGCCCATAGTACGGCAGTATCGACACGCCCTCACGTTCGCACAGCGGCATCAACTCCGCTTCGATCTCGCGGTTCATCAGATTGTATTCGGGCTGCTGCGCGTCGAAGCGCACGCCGCGCTTCTTCGCTTCGGCAACACCTTCGCCAAAGCGCGCTGGTTTGAAGTTCGACGCACCGAACGAACGGATCTTGCCGGCCTTCTTCAGCTCATCGAGCGCGGAGATATATTCCTCCGCATGCGTCGCCTCATCATCGCGGTGCAGCCAATAGAGATCGATGGTCCCGATACCCAGCCGCTTCAGCGAATCCTCGCACGCCTCAATAATGTTCTGCTTTTTGATGCCGAGGCGCTTCGGCCACATGCCGACTTTGGTGCCGATCACGACCTTGTCGCGCTTGCCGCTCTTCTTCAGCCAAGCGCCGACGACGCGCTCGCTCTCGCCGCCTTCATGGCCAGGGACCCAAGCCGAATAGACGTCCGCCGTGTCGATCGAGTCACCGCCTTGATCGACATACGCGTCGAGAATCGCGAACGATGCTTTCTCATCCGCCGTCCAGCCGAACACGTTGCCGCCGAGCATGAGCGGTGTGATTTTGATACCGGAGCGGCCGATTTCACGTTTCTGCTGCATGTCGCCGCTCCCTCAAGCGGCGCCTGGACGCCGCGCTCAATTTGTCGAGAATGTGCATAATCTAGGAGCGCTCATGCGTCTGCTCAATGTCTTCGCCGCGCTTTCCGGCTTGCTCGCGTTGTCGATGCTCGTGCTCGCTGCTCACGCACTGCAACCGGCGCCTGAAGACTTGGAACGCATCAAGCTCGCCGCCTTCCTTCAGCTCGGCGCCGCAGCGTCAGGTCTCGCAATCGCCAATCGCAGCGGACGGCTCAATCTCATCGCCGGCGTGTTGATCCTCACAGGCGCCGCTGTTTTCGCGGGAACTCTTTACGCCATCGCCATCACGCACAGCCACGCGCTCGTCATGCTCGCCCCTGTCGGGGGAATAACGCTCCTGTTGGGATGGGTTGTGCTCGTGTTTGCGAAACCAGGCGCTTAAGCCGCTCTCGAAATTGCCGCGCGGCAAACTAATATCGCGCCAGCATGATTCAGTTCACGACCACGACGCCCGCTCCCGCGCCGACAGGTGCACCGCCGGCCGACTATTCCTTCAACACGCTCGCGCAACAGATCGAGAGTTTCGTCAGCGACGTCTTCTCGCTCGATCCGCAACAAGCGCTGCTGCGCGCCGGACTGACATTCCTCGTCCTGATCGGCGCGATCCTCGTCATCTGGGGCCTTCACATCATTCTTAAGGCGCTGACGGAGCGCATCGCACCCAAGGAGGAAGGCGCTCCCAAGCAGACGCGCGTCAATATCGGCCGCTGGACGATGCGCGTCGTCCGCATCGCCGTCTTCGTCGGCGCGATCGTGGTTGTTCTGCGCCTCTGGGGCTTCGACTTCAGTACGCTGCGCGGCAGCCCAATCTACGCGATCTTCTCGGTTCTAGGCCGCATCGCCGTCATCCTCGTGCTCGCGCTCGCGGCAATTGAGCTCGGTCAGCTCGGCATCAATCGCGTGTTCAACCGGATCGCGCAACAATCGCGCAGTCCACGCCGTGCCGCGCAGATACGCACGTTGGGGCCACTGCTCTCCGGACTGGCAACAACGATCGTCGTAATCATCGCGGCAATGATGGCGCTCTCGGAAGTGGGCGTCGAAATCGGCCCGCTGCTAGCAGGCGCCGGGATCGTGGGTCTTGCGGTCGGCTTCGGCGCGCAGACGATTGTGAAAGACTTCCTCACCGGCCTCTTCTTGATCATGGAAGACTCAGTCTCCGTCGGCGATGTCGTGAAGATTGGCGAGTTCAGCGGCTCGGTTGAATCGATGTCGCTACGCACCATCAAGCTGCGTGACTTCAACGGCACACTGCACATCTTCCCGTACAGCGAAGCGCAAGTGATCCACAATCAGACGAAAGACTTCTCGTTCGCTGTGTTCGAGTTTCCACTCGATCACAACAACGACATCGCTAAAGCGCTCGATCTGATGAAAGAGACGGGCGACGAGCTGAAGAGAGAGTCGAGCTTTGCCGGACTCATTGTCTCACCGATCGAAATCGCCGGGGTCGACAAGGTCTCAGAAGCGGGCGTCACACTGAAGGCACGTATCCGCACGGCGCCGGGCAAACAATGGACTGTGCAGCGCGAATATCTGCGCCGCATTCGCCTCGCATTCGAACGCGAAGGCATCGACTTCACACAGTCGACAACGCGGCTGATCGCGCCGGAGCCCGCTAGTCCGCCCCAGGCGGATCGATAACGCCGTTCTGACGTTTCAGCGCCTCGACATCGCGTTGCAGTTGATTGACACGATCGAGCACCGTCCACAGGCCGACGCCGATGGCCACCAACAGAACCAGAATGGTGTAATCCGCCGGCGTTCCCATACGTGCTCCTTCAGGAAGCCAAGATGAGCACGGGCCGCGTCGCAGGCAATGGTTGACGCCGCGCCGTGCCCTGCGACACTACGCATCGCGCGCGATCAGGGTCCAATTGAGGCCAATGACGGCAAAGCACATCACCATCGCCCCGCGTTTCAACGGTCCGGCGAACTCCGGCAACGGCGGTTACGTTTGCGGGCTAATGGCGCGCGAAATCGACGGCCCGGCGGAAGCCATGCTGCGCGCGCCTCCCCCGCTGGCGAAAGCGCTTAGCCTCACCAGCGAAGCGGACGGCGTTGTGGCGCTTTATGACGGCGACACCCTGCTCGGCGAAGCACGACCAGTTGTGTTGGATCTAGAAGCGCCGCCGCCGCCGAGCTTGGCGCAAGCCCGCGATGCGCAGCGGCGCTATGCCGGCTTGAAGGATCACCGCTATCCCACATGCTTCACATGCGGCATGGGCCGGCCGGCGCATGATGGCCTGCACCTCTACACTGGCGCGGTCGAAGGCCGCGACATGGTGGCGTGCGTCTGGAAGCCAACCGCCGATCTCGATCGCGGCGATGGCCGTGTCGCGCATGAGTTCATCCATGCGGCGCTCGATTGCCCGACCTATTGGGCGCTGCCGCACGCAGGCAAACCCGCTCTACTTGCGCGCTTGACTGCAAGCGTCGACGGCGAAGCGCCGCGCATTGGCGAAGAGACCATCGTCGCCGCCTGGCCGCTTGGCGCTGACGGGCGTAAGCATCGCGGCGCAGTGGCGATCTACAGGAAAGACGGCGAAGTCATCGCACGCGCCGAGGCGCTCTGGATCGAACCGAAAAGCGGCTAGCGCGTTACCGCATCAGGAGCACCGCCATGACTGAAGCCCAAGCCGCCACCACCCGCTTCTGCGCCCGCGTCGTCGGGCCGCTGATGGTGATCGTCGGCGCCGTCGTCATCGCGCGCGCCGGCGATCTGGTAATGCTGATCCCGGCCATCCTGCAAGACGGCCCACTCACCTTCATCACCGGCGTGTTCACGCTCATCTGTGGCCTCGTCCTGATCGCCGCACACCATCACTGGAACAGCGCCCCCGCCATCGCGATCTCGCTCATCGCCGTCCTCACAATCATTCGCGGCGTGGTGCTGCTGTTTGCACCGAGTGTCGTCACGGGCCTCGCGCACCAATTGCTGAACCTCGGCCCCGGCGCATTCATCGCTGGTGTAATCGCGCTACTTGTCGGCGCCTGGCTCAGCTTCGTCGGATGGTTCGCCAAGACTGCCTAATCCGGCCGCATCCAAACAGACCTCACATCGCATCTCCCGTCCGGAAGCCCGCACGAACCGTGCGCGCGGGCGCTTGTCTGGGGATCGAAGCGATGTGCACGAGCGATGCGCCCATCAAGCTGACCCGCTACGCCGCCGGCCTCCGACAGCGCCCGCACACACATGACAGGCCGCATTTCTCAGTCGTGCTTGCCGGCTGCTTCGAAGAGGAAGTGGGCCGCACCGATCACAAATTCACCGCTGGCCGCCTCGCACTCCGCCCAGAAGGGCTGCGCCATGGCGGCATGTTCGGCGCACGCGGCACGCTGATTCTCACTTGCACTTTCGCCGAACACGCTCCAGCGATCACGGCGCCGTTCTGGTCGCAGCCGCTGCCGCGTGAGCGCTTGCGCACACTTTTACCAATCTTTCTAGACGGTGGCGACGACGCGATCGAAGCCGGTTGGGACTTGCTCGCCCTCGCGCAAAGTACCCCTGCACGCGCTGAAGCGAGCGACTGGCTCCACGCTGTGCGTGAGCAATTGCTAGAGGAGCCCGCCGCCATGAAGCTGAGCGTCATCGCCACGCAGAGTGGGAAGCACCGCGTGCATCTCGGCCGTGCCTTCCTTGCCGCTTTCGGCGAAACGCCCTCGGCCTTCCGCCGCCGCGCCATGCTCGACCGCGCACTTAGCGCAATGACGACGGGCGCCTCCGCCGCGAGCGCTGCCGTTGAAGCCGGCTTCGCCGACCAAAGCCATTTCAGCCGCGCTTGCCGGGAAACATTCGGCGTCACACCACGCCAGCTCACCCAGACGAATGTTGCTTTCGTTCAAGACGGCGCGGTCTAGCGCCGCCACCTTGCCGGCCGGAATCGTCCGGAGATTTTCCATGTACCGCACCTTTGCCCTCGCGCTGTTGGCCGCTTCTCTCCTTGCAACACCCGCCGTAGCGCAGATCACCACGGCGGAAGCGCCGGCAACCGTCGCACCAGTAAGCGCTGAGCGTTTCGCGACAGCGACACAACGCATCCTCGCAACCATGGAGCAAATCACGCGTGTGCAGGGCGCTTCGCCTGCTCTCGCCGTTGTCATGGTGCGGCGCGGCCAAGAGCCGGTGATTTGGGTGCACGGCCCATTGAGCACAGCAAACCCGAGCATCCTCGCTAACGGCGACACGCCCTTCTACATCGCCTCACAGACCAAAGCCTTTGTCGGCCTGATGGCGCTAAAGCTGCACGATCGCGGCGTCTTCTCGCTCGATCAAACGCTGGCTGACGTCTGGCCCGATGTCACATTTCCCGAAGGCATCGATCCGCGCGCGATCACGTTCCGCCAACTGTTAAGCCATCAAGGCGCCTTCCAGAATGAAACCATCGAGTGGCGCGTCGCCTACGCCGATCTCGTGCCTTCGCGTGAGTACGGCCACTTGCTCGGCGCGTACTCAGCGCCGCGCGCGCCGGGCTTCGAGTACGCCAATCTCGGTTACAACGTTTACACTGCGGCGCTCGAACTGCGCACCGGCCACGACTGGCGCTATTGGCTCGAAGCGGAAGTTCTCCGCCCCACCGGCATGAACCGCAGCGGCCCGCGCGTGTCGCGCTTCCCACGCGCAGAGCTTCCCACCTATCACCAATGGATGGGCGGAAATGAGTGGCGTCTCTTCGCGGGCAAGACCGACTATATCATGCAATCCGCCGGCGGTCTGGTCGCATCGCCGAACGACATGGCACGCTGGCTACAACTACAACTCGGCGAACGCCCTGATGTCGTCTCTCCCGAACTCCTCGCGCAGTCGCAGTCATTGCAGATCGCCGCCGACATCCAAGGCGAGCCACTCGATTGCCAAGGCTACGCCATCGGCTGGAACGTCTGTCGCGTCGGCGCCGTCGACATACGCGCGCACGGCGGCGGCTACACCGCTGTTCGATCAGTGATGGCGGTGTCGCCAGAACTCGGCGTTGGCTACGCCTTCCTCAGCAACAGTGACAGCCTCACTGGCGCGCTCTCGCAGCTCACGACGGAACTGTTCTTTCAAGTTGTGCAAGATCCGGAATACGGACCGACTCCGGAAGAGTACTACAACCAGCTGAGCGCGCGCCTGCCGCGTTTGGTCGAGGGCCGCCGCAACGACGTCGCCGAACGCCGCACCGAAGCGCAATGGGAAGGCTGGGCCTGGCGGCCAGCTAACGCAGAGCTTCGCGGCTACACTGGCCGCTATCGCAGCGCGCGCCTCGGCGAGTTTCGAGTGACACTCCGCAACGGCCAACTCTACGCTGCGCTCGGCGCCATGAACGCTCAACTGGAACCGGCGAAGCGCGATCTTTTCGGCTTCGCGGAAGGCCCGCTCGATCCGCCAGCGCCCTTCGCGTTCGAACGCAGCGGAAACCACATCACCGCACTCAGTTGGGACGATGAGCGCTTCGAGCGCGTGCGCTAACGGCGCGGCGCATTGCGCCGTCGGCCACGCCTCGCTACCAAAGTGCGATGACTGCGCGACGATCGTCTTCCGACCCTGTGTCACACTACCTCGACACCGGCGAACGTATCGTCTGGCGCCACCAGCCGGCCGCGCGTGCGCTGATGTTCAACCGCCTGCCCGTCGTGATCATCGTCTTCGCGATGACGGCTTTCATCGTCGTGATCGGCTTCAATGTGATCGGCAGCGCCGTGGGCGGCGCGACGACGATCGAACCTAGCCCATGGCTCATCCTGCCGGCAGGCGTGGCCGTCTTCTTCCTCGTTCTGCTCTACTTCTTCATCACAGCGCTTTGGAGCCACACCAGCTTCTTCCTCGATAGCTGGAGCACGTACTACGCGCTCACAGATCGCCGCTTCCTCGTCGTGTCGCGGCGTGGCGTGATCGAGTACGACGCCTCCTACTTTCGAAAAATGGAACCGGTCGGCGGCGAACGCGGCACGCAAGTGCTGATGTTCGACTGGGGCGTCGGCAGCAAAGGCCGCGAATACTACCGCGACCGTATTGCCGGCTTGCCGGACGCAAAGAAACTCGAGCACATGATCCGCGATACGTTGGTGGCTTGAAGAAAATCTGCATTGGCGCCGGGCATCACCACCGGCCCGCGTACAGAAAACGCCGTCCGGCTGCATCCAAGCCCCCCCTGCCATGCATCCCCGCTGCGAAGCCACGCACGAACAGTGCGCGGGCGCGCTCGTGGTGAAATCACGTCATGAGCGCCAAACCGGGGACACCACACACATGAAGAAAATCATTCTGGCGTCGGTTGCGCTCGCCGGGCTGTTGGCCGCACCGGCCGTCGCTCAAGTCGCCGAGCCACGCGCCGTTGCGGAAAGCGTCGCCGCCGCCATCGAAGAAAACTTCTTCGACGAACCACGCGCGCACGCGATCGCCGCCGAGGTGCGCGCGGCCGCCGCTGCGGGCCGCTACGACATAACCGATGAAGCCAATCTCGCCGCGGCGCTCACGGCGACCATCGGTCCGCACGACGGCCACTTCCGCGTCGAGTATCGCCCGCCACAACCCGCCGCGCCTCAAGGTCCTCAGGGCGGCGGCTCCGGCAATGATGCGCGCGCGGCCTACGGCGTCCAGAGCATCACCATGTATCCGGGCGGCGTCGGCGCGGTCGATTTGCGCATGCTCGCAGACTTCGACCCAGAAAATCTCGACGCCAAGGCGGCAATAGACGCTGCCTTCACCATCGTACGCGGCTCGCAAGCGTTGATCCTCGATCTGCGCGATTGCCCCGGCGGCTCACCCAGGATGGTTGGCTACCTCGTCGGCCACTTCGTTCCGGATGGCGCCGACGTCTACAACACGTTCCGCTCTCGCCAAGGCGAGCGACAAGAAACGCCGCCGGAGGGCCCCGCAACAGGGCGCCGCCTCGACACGCCACTCTTCGTCGTGATCAGCGGCCGCACTGGCTCCGCGTGCGAAAGTTTAGCCTACACCCTCCAAGCCGCCGGTCGCGCGACAATCGTTGGCGAAGCGTCCGCGGGCGCGGCCAATCCTGGTGGACCCGTGCCTGTTACCGACAATCTCGCGGTGTTTGTTTCCTTCGCGACACCGATCAATCCAATCACCGGCCAAAACTGGGAGGGCGCCGGCGTGCAGCCAAACGTCAACGCTCCCGCGGCCAACGCCCTCACACGCGCGCGCGAACTCGCACTTCAAGCCGCCCTACGCGCGCCCGCCGACGAGTCCGCCGCCCGCGAAGCACAATGGGCGCTCGATTCACTCAACGCCGAATTCGCCGCTTACCCGCGCAACCTTCGCGACTACGCCGGCGACTATGGCGCGCGCAGTATCGCGATCGAGAATGACCGCCTGGTTCTTCGTCGCGACCGCCGTCCCGCGCTTGTGCTGTTGCCACTCGGTCGAGACCAATTCGCTGTCGCGGGGGGCTCACCGCTGCAACGCATCACCTTCGAACGCGGCGCGCGCAACCGCGTCACCGCCATGAGGCTTGCGCTCGTCAATGGCCAGGAGTTCCACGACCTACGTCAGGACTAAAGCTTGAAGCGCAGTGCGCACGGGCGTAAGCCTGCGCGCATATCCCGGGGGGCCGCATTCGCGGCTGAGATTGAGCATCCCGCTCTGACCCGTCGAACCTGAACCGGTTAGCACCGGCGGAGGGAAGGAGCGCTTTATGAATAAGCCCGAAAACC
>CADEDT010000064.1:0-9702 GCA_902826145.1 uncultured Caulobacteraceae bacterium
GCGTGCGTTCGTGGAGGCCGAAGGCGCGCGCGACATCGGCTTGCTCGAACTCGCCAGCGCGTAGCAGGCGCTCGATGATTTGGCGTGCGCGCGGCGCGATCGCTTCATCAGCGCGTGCAGTCGGTGACGCGACACTTTCTAGGAAGTGCTCGGCGATACGGCGCACTTGCGGGTTGCTCCCGCGCTGCGGCGCGTCGATCAAGGCGCGCGACAGCACGATGCCAGCCTCAGGCATCGAGAAGAGCGGCGTCACGCCGAAAACCGCGCGATAGACGGAGAGCGGCGACAGCGCCGCGTGCCGGAATCGAACTTCGCGTGGTTTGTATGCGGGGCCGCAAACCGCGATCAGGAAGCCGTGAATGGTCGCGACTCCGCGCTCGTACGATTGCGGATGCCTCGGCGGACGACGCATGCGGACGTCGAAACCGATGAACTCGGACTCGCTATCGAACGGCGTGAGTGTCAACACGACGGCGGGATTGTGGAAGTGGAAGAAGCGCTGCGCGATCGCGATCGTGTCGCGCACAGTTTCGGCGTTGTACATCGCCACCGAAAGCGGGCCGAGCATGCCTGCACCTGTGCGCTGCGCGAGGCGCATACCGAAGTCGGGACAGTTCAGCTCGGTCGCGGCGCGCTCTACGACGTTGATGAGACGGCGGTAGGAGATGTAGCTGTCGCCGTCGGCAAGTTGGGCGGGATCGAGACCGGAAGCGCGGAGCAGCGCGTCGCCGTCGCCGCCGAGTTCGCTCGCCAGCTCACGAAATCCACGCAAGGACTCGGCACGCACGATTTCACTCACGATGCCGTGTTCTAGGCCGAAATACCTAGGATTGTCGCCTGCGGATAAGTTTTCGTCGCGAGCGGGCAAAGCAAAACGGGCCGACGCTCCCTATCTCGCCTGCCGCTGCTCCCTCCCCCGAGACAGAATTGTTATGAACGAACGTAGTAAGTCTTACGCTCCCGGCTCCGCGCCGGACATTGTCGCGCGCATACGCGAGGCCATCGAAGCCAACATCACAACGCGCGTGCTGCTCGACCAAAGCCTGACGTCGATCGCCGACGCGATCAAACTGCACTTGGATCATCAGGACGCGCACTTGCGCGCGCTGATCGCCGATCTCGAAGGCCGCGCGCGTACGGAGCGCTAGGCGTCAGCATCTTCAAAACAGAACATCGCTTGCGGCGATGTGTTGAGTGCGGCCGTGTGAGCGCGAGGCTCAAAGCGCTTCGCGGCCGCACTCTCCACGCCAAGCATTCGCACAATGGAACATGAGCCATTCAGTGTTCGTGGACACGCCGTAATCGGGAACATTGTTTGGCTAGCTATGTCGAACGGGGAGTTCTGACAGAATAGCAAGGAAAGCTGCGTCGATTTGGACTGTATTCGACGCGCGCCTGCCTAAATCTCGCCCTGTGAGCAAGTAGAACGGCCCCCGTGTCCGCACGTGCTGCGAGCGGGTCCACATCCAACCTGTTTTCGTCAACCACGGCGCGTCCTCGGCGCGCCGCGCTGTAGAGAGACCAAGATGGCCGCTCGCTGGGTCGGACTTTCTCGTCCGAACAAAAAGAATTCTCGCGTGCGCGGAAGCGCGCACACGATCAAGCATACCGTCCACGCCGTTGGCGCGGGAACCGTTCTCGTTCTCGCGGCCGCGATGAATTTCGCGCTCTATCCGGACGCGCTCGCCGCCGTTGTCAGTGGCGAACGGCCTATCGTCGGATTCGTTCCAGAGGAACCTGCAGGCCGTTCGACAGTAACGACCGCTCCGGTGCAACTCGACGAAACCGAAGTGCGTCTGCTCGCCGCCACGGTGTGGGGCGAAGCGCGCAGCGAAGGCGAAGACGGCATGCGCGCCGTTGCGCACGTGATGCAAAACCGTATCGGCAGCCGCTTCGGTGAAGACCTCGGCACGGTGATCCTGTCGCCGAAGCAATTCTCGGTGTGGAATCGCGGCGATCCAAACCGCCGCATCGTGCAGAACTTGGCGCGCGATCCTTCGAGCGTCGCGACCGATCCGGAATGGGTAACGGCCGAGCGCGTCGCGCGCGAAGTGCTGAGCGGCCAATCGGTAGATCCGACGGACGGCGCGTTGTTCTATCACACGCGCGGCGTGCGCCCGCGTTGGGCGCGCGTCGGCCAAGGCCGGCAAGTCATCGGTCAGCACATCTTCTACGCTGACGTGCCTGACCCAGGCGTGCGTGACACGCCGCGTCTGATCGATGTGGCGCAGTTTCTAAGCCAAGCGCTGCCGGGCAACCGTCGCACGACGCAAACCTCGTCGCAGCGTGGGCCGCGCGCGGGCCGCGTCAATGGCGTGATCCAATATGCGCCAGCGAGCGCCGCGCGTCAGGAGCTGCCGAGCGAAGCGAGCGATGTAAACGCGGCGGCTGCGCCTACGATGAATGGCGCGCCGGTGGCGCGGCCACTGCCCGTCGACGCCAGCGTGCCGGCGCCGGCGACGGTGAGCGCGAGCGCGCCCTAACACGACGCACGTTTCAAAGTAGCTTGAGAGGCGCGGCGAAAGTCGCGCCTCTTTTGCTATGTCCAAGTCTCAACGAACTCGGCCAGGTTAGGAAGCCAGTCGACGAGACCGTGCAACAGAATGACGAGCAGCAGCGACTTGGTGCGCGCGTAGATCAGGCCGAAGAGCAAGCCGATCGGCGACAACACGGCGATGGTGTGGGCGATGACTTGGAGCGGATCGGTGCTCCAGCCGTCAACGCCAGGGCCGCCGCGCATGAAGAGGCCGGGCGCGTGCGCGAGGCCGAAGAGAACCGAGGTCAGGATCACGCCAGCCCACGGGGACTTGAGCCACGCTGTGAACCGCGTTTGCGCCACGGCGCGGAAGAGAAATTCCTCGGTGACGCCCGCTTCGAGCGTCATCCAGAGAAAGCCGAGCGGCGCAGCCCAGATCATGACGCCGAGCGTGGGCGGAATGCCGGAGATCTGCTTCAGACTGGGCGTGATGATGCAGACGAGGCCGAGGAGGATGAGACCCATCACGATGAGCGTGCGCCAGAACTTGTGGCCACTGAGGCCGAGCTGTGTGATCGGGCCAAGCTTTGCGCCCATCACGATGAGCAGGATTGCCGGCAACACGACATGCACGACGAGCTTCAGGCCGAGCACGAGCGTTTCTTGCTCGGGGCCCGGCGGAAAGACCTGACGCGCCCAGCCCATGCCGAAGCCGGTGAACGCGATAGCGTAGAAGGCGAGGTAGAGGAGGACGGCTCCTGCCTCGATGCGCGGGTGCTCGACCTCGATGCGAGGCGCCTTCGCACCGCGCGTGAGCAGCCAAGCGATAGCGCTGAGGCCAAGGCCGAAGATTGCAAAGATGAAGACGCCGGAGGTCCAGTCGCCACCGGTGGCGTAGAGGTAAGCGGTCGAACCGCCCCAAAGCAGTGCGTAAGCGGCGGCGGCGATAATCGCCACGCCCTTCCCCGCGCGTTCCGCAGTCATCCGAGTTCTCCTGTCGTCGGGCAGGAGATGCGAAAACGGGGCGCGCTAGATGCGCGCCCCGCTACCGGTTGTTTGCGTTGAGTTTAGTGGCTCTCGCCGCGCCACACTTGCTTGTAGGCGAGGTAGAGAAGTCCCGAGAGCACGACCAAGAAGGCGAGCACGACAAAGCCCATGCGCTTGCGCTCTTCCATGTGTGGATCGGCCGACCATTGCAGGAAGGTCGCGACGTCCGTTGCGTACTGCTCGACCGTCGTGGCTGTACCGTCAGCGTAGGGCACTGCACCTTCGGCGAGCGGCGGCGGCATCGCGATCTTGCCGCCTGGGAAATAGCGGTTGTGATAGAGCGTGCCCTCGCTCGTGCCGTCATAGCCGATCAGCAGCGAACGAATGTAATCGGCGCCGCCGTGACGCGCTGACGTGATCACCGAAAGATCGACCGGATAGGCGCCGCCATTGGAGGCGCGCGCGGCGATCTCGTTCGGGAACGGACGGCGGAAGCGATCGGAGATGCGGCCAGGGCGATCAGCCAATTGGCCCGAGTTCGGGTCAACGTCGACAATCGTAACGCCGGACGCGATAGCGCGAACGTACGGGTTTTCAGTAACGTCAACGAACGTGCCGCCATGTGCAGGCTTGCCGACGTGCGGCTCCATTTCACCGGTCTCGTGACTACGCACCATGTACAGCGCGAACGGGCCGCCCTCTTGGCCAAGGTGGCGATACGCGAGGTGGTCCATCGAGTGACAGGTCGAGCAGACCTGCTGGTAGACTTGGAAGCCGCGCTGCACGGCCGCCATGTCGTACGAACCGACCGGGCTTTCGAAGCTGAACGGGTGGTTTTCCGGATGTTCGGCTTCGCTCGCCGCGAAGGCGATGCCGAAGCTCGCAACAATGACGGCCGCAGCCGCAGAGAGAACGCGCAACATTACGATGCCCCCTGCGCTTCGTTGAGAACCGGCTTGGCGATGGTGTCCGGCACGCGGTTCGGGCGCTCACGCAGGCCGAGCACGGGCAGGATCACGATGAAGAAGAGGAAGTAGTAGATCGTCAGCAGCAGCGAGAAGTTCGTCACCGTGAAGCGCGCGGGTGAGCGGCGCTCGATCGAGAAGAACGGCATCGCTTGGCCGGCCTCTTCCTTCACGTGGGTGATTTCTTCCTCGAGCAAGTCTGCCGTGTCGGCGCTGACTTGGGCGTTCCGCGTCTCGCCGCCGCTAACCGTGCGGAGCGTGCCGGTGCTGGCGCCTGTCCGGGTTACGGCCGTCATAGTCGCGCCGCCTTCGCGCGCGGCGGCTACGGCGGCGGACGAAGCGTCGTCCCACTGGGCAGCGCCTTCGGCTTGGATCGCCTGCTCCGTGACTTGGCCGCCCTCGACCCAGGTCAGCGTCGCCGAGAAGTCGGCAACCTTGAACAGGATGAGGCCGGGGTTCTTTCCGCCGCACCAGCCGAGGGCGAGGCAGACGAAGAAGAAGATCACGAAAAACTGACGCGCGATCGGGCGATAGCGCATGGAGCGCACGCGCGACGTATCGAGCCACGGCAGCAGGAAGAGCACGCCGATGGAGGCGAACATCGCCAGCACGCCCGCGAGCTTCGAGTCGATCGGCCCGATATTGAAATCGAATGCGCGCAGGATCGCGTAGAACGGCAGCAGGTACCATTCCGGCACGATTTCCGGCGGCGTCTGCAGCGGGTTCGCCGGGATGAAGTTATCGGCGTGGCCGAGCGCGTCCGGCATGTAGAAGACGAAGATCGCGAACATGATCACGAAGAGCGTGGTCGCGAAGAGATCCTTCATCGTCGCGTGCGGCGTGAACGGAACCGTATCGGCCTTCGACTTCACTTCGACGCCGGCTGGGTTGTTCTGCCCTGCTTCGTGCAGCGCCCAGACGTGCAAGGCGACAACGCCGGCGATCACGAACGGCAGCAGGTAGTGCAGCGAGAAGAAGCGGTTGATCGTCGGCTGGTCGACCGAGAAGCCGCCCATCAGCCAGTTCTTGATGCTCTCACCGATCAGCGGCAGCGCGCCAAGCAAGTTGGTGATGACGGTCGCGCCCCAGAAGGACATCTGACCCCATGGCAGAGTGTAGCCAAGGAAGCCCGTGGCGACCATGAGCAGGTAGATCACGCAGCCCAAGATCCAGAGCAGCTCGCGCGGCGCCTTGTAGGAGCCGTAGTAGAGCCCGCGGAACATATGGACGTAGACGGCGAGGAAGAACATCGACGCGCCGACCGCGTGCATGTTCTGAATGAGCCAGCCGAATGGCACGTCGCGCTCGATGCGCTGCACCGACGCGAAGGCGTAGTTGATGTGCGGCACGTAGTGCATCGCCAGCACAATGCCGGTGACGATCTGCACAACGAGGCAGAGCGACAGCATCGCGCCGAAGGTCCACCAATAGTTGAGGTTACGTGGCGTCGGATAAGCGACGAAGCTATCGTGCGTCAGGCGTACGATCGGCAAGCGCCGGTCGAGCCAGCGCGTGAAGGCCGATTTCGGCTCGTAGGTGGAAGGTCCGCTCACTTAGCGCTCCAAACTTTAGCCGATACGGATCGCGGTCGGGCCGGTGAAGAGGTACGGCGCGACGAGAAGATTTTTCGGTGCTGGGCCGCGGCGAATACGGCCAGACGTGTCGTAGTCCGAGCCGTGGCACGGGCAGAACCAGCCGCCGAACGATGAGCCTTCAACGAACGTCGGCACGCAGCCCAGGTGCGTGCAGCTCGCTTGCAGGATGAGCCACGCGGGCTGACCAGCTTGGCCATCTTCCTGCACCAGACGCTCAGCGTCCGATTGCGGGTCTTTCAGGTTTGCGAAGTCGTCGCGCTGCGCGGCGGCGATTTCCGCGGCGGTGCGGTGGCGCACGAACACCGGCTTGCCCTGCCAGATCACTTTGATCTGTTGGCCTTCCGGCACGGCGCCGAGATCGACTTCCGTCGTCGAGAGCGCGCGCGTGTCGGCGGCGGGGTTCATCTGATCGATGAAGGGCCACACCGTGGCGCCAACACCCACCACGGCGACAGACGCGCCGGCGATGTAAATGAAGTCGCGACGGGTGGTATCACCATCTCCGTGCGCGTTGTTCGCTGCTGCTTCAGCCACCGCCTGCGATCTCCCGGCCTTGGTTCGACGGCGAAGCTAGGCTAGTCCGGGTTCGACAGCGCGCGGCGGGTCGCCGCAGCGCACGATCGATTCCCCGATTCAACCCCGATTCTCCGGCGTCGGAGGCCATAACGTGCGGCTCGCCCTCTATCAACCTGACATCCCGCAGAATCTCGGCGCGGCACTTCGCCTCTGCGCCTGTTTCGGGGTGGGATTGGACGTGATCGAGCCGTGTGGCTTTCCCCTCACCGACGCCTCAATGAAACGAACGGCGCTTGACTATGGGGACAAGGTCCAGCTGGCGCGCCATGCGAGCCTCGCGGCGTTCCGTGCGGCGCCGGAACGAGAGAGCGGGCGCTTGGTGCTGGTGGAGACTGACGGGGCTGTGAGCTTTCAGGACTTCGCGTTTTCCACAGGGGACACATTGGTGCTTGGGCGCGAGAGCGCGGGCTCCCCCGGGGAACTCTATGAGGCGGCGCAGGCGAGCGTGCGGGTGCCTATGGTTCGCGGGTTGCGCTCGCTCAATGTCGTGGTCGCAGGCGCAGTGGTACTGACCGAGGCGATGCGCCAGACCGGGGCGTGGGAGAAGTTCTGACGTGAGCGACGAGCGCAAGGCGCGGGCGAAGGCTTGGTTCGAAGAGCTGCGCGACCAGATCTGCGCCGCGTTCGAGGCGCTGGAGGATGAGGCGCCGGCCGGGCTCTACCCGGGTGAGCCGGGGCGGTTCGTGCGGACGCCGTGGCGGCGTGGCGATGGCGCGGCGGACCAGGGGGGCGGCGTTGCGGGCATGATGCGCGGGCGGTTCTTCGAGAAGGTCGGCGTGCACGTGTCGACCGTGTACGGCGAGTTCTCACCGGAGTTTGCCAAGAACGTGCGCGGCGCGGCGGACGATCCGCGCTTCTGGGCGAGCGGGATTTCGCTGATCGCGCACATGCGCAATCCGCACTGCCCCGCCGCGCACATGAACACGCGCCACATCACCACGACGCAATGGTGGTTCGGCGGCGGTGGCGATTTGAATCCGACTCAGGCGAAGGACCGGCCCGAAGATGCGCCGGACGCGGCGGCGTTCCACGGCGCGTTTCAGGCGGCGTGCGATGCACACGGCGACGATCTCTATCCGAGCTACAAGAAATGGGCGGATGAGTATTTCTGGCTGCCGCATCGCAATGAAGCGCGGGGCGTCGGCGGCATTTTCTACGATCACCACAACAGCGGCGGCGAGAGCGGCGACACGTGGGAGGAGGACTTCGCGTTCACGCAGGATGTCGGGCGGGCGTTCTTGCGCGTATATCCGGAAATCCTGCGCGGACGCATGCATCAAGCTTGGAGTGACGCGGATCGCGAAGAGCAGCTGGTGCAGCGCGGACGTTATGTGGAGTTCAACTTGCTCTATGATCGCGGGACGACGTTTGGGCTGAAGACGGGCGGGAATGTCGAGAGCATTCTGAGTTCGATGCCGCCGGTGGCGAAATGGCCTTGAGACGTCACTCGCCCCAACGCTTTTCGTAGGTATGGCACGCAACTGACGCGGCAGCGCCGGAAACGGCGAACACGCCGGCGAACGTGGCGCTGACAGCGGCATCGGAAGCCAATCCCAATATCGACGGAAGGATCGCACCTTCGATGGCGCTGAAGATGGCGCCGATGGGCGCAATGGTTGTTGCGTGGCGCGTGCGAGGCGAGAGCGCATAGACGGAGCTGGTTGCCAGCGCGGCGGGGAACCCGAGAACGATTCCAAACACGACGCCGATCGGCAGAGAGATCAAGAACTGCCCGATCCATGCGGCATCAAAGTAGGATCCGCTTAACGCGGTGATTAGGCTCCAAATGAAGAGCAAGGTGACGGTCACGACGCCGCCAGCCGCGCCACCCATGAACACGAAAAGTGCGACTAGACTCGCGATGCGCATCATCAGCCACCTGTGCCCATTGCGTCACGACTGACCGTGGCGCGCGAGATGACGGCTAGCCGCGCGCCAACTCGCCGCGGAGCGGCACTTTCAATCTGCCTCGTCTTGGACGGTCTTAGTTGCGACGATCTTCCGCAACGATTCCAACCTTCTCAAATCGCATGTGGCGCATGACTTCCAACACCACGCGATAACGAAGATCACGCTCTGCCATGATATAGATGCGCACGTCACGGCGCACCGCTTCTTCCGACATGCTGGGATGAGCGGCCATTGCCCGACGAAGCACCGCCGCGTCGAGCCCCGCCAAGTCGACCTCAAGATCGTCGACGGAGATCGAATAGTCGCCGTCGGAGCCGCGAAGGCGCACCCAGGTTGGACGAGGCGGCCGGTTGGCAACCGCCTGGGCGGGCAGAATAGCCGCTAGCACTGCGGTCATCGCCGCAATGAAATGCCGCCTGCCAACTCGCATGCCCCGACCTATACCATTCCGCCGTCACTCGGGGGCGGCCCGGCCTTTTTCTTGCGTCGGGCGAGTGGTTATGCCTTCTCTCGCCTATCCTCAAGACCTTAAACCACTGACTTCGCTGCGATTTATCGCGGCGTTCTGGGTGCTTTTGTACCATTTCAAGGACCATTTGGGCCTTGGAATGGGTCAGTTTGGGCTGGTGGCCGATGGGTACCTGGGCGTCGACCTCTTCTTCACGCTCTCCGGCTTCATCCTGGCGCACGTCTATCTGACGAGCCTGGACGGCGGCCAGTTTGGTTATGGCGGCTTCCTCAAGAACCGGGTCGCGCGGGTTTATCCGATGCACCTAGCGGCTTTAGCCGCGATGCTCGTGCTGTTCGTGGGCGCGACGGCGATGGGCGCGGGTGTCGGCTCGCCGGACGCGTTCAAGTGGAGCGATCTGCCGGCGCACCTGTTCATGGTTCACGCTTGGGGCACGACAGGCGCTGTCGGCTGGAATTTCCCGAGTTGGTCGATCAGCGCGGAATGGCTGGCATATCTCCTCTTCCCTTTCATCGCGGCGCTGGTGCTGAAGTCCCAGCGACTCTTTCCGCGGGGGCGTGCCGACGCGCAGCCGTCTGACAGCGCGAACGTTGATCGCCCCCCACCCCCTGCCCCCGCCCCACGAGGGGGCGGGGGGGTGATCGTGCTCTTTGCGTTGGCGCTCTGCATCGCGAGCTTCTGGGCGCTTTCGAATTTGCATCAGGTGCTGCCGTGGGTCGGCCG
>CADEDT010000064.1:9802-19584 GCA_902826145.1 uncultured Caulobacteraceae bacterium
TCGCGAGCTTCTGGGCGCTTTCGAATTTGCATCAGGTGCTGCCGTGGGTCGGCCGCGACTTTTCGCAGATGACGGCGCAGATCGGCGCGCTGCGGATTCTTCCTTCCTTCCTGCTAGGCGTCGCCCTTTACGCGTTCGGGCGTGAGCACGCGGCGCCGAAGAGCTGGGCTTGGCCGATCGTTGCCGTGAGCGCGGGTTGGGTTGCCGCGGTGACAACGTTGGGCTGGTGGGAAGGTCTGACGTGGTTTGGTCTCGCCGGCTTGCTTTATGGTTTGGCGGAGACGTCACGCCATGGCGTCGATGCCCCGATGTCTGGCCGTGTGTTCGTGTTCTTGGGCGCAGCGAGCTACGCGCTCTACATGATCCACCTGCCGATCGACATCGTGTGGTTTCACGCGCTTGAGAGGTTTGGCGTGACGGAAACGTCTGATCTCGCGCTGCGTGTTGGCGCGATGGTTGGCGTGTTCGTTGTGTGTATTGCGGCGTCGGCGGTGGCGTATCTCGTGATTGAGGAGCCCGCGCGAAAATTCATCCGCAAACTCGAATTCAAACTCCCGTCATTCCGGGGCGCGCGCAGCGCGAACCCGGAACCCAGGGGAACGTAGAGCCAAGTTTGTGGCTCCTGGGTCCCGGATCACGCTCCGCGTGTCCGGGATGACGAACTAACTGAGACCTTGAGCGACAGCTTTCAGCCGCTCAATAACACTGAGCTTGTCGTCGGGAAAATCGGCGTCGATCCACCAGTCTTCGACTTCGCGCATAACGATGCCGACTTTCGGCCCGGCTGGTACGCCGGCGGCCATGACTTCGTCACCGGTGAGCGGCATCCTTGGCGGCTTCCACATTTTGGCGTGCGTGACGAGCGCGCGCCATTGTTGCGCTTTCTCACCGCCGGCGGTGGCCCAAGCGAGCATGACGCGATCGCCGAAGGCTTCGTTGCCAAGTTTGTAGATGGCGCGGCGCATTTCGCGGAGCGACATGTAGGACGTGATCTTCACGTTGTCGCCGAGCGCGGCGACCAGGCGATCGCGCTCTTCGTTCGAGAGCTTGAGGCGGCGTGAGAGCGCTTTCGCGCTTTCCTGATCTTCGAGCGCGGCGGCGACGCGGGTCATCGCGTCGATTGGCAACATGAGATCGGCTTCGAGCGCCATGAGCGCCCGCAGGCGCGGATGGTTGTCGAGTTCCGGCAATGCTCGCGCGCGCACTTCGATCGCGTTCATGCCTTCCCACGATGCGCGCGGATCGGCGGCGGCGAGCATCTTCTTTGCTTCTTTCCACACGCGCTCGACCGAAAGCGTGTCGAGGCCAGCGACGAGATCGGCACAAGCTTGCAGCCCGTGCGGATCGACGGGGCCCCGCGCGTACCAGGCGTTGAAACGGAAGAAGCGCAGGATGCGGAGATAGTCTTCCTTGATGCGCGTGTGCGCGTCGCCGATGAAGATGACGCGGCCGGCGTGGGCGTCTTCGAGACCGCCGCCGGTGGGATCGTGGATGGCGCCGGTCGCGTCGGCGTAAAGCGCGTTCATGCGGAAGTCGCGGCGCTGGGCGTCCTCCTCCCAGCTCTCGGTGAAGGCAACGGTGGCGCGGCGGCCGTCGGTGGTGACGTCGCGGCGGAGTGTCGTGACTTCGAACGGCTTGTGATTGACTACGACAGTGATGGTGCCGTGTTCGATGCCGGTCGGGTGTGCCGCGAAGCCGGCTTTGGTTGCGACCTCGGTGGTTTGATCCGGCGTGAGCTGCGTGGCGATGTCGATGTCATCGACTTCGCGTCCCATCAAGCTGTTGCGCACACAGCCTCCGACGAACCGGGAGCCGCCCGAGCGCGCAGCTTCAAGTGCTGCGATCAGCGCTTGGGTTTCCTTGGCTTTGAACCAGGTGGTGCGGGCGACGGAGGTCACGTTCCCCTTCTCCCTTGCGGAGAAGGGGTTAGGGGATGAGGGGCGAGGACACGCGCACAGGTTCTGAAAGTTGCGTGCACAGCATTTGCTCGCAAGCGCCGCGGCAGCTTAACGCCCCTCACCCCCTGCCCCCTCTCCGCAAGGGAGAGGGGGGGCGCGTTCACGATTCCAAACATGCGCTCTCTCTTAGAGCGCGCGGATCAAGCCTCAAGCCTTCTTAGCCTTCTTCTTCGCTGCAGGCTTGGCATTGGCGGCGACGGCGGCCTTCACGAGCGCCTTGAGCGCCTTCTCGTTCAACTTGTCGCCTTCGCGGATGTCGATGGCGCGGCGGGTAGCGCCGGTGTCGGCGGCGTTGAAGAGGCGCGCAGGATCGGGGAGCGAGGCGCCCTTGGCGAAGGTGAGCTTCACTTTGTCCTTATAAGTTTCGCCGGTGCAGATGATGCCGTCTTGCGACCAGGTCGGCACGCCGGCGGGATTGTTGGCTTTCTTCCACTTCGCTTCTTCGGTCGCCTCGGGAGCGGCGTCCTCAATGATGGCGCGGACGCGGGCGAGCGTTTCGCGGCGCCAGTCGGCCGCAGCTGCCTTCTTCGGCGCGGCCTTCCTCGCGGTTTTCTTCGCAACGCTCATATCTTCTCACCTGGCAGCTTGCTGGCTTGTTTGACCCAAAGCGTGAATTGCTTCTCGTCGAACTTGCCTTCGTGGATGTCGTAGTAGCGAACTTGCGGATACTTGGATTTGCTTTCGGGCGGCGGTTTCAGATCGGCGCCATCGAAGAAGGTCACCTTCACGTAGCGGGTGAAGATGTGGAAGCAGAGAAACCACCGCCCCTCTTCGACGCCGTAGAATGGCGAGTTCCACTTCACTGCTTTCTTCACGCCGGGCACGGCTTTGACGACGAGCGCGTCGATGCGCTTGGCGATGTCCTTCTGCCAGCCCGGCACGGCGGCGATGTAGGCTTTCACCGGCGCGTCGCCATAGCCCTTGCCGATCTGCGGGTTGCCGCCGGAAAGAAGCTTCGGCTGCCTCTTTGCCGGCGCCTTCGCCGCCTTCTTCGCGACCTTCTTTGCGACTTTCTTTGCCAAGCTCACGCTCCTTTTGCGCGCCGCGCCTTGGCGACGTAGGGCTGGAAGAACATCCAGGCGCCGGTGATCATCAGCAGGAAGAGCGGCAGGAGCGGCACGTAATAGAGCAACTGCGCGGGCTGTTGACCGAAGCCCAGCATCGCAAAGATCGCGATGACGATCAGCATGAAGCCGAGTGATGTCCAACGATGGAATTGGCGGATAAACTTGCTCACGCGAACCTCCTTGGTGGGCGCATGCATAAGGTGCGCATACATCTCACTTCCCTTCGACCATTTTCCAGGCGTTGCCGGAAGGATCGCGGAAGTTGGCGTCGACGCCGCCATAGCGTGCGATGGGCTCTTGCGTGAACTCCACGCCTTTCGCCTTGAGCGCGTCGTAGGTGGCGCGGCAGTCTTCGACGGTGAGCACCAGCGGCGGCATCGCGCCCTTGGCGACCATCTCGCGCATCGTCTGCGCGGTGGCGGCGTCGAGCACCGGCTCTTGCGGCAGGAAGAGGCCGAGTTCGAACGACGGCTGGTTCGGGTGCTTCACCGTGAGCCAGCGATAGTTGCCGTTGGTGTGGTCGGCGTGGACCTTGAAGCCCAGCTTGTTGGTGTAGAAGTCGAGCGCCTCGCTCTGATCGTGGACGTAGAGTCCGATAACGCTGATACCCTTGGTCATTTCCGTCTCCAGACTTAATCTTTGCTGTCTGGATCCTTCTTACCGGCGGCCTCCTGGCGGCGCTTCTCCGAAACTGCGGACTTGAGATTGGGGCGGTGGGCGGCGCTGACGAAGCAATGCGGAACTTGGGCGAGCGCGTGGGCGCTGGCCTGCTCGCGGGCGCGGAGTTCGCTGGGGCTTTCGCCGGTGATATCCTTGAACACACGGCCGAAGGTGCCGAGGCTTTGCCAGCCGGTTTCCATCATGATGTCGAGGATCGGCAGGTCGGTGTCGCGCAGGAGCGCCTTGGCGCGCTCGATACGGCGCGTCAGCAGATAGCGATGCGGCGGCACGCCGAAGGCGTCTTTGAAGCTGCGCGCGAAGTGCGCTTCGGAAACGCCGCTGACGGAAGCTAGACGCTCGACGGGCCACTCCTCGTGCGAGGCCGCGTCCATGCGATCCTTGGCACGCAGGAGGCGGCGGAGAAGAGCTGGGTCTTGGTTAGGCATCGGGCGCAACCACTTCGACACCCGGCGTCGCGGTTAGGGCGGTTCGCAGCCGGCGCGAGAGTGCGCGCAGGCTGACTTCGTGCAACGCCCACGGCATGGGTTCGTGCGTGCTGGAGACCTTGGCGGAGAAGACGGTGTTGACTTCTTCGAGCGAGGCCAGGGGCGCGTGGATGTCTGTCTCGATCAGGACGCTTGAGCGCCAGTTGCTCAAGATGAAGCGCGCGAATGGGATCGTGCCGAAGGCGCCTTCGCTTTCGTCTAGCTTGAAGTGTTCGTCGCGAGCGAAGGTGCGGATTGACTCGAAGAAGTGCGGGCTAGCGTCGCGCGCGATCCTGATGTGAAGCGTCGGCAACACTAGCGGCGCGCCGCATGATGCAAGCGGGATGAGCCCGGCCAGCAGGATGCGTCGGTTGATCATGGCGTTGGCACACTTGCTGAGAGGAGTTCGGCGCGGATGGCTTTGCCTATAGCCACTTGATCGACCGGCGTCGCCAGCGGCACCGGGTCGACCAAGAGCTGATTGAGGCCCGCAACATCGGCGGCGGTGAACTGATTGTGCAGCAATCGCCACGTCGCGCGTGCGTGCGGCATCGAGAAGAACCAGCGCGCGCCAGCGAGTGCACGCTCAAAGCCTGCATCGTTGAGCAGCCCGGTTTGGTTCTGCGCGCGGGCGTCGAGCACGTTCAGCGCCAGACTGCGGACGTAGCCGAGCAAAGCGGCTTGTTGGCCGGCGTCCAAGTCGCCCTCGCCGCGTACTATCTTCGCCAACAGCTCCCCCATGTAGGGTTCGGAGAAACAGAGCGAGAGCGTGATGCCGCGATCTGTGCGCGCTTGAAGAACAAGCGCGCGCTGGCTGATTTCGGACTGGCGTACTTGCAGCGCCAGATAAACGAGCGAAGCGATGACGCCGATGGCGGCGACGATCTGGCTGGCCGACGACAATTGTTCGAGAGTCATGATACAATTCGTCGCCGATTGGCGCTACGAATACAACCGCTCCCAGAGCGCGCGGATCATGCCGGCGGTGGCGCCCCAGATCATGTGGCCGTCATACGGCATGGCGTAATAGTAGCGCGTGCGGCCTTGCCATTGCGCTTCGCGCTTTTCGTGGTTCGCTGGGTTCATCAAGAAATCGAGCGGCGCTTCGAACACACTCGCCACTTCGCGCGGATCGAGTTTGAGTTCGAAGCCGGGTTCAACAAGTCCGACGATCGGCGTGACGCGAAAGCCGGTGATGGTGTCGTAGCGATCCCAAGCACCGAGCGGTTCGATGAAAGAGCGCGCAAGGCCCACCTCTTCGAAGGTTTCGCGCAATGCGGTCTCTAGCGAACTGCCGTCGCTCGCCTGCACGCGCCCGCCGGGGAAAGAGATTTGCCCCGGATGCGCGGGCGTCTCCTTGGCGCGCTCGGTGAAGAGCATGGTCCAGCCGCTCGCGCGCTTGATGATCGGCGCGAGCACGGCGGCGGGACGTTGCTCGGGATGATTGTCCCAACCGGGATTCAAATCGTTGTCGCTGCGCGTGCGCGCGGATGCGGGCGCAATCGCGTCGAGCGGATCGAGGCGGGTGCGGAGGAGATGTTCGATGGCTGGCACGGGAGTGACCTAGGTGGCGATCCATGCCGCTGCAAGTTATCGCTCAGAGCTTCTCGCCCATCTGCTCCAAAACCCAACGTAAGGCTTCGGCGTTGCCGCGCGCGTCGTCCACAGGATTGTGGGTATGCGCGGTTTCGCGGCGCTTTTTGAAGGCGCTGGTGTTCAGCGGCTCGCCGCGGCGACCCGCGTCGAGATCGCCGATGCGTCGCGCACTGAAACCCGCGGGATTGGCGCCGAGATATTTGTGACAATACCAATTCCAGAATTGCCAATCGAACGCGGGGTTGTCGGACCAAAATATCGGGCGCTTGCCCGCGCCGACGATTTCTTCGAGCCAGGCCTTGGCGTCGCTCATGACGAGTTCGGCGGCGCGGTAGGTTTTTTGCGTTTCAAACGAAACGCCGCTCACTTCGCGCGCGCCGGCTATGCCCGGATTGTCGACGATTGGCGCGACTTCGCCGAGAAATCCGCGCGAAGGATCGCCCACGCAAACGAGGCCGAATGAGATCATGTTGTAAAGGCCGGGGCACGGGCCATCGGACTCCACGTCCAAGACGATGTGTTGTTTCCATTTTGACATGGGCGACATGATCGCGGCTGAGCAAGGCCGCGTCCACCACCTCGATGGGTGAATGACAGACGCCGGATATTGGGTCGATGTAGGCCGCGTCCGCGTTGTCGATGAGCACGATGGCTCGGCTATCGACGAAGCCGTTCGCGAAGCGCTTGGCCGATCTGGAGGCAAGATTGCGGCGCCACCACTGTCGGTGGACCTTACCGAAGAGATTAGAGCTCTTGCTGGCGTCAAGACTTGGGGCGCATTCGTCAAAGGCACGAAATACGTCAGCGTTTACGCGGCCGGTAACACCGTTCGTCTCACGCCATACCGCCGTGTTGACCGCTTGGGTAACTTGGAACCGATCTCCGAGTTGGAGTGCGCAGCGTCTGTGAAGGCCAATCTCGGCGAACTGGTGATCGCGATGCTGGCAAAGACGCCAACTGCCTGATCGCGCCCAGCCAATCCGGCGCATTGATGTGACAGGCGCGCCTGCAAGATCAGGTCGTTAGTTCACGAAACATGTGGATTGGCGACCGCCAATCCGACCGACTGCGCATCAGCCGCAAACTACGCGCTCCGAAAACGGAGACGCGCCGACGATGCGGCGAAACACCAAAGACGAATTGCTACGCGGCTTCCTCGCGATCAACGCGATGCTGCGGGAGGAATTGGGTGGGCTGAAGCGCACGCTGGAGAAGCGAAGCGCGGAGACGAAATACAATCCGAATTGGTCAAAGCAACCGCGTGCACCAAGAGGCGTGCCGACAGGCGGTCAGTGGGTGGATGGTGGAGGTTGGTCGAAACAGCGAACGCAAACCGTGCCCTCGCGCCCAGGCACACGTGATGGCGCGCCCAAACGACAAACTCAGCAACAAGCGCAAACACGAACGCCGGTACCCGAGCCAAGCCGACCGGTGACAGGTGAGCCGAGGAGGCTGCCTCCTGCACGCTTCGGCCCCGCGGCGACGCTAATGACTGGCGACGCGGTCCTGCGACAGCTCAACACGCGAACGGAGCGAGCTCGCGTGCTGGAGACAGTTCGTCGCTTCGGACTCGATCCGCAGTCCGCAAATGACGTTCTCGCGGCGCGGGCCCACGTCTGGGCGACGCACATAGCTCCGTCCCTTTCTAGTTGAGCCTTTTTTCGAAATTCCGTTTAGCGGCCCAACTAATGCACGCGTCGCGCGCGCGCTTTTGCGTTTTGAGCAACAGCATCCAGGCGCGCTTGGCGTCGCGGAAGCCGGAGACGAGGACGCGCAGCGTGCAATACGCATGGTCGTTCGCTCTGCGCTCGACGGCCATCCCACACCACAGCTCCACATCCCAATACTTGAACAAGTATCTGCATCGGCTCTCAGCCTGCCGACGACGTACACTTGGGAGGAAGCTGATCTGGTATTGGTCATGCACCTACAAGGCAGGTCGATACAGCGGATTCAAACTGCCCTGGACACTGTCAGGGCCAATCGCTCGGCGTTCCGAAACAACGCTGGAATTGCGTTCTCGAGTCGACACCACACGATTGTGCAGAGACGCTGGCTCGGTCCCACGACAAAGAGCGCAGCTATTCCGGAGCAAGTCGCAGCGCAGCTCCGGGGGCGTCGCTTTTCTAATTTCGACGAGTTTCGTACCGCATTTTGGAGAGCAGTCGCGAATAGCGACCTCGCTTCGCAGTTCAGTGGGCGCGACTTGGCGCTCATGCGGCGCGGATACGCACCTGTTGTTGAAGACGAGCGTGAGCACTATGGAGGACTCGCCACATACATCATTCACCACAGGCGTCCGATTGCGGCCGGCGGGGAGGTGTTTGATATGAGCAACATGCTCATTGTGACTCCAAGCCGACATCAAGATATTCTTCCTCCGAACGAACATTTCAGGCCTCGATCAAGGCGGCGACATCGGGATCCAAGATGACCAGAGAACAACTTGTCGCGCTTGCGCGCCGTCTCGACACAGCCGATGGCACCGAAGAGGAACTTCAGGAAATCATGAACGTGCTCGTTCGAACTTTGCCGCACGGCGACATATTGCAGTTGCTCTATCATACGCGCCCTGAGCTGAGCGCTGACGATGCGGTGGATGAGGCGATGCGGCGGCAGCGTGCTTGGGAGGAAGACTCACGGACTTCCTAACTCCCACCAAACGCCCCCACTCCACACCCCAAGCCTTCCCTCCCGCGGCTCGGCCCATTCCACCAGTTCGTAGAACGGCGCGCGGAGCACGCGCGCTTCTAGGCGTCCGCGCACGTGCACGTAGGGGCGTGGTTCATCTCCGCGGCGGTCGACGCGCAGTGGGTGATCGGGGCCGATGGTGACGATGTCGCCGACATTGGTGGTGAAGACGATGGATTGATCGGCGCCCTCGCCCACGCGATCGGCGCGGATGGCGACGAAGGGCGCGTCCTCCACTTTCACGACGATCTTCTCGACGGGCGTCACCAAATAGGTTTCGCTGTCTTCGTCCTTGCGGAGAATTGAGGCGAAGAGTTTGACCAAGGACTCGCGCGTGATGCGCGTTCCCTCGTGCTTCCATGTGCCGTCGGCCAGGATTTCCATGCCGATGTCCCCGCAATGGGCGGGGTTCCATTTGTCGACGGGAGGCAAGGCTTTGTCGCCGGAACCGGCTTCGCGCTTGAGCGCAGCGAGCAATTGCTCCAGGGACGAGGTGTTATGCGTTGCCGTCATAATTCGGCCCCCAACTAAGCGAGCTTCGCGCCCATGAGCAATGACGATACAGCCGCCGCCCAAGCCTTGGTCGGCGAAGCCGAGCAAGCCGGCGAGACATTGGCGCGGGTGCGCGCCGAAATCGGCAAAGCAGTTTTCGGCCAGGAGCGCGTGATCGAGCTCACATTGGCGGCGGTGCTGGCGGGCGGGCACGTACTGCTGGTGGGCGCGCCGGGTTTGGCGAAGACGCGCCTGGTGGAAGCGACAGCGCGGGTGCTGGGGCTGGATTGGGGCCGCGTCCAATTCACACCGGATCTGATGCCGGCGGATATTCTGGGCTCGGAAGTTCTGGATCAAGACGAGAGCGGGCGGCGTCACTTCCGGTTCGTGAAGGGGCCGATCTTCACGCAGCTCCTGATGGCGGATGAAATCAACCGCGCGTCGCCGCGTACGCAGTCGGCTTTGCTGCAGGCGATGCAGGAGCATCACGTGACGGTGGCGGGCTCGGCATATGACGTGCCGACGCCGTTCCATGTGTTGGCGACGCAAAACCCGATCGAGCACGAAGGCGCTTATCCGTTGCCGGAGGCGCAACTGGATCGCTTCTTGTTGCAGGTCGACGTGCCCTACCCGGATGCTGAGATCGAACGGAAGATCCTGATTGAGACAACGGGGCTTGCGGATCAGCAGCCGCAAGCGGTGCTCAATCCGGATGCACTCATCCGGCTGCAGCGTTTGGTGCGCTCGATGCCGGTTGGCGAAAAGGTGCTCGCGTCGATCCTTGAGCTAGTGCGGTCGGCGCGACCAGGCTCGAGTCATGATCCGCGTGCGAA
>CADEDT010000065.1:0-1291 GCA_902826145.1 uncultured Caulobacteraceae bacterium
GTGTGCTCGAACCATTGGTCCGACGTCGCGCGCGGCAAGTGTTCGCCGGCGGAGACGCAAGTGTGGAGCGAAGTGAGCTTGCTCAAGTCCTGTTTTATGAGCGCGCGATAGCCGGTGGGCGAGGTGAAGAGCGTGGTGGCTTTGTGCTGCGCGATGGTGTCGGCGAGGACGTCGAAGCCGGGCTTCTCACAGATGGCGGTTGCGGCGCCGACACTCGCGGGGAAGATCATCCCGGCGCCAAGGCCGAAGGTGAACGCGAAAGGCGGCGTGCCGATGAACACGTCTGTTGGTTTAGGTTGCAGGATGTGGCGCGAGACCGTTTCCGCCATCGCAGCGATATCGCGATGGAAGTGGACGCAGCCTTTCGGGGTGCCCGTCGTGCCGGATGTGAAAGCGATAAGAGCTGGGTCCTCCGCGGCGGTGGCGACGGCTGCACCTGTGCTGGGCGCCTGCGACATGCGTTGAGCGAGATCATCTGTCGTGACGATATGCTTCAGCACCGGCGCGATCGGTTGCGCGGCCTCGAGTTCGGCGGCGCGATGAGTGTCGACGATGGCGTGCGTGATCTGAGCCTTGTTGAGGATCACGGCGAGCTCGTGTGCGCGCAGCATGGGCATCGTGCCCACCGCCACGCCGCCGGCGCGGAAGACACCCCACCAAACCGGGAGCGATAGCCGTGTGTTGGAGGCGTGGATGAGAACTCGATTGCCAGGAACGAGCCCGAAATCGTGTGTCAGCACATGCGCGATGCGAGACGCCTCTTGCAGCAGCTCGTCGTAAGTGAGCGCTTCAGACGAAAGCAGCACCGCGTTCCTTTCGCCGTGGCCATTCGCGATCGCCGTGTGGAGCATGCTGCTGGCGTTGTACTGCGCAGGGACCTGCAACTCCGGCAGCGTGAACTTCATCTCCGCCCACTGATCGCGGGGTGGGAGGTTGTCGCGGACGAAGGTGTCGACGTGGGCGCTCATGTCGTTTCCTGCGCGAGCGTTTGGCGGGCGATGATGACCTTCTGCACTTCCGATGCGCCTTCATAGATGCGCAGCGCGCGAATGTCGCGATAGAGGCACTCAATCGGGTGCCCGTGGACGACGCCCCAGCCGCCGTGAAGTTGCACGGCCGCGTCGATCACTTCTTGCGCGGTGTCGGTTGCGTAGAGCTTTGCCATCGCGGCTTCGCGCGTAACGCGGGCTGCGCCGGAATCTTTCGTCCACGCGGCGCAGTAAATGAGGAGGGCGGCGGCGTCGATCTTGAGCGCCATTTCGGCGATCATGGCTTGCACCATTTGCAGCTC
>CADEDT010000065.1:1391-19262 GCA_902826145.1 uncultured Caulobacteraceae bacterium
CGGCGTCGATCTTGAGCGCCATTTCGGCGATCATGGCTTGCACCATTTGCAGCTCCGCCATCGGCGCGCCGTTGATCTGGCGCGTCTTGGCGCGCGTCAGCGTTTCATCGAGCGCGCGGCGCGCCATGCCGAGTGCGGCGGCGCCGACGGTGGAGCGGAAGACGTCGAGCGTCGCCATCGCGATCTTGAAGCCTTCGCCTGGGTTGCCGACGAGGTTGTCGCGCGGGACGCGGACGTTTTCGAAACTCAAGCGCGCGAGCGGATGCGCGGCGATGAGCGGGATGCGTTCGGCGACTGTGAGGCCGCGTGTGTCGGCATCAACGATGATGGCGCTGACGCCTTTGGCGCCGGGCGCTTCGCCGGTGCGGGCGAAGACGACGTAGAAGCTGGCGATGCCGCCGTTGGAGATCCAGGTCTTCTCGCCGTTGAGGACGTAGTGATCGCCGTCGGTGGTCGCGGTGAGTGTGAGCGCGGCGGCGTCAGAACCGGCTTCGGGTTCGGAAAGCGCGAAGGCGGCGACGCGTTCGCCGGCGGCGACGTCGCCGAGATAGTGTGCGCGCTGCAGTTCGGAGCCGAAGAGCGAGATTGGGCCGGAGCCCAGGCCCTGCATGGCGAAGACGAAGTCGAGCAAGCCGGAATGGCGCGCGAAGTGTTCGCGGATCAGGCAGAGGCCGCGCACGTCGAGTGGGTCTTTGCCGCGACGCACGGCGTGTTTGACGAAGCCACCTTCGACCATCTCCGCGAGAAACTCGGCGCAGGCGGCGTCGACTTTGTCTTCGTTCACGTGATGCGGGAAGGGCGTCTCGTTGAGCCACGCATTGAGCGAGGCGGCGAGATCGCGATGGCGCGCTTCGAAGAAGGGCCAGTTGAGATAGCTCTTGTCAGCCATCAATCGCCCTCGAACACAGGCTTTTGTTTCGACGCGAAAGCAACGTAGGCGCGCTCGAAGTCTTTCGTCTTCATGCAGATGGCTTGCGCTTGCGCTTCAGCTTCAAGCGCCTGCTCGAGGCTCATGTTCCATTCCATGTTGAGTTGGTTCTTGGTCATGGAATGGGCGAAGGCGGGGCCATTGGCGAGATCGCGCGCGAACGCTTGCGCTTCGGTGAGCGGGGTTTCGGTGATCTTGTTGAAGAAGCCCCAGCGTTCGCCTTCGTCGGCGCTCATGGAGCGGCCGGTGTAGAGGAGTTCGCTGGCGCGGCCGTGGCCGATGATGCGTGGCAGGATCGCGCACGCGCCCATATCGCAGCCGGCGAGGCCGACGCGGGTGAAGAGGAAGGCGGTCTTGGCGTTGGCGGAGGCGTAGCGGATGTCGCTCGCCATTGCGACGATCGCGCCGGCGCCGGCGCAGACGCCTTCAACGGCGGCGACGATCGGTTGCGGGCAGGCGCGCATGGCTTTGACGAGATCGCCGGTCATGCGGGTGAAGCGCATGAGTTCGGGCATCGTCATTTTGGTGAGTGGCGCGATGATGTCGTGCACGTCGCCGCCGGAGCAGAAATTGCCACCGGCGCCGGTGATAACGATGGCGCGGCAATCTTCGGCATACGAGAGGCGGCGAAAGAGGTCGCGGAGTTCGGAATAGCTCTCGAACGTCAGCGGGTTCTTACGTTCTGGGCGGTTCAGCGTGATGGTTGCCACGCGGCCTTCGACCGACCACAGAAAATGTTCGGCCTGATAGTCGGCGCTCTTCCAGGCATCGTTGATCACGGCGCCGCTCCCTTCGTCAGCTTGCGGCGCAACGATGCTTTGGCAGCATCGAGCAGCCGCGACAGCGCGTTTTTGTCGGCTTGTGTGAGATCGCGCAACAGCGCGTCCACGCACGCCGCGTGCGCTTTGGCCATGTGCTTGAATACGCTTTCGCCCTGACGCGTCAACCGCACGCGTTGGATGCGGCGGTCGTTTTCGTCGGTCTCAGTTTCGATGAGACCGTCTTCGTTCAAACGCGTTCGCAATTGCGTGACGTTGCCGTTCGAGACGAGCAGATATTGCGAGACTTCGCCGAGTGTCAGCGCACCGTGGCGATCGAGGGCGGAGAGAAAATCAAAGCGAGCGATGGTCGAGTCGAACTTGGCGCGCATAAGCGCGTCCACTTCGCGCTCGATGAGACGGCTCGTAGTGAGCAGCCGAAGGGAGACGCGGACGGTATCTTGCGCGCCCGTCATCTAGACTTCGCCGCCGGACATCGGGATTGCCGCACCGTTCGTCGCGGCCGCGCCGTCGCTGCAGAGCCAGGCGATCGCGGACGCGACTTCGTCGGCGGTGATCAAACGGCCCTGTGGGTTATTGGCGTAGAGCGAGGCTTTGGCTTCTTCTTCGCTGAGCTTCGTCTTGCTCGCAATGTTCTCGGCGGCGCGGGTGACAATGTCGGTTTCGACGTAGCCGGGGCAGATGGCGTTGACGGTGACGCCTTTTTTTGCGGCTTCCTTTGCCAGCGCGCGCGTCATGCCGATCATGCCATGTTTCGAGGCGCAATACGCGGTGATGTACGCGGCGCCTTGTAGGCCCGCGATCGACGCGACGTTGACGATGCGGCCCCATTCGTTGGCGTACATGTCGGTGATCGCGGCGCGTGAGCAGAGGAAGGCGCCGGTCAGATTGATGGCGAGGCACTGATTCCACATGGAGAGATCCATGCGGTCGAGCGGCGCCGACGGCGTGATGCCCGCGTTGTTGATGAGGATATCAATTGGTCCGTAGCGATCGCGTGCAGCAGTGAACGCGGCGGCGACGGACGCTTCGTCCGCGACATCGCACGAAACGCCCTGAGCGTTCTCAAACTCTTCAGCCGCGCCTTCAACGCGCGCGCCGTCGCGGCCGACGAGCGTGAAGCGTGCACCAGTTGGCGCGAGTGCGCGTGCGGTGGCGAGGCCGATGCCGGTGCCACCGCCGGTGATGAAGACGTGGTGAGGCATCAGGGCTCCTTGCGCGCGGCGTTGCGCTGCATCTGTGCGTATCCGGCGCGGTATTGCTTCGGCGGTGCGAGTTTGCCGTAGCCGAGTTCGGCGGCAGCGCGCAGCGACCAGTTGGAATCCATCAGGTGCGGCCGCGCGAGCGCGCAGAGGTCGGCGCGGCCGGCGGCGAGGATGGAGTTGACGTGATCCGGCTCGAAGATGTTGCCGACGGCCATGGTCTTCACCCGCGCTTCATTGCGGATGCGGTCGCAGAAGGGCGTTTGGAACATGCGGCCGTAGACAGGTTTTGCGAGCGGGGTGGTTTGGCCGGCGGAGACGTCGATGAGATCTGCGCCCGCTTGTGCGAACGCTTCGGCAATGGCGATGGAGTCTTCGGCAGAGAGGCCGTCGTCGTGCCAATCGGTGGCGGAGATGCGGACGCTCATGGGTTTGTGCTTCGGCCACGCGGCGCGCATGGCTTCGAACACTTCGAGTGGGAAGCGGAGGCGGTTCTCAATGCTGCCGCCATACTCGTCGGTACGCTGATTGCTGATCGGTGTGAGGAACGACGAGAGCAAATAGCCGTGGCCGCAATGCACTTCGAGCATGTCGAAGCCGGCTTCTTCGCCCATAAGCGTGGCGCGGACGAAATCGGCTTTGACGCGATCCATATCGGCGCGCGTCATTTCGCGTGGCGTGGCGTTGGCTTCGGACCAGGCGAGCGGCGAGGGCGCGATGATTTCCCAATTGCCGGATTCGAGTGGTTGATCTGAATAGTCGCGCTTGTCGTTCGGATCTTCACTCCATGGCTTGCGCGTTGCGCCTTTTCGGCCGGCGTGGGCGAGTTGGAGCGCGAACTTGGCTCCGGTGTTAGCGTGGACGTAGTCGACGATCCGCTTCCAAGCCGCGACGTGCTTGGCCTCGTACATGCCGGCGCAGCCGGGCGTGATGCGGGCGTCGGTGCTGACGTCCGTCATCTCAGTGAAGATGAGGCCGGCGCCGCCGCTGGCGCGGGCGCCGTAGTGGACAAGGTGGAAGTCGTTCACTTCGCCGTCCACTGCGGAATACATGCACATCGGGCTGACGACGACGCGGTTGGCGATCTCCATGTCGCGCAGCTTAAGCGGCGCGAACATGGGCGGCGGTGGGTTTTGCTCGACGCCGGAGAACCAGGACTCGACTTTACCCAGATAGGTCTTGTCGCGAACGCGCAGGTTTTCATGGCTGACGCGCTGGCTGCGTGTGAGCAGCGAGTAGGTGAACTGCAGCGATTCGAGCGTCGTATAGCGGTCGATGTTCTCGAACCATTCCGTCGAGTTGCGCGCCGCGTTTTGGAGCTTCAACACTTCGACTTGGCGTTCGGCGTGATACTCGGCCAGCGCTTCCGCGAGCGGTTTGCCGCCGTGAAGAACTTGCGCGAGCTTGATCGCGTCTTCGATGGCGAGCTTGGTGCCGGAGCCGATGGAGAAGTGCGCGGTGTGCGCCGCGTCTCCCATCAGGATCAGGTTATCTTTGTGCCACGTGTCGCAGACGATGCGCGGGAAGTTGAGCCAGGCTGAGCCGCGCAGGTGTTTGGCGTTTGTGTCGAGCGTGGCGCCATCGAGATACTTGGCGAAGAGCGTTTCAGCGGCGCGGCAGGTCTCGTCCTGGCTCATCTTGTCGAAGCCGAAGCTCCGCCATGTCGCCTCGTTGCACTCGACGATGAAGGTCGAAGAATTGTCTTCGAATTTGTAGGCGTGGGCCCAAATCCAGCCGTGCGCGGTTTGCTCGAAAGCGAAGGTGAAGGCTTCGAAGGCCTTGTTGGCGCCCAGCCAGATGTACTTGTTGGGGCGGATGTCGATGTCGACCCCGAAATGCGCGGCGTGGGCGCTGCGGAGCTTCGAGTTGGCGCCGTCGCAGGCGAGCACGAGATCGTAAGCTGCGAAGAGTTCGGGCGAGGGATCGATTTCGGTTTTGAACTCCAGCCGTACGCCGAGTTCGCGGGCGCGGTCTTGCAGGATGTTCAGCAGGCGCTTGCGGCCGATGCCGACGAAGCCATGGCCGGAGGAGGTGATGGTTTGGCCATGTATGTGGACGTCGATGTCGTCCCAATGCGCGAAGCCGGCCTCGATTTGATCGGCGCTGACGGGATCGTTGGCGCGGAGGTTCTCCATGGTCTGATCGGAGAAGACCACGCCCCAGCCGAACGTGTCGCCTGGGTCATTCCGTTCGAACACGATGATGTCGTGCCGCGGGTCGCGCAGCTTCATGGAGATGGCGAAGACGAGGGCGGCCGGTCCGCCGCCGACGCAGGCAATGCGCATGAGTTAGTTTATATATGAAATATCAGCGCACGACAAGCTGGTTGCGAAGTTGTACCGGCATCCACTAGCCGCTGATTTCAAAGAACTCGCCTGCCTGGCCCTCGGAGAGAGCAATGGCGCGGGCCATGTCAGCTTGACCCTCTTCCCGGTGGCCCATGCGCACGAGGCTCAGGCCCCGGCCATAGAGCGCGAGCGCATTTTCATCCTCGCGGCCGCGCAGCATGTCGTTGAAACTGTAGTAGGCGCGGCGTAGGTCGCGCACTGCGCGCTCGTCCTCGCCGGAGGACTGGAGTGCCACTGAGCGGAAATAATGAGCGGTCGCTGTGTGCAGGCCTGAGACCCGCGCACCGATGACGCGGCCACAGCCGTGGATGGCGGCATCGATATTGTCACCCAAGCATGCGGTCCAGTAGCGCTGCGTGGGGCTTAGTTGGCCGAGTTCGCCGACATTGCCGCTTACCGGGTTGGACATACCCCATCCCGATTGCGCCAGGGCGGGTGGCGCGGACAGGGCCGCGACCAGAAGAACGGCAGAGGCGAGCAAACGCATGGCGGACTCCGAAACTACGTCAGAGGAGATTGCTGTCAAAATCGCTGCTAGGCAACGGGCCGTCAGCACCTTCACGCGACGGTGAGGTCAGGGCCGGAGGCCGGCATTGGCGTAATAGGCGCGCTCGTCCTCGGAGAGACCCGCGTTGGCTCTGGTCAAGTCCATTTCGGCTTGGGGTTGGCGGTTGAGGCGCGAGCCAGCCACGCCGCGCCCGTAGGCGGCGTAGAGATTATCTTCATCCGCGCTGACCGCCGCGTCGAAGTCGGAATACGCGGCCTCGATGTCGCCTCGCATGAAATGCAGGTAGCCGCGTGACGTCAGCGTATAGGTGTCACTTTCGGTAAGCCGCAAAGCCTCTTCGCACGCCGCTGCCGCTGTCTCCGGATCGGTGCGGGCCGCGGCGCGCGCCTCGCATCGAGCGGAATGGTTGTAGGCATCGTCGGCGTCAAGCTCAGCAGCGCGGTCGAACTCGGTTATGGCGGCGGCGTAGTCGCCACGCCTAAACGCAATGGCGCCTACGCGATAGTATGGCTCATCCCATTCAGTATTTAGCCTGGCTGCGTGCCGATAGTCCGCGATGGCGCGGTCGTACTCGTGGAAGTGCGCCAAAAGGCCTGCTCGATTGTAGAACGCCGTTGGACTGGTTCGGCTGTGCTGTGTTTCTTGAGTGAAGAGATCCAGCGCGCGTTCGTAGTCGGCTTGAACGCGTTCAGCGTCGCCGAGCTCTTCGTAGTGCTTCGCACGCTGGTAGTGAGCTGCCGCCGAGACGGAGCGTGACCGGCGTTCGCCGATAACGCGGCCGCAGGCCCTGATGGACTGCTCCGACGACACGTTGGGACCGCCAACGCAACGGGACCAGTAGTCTCGGCTGCTTGGCGTCAGCCCATCCATCATGTTGCTCGGGCCGTAGAACGTGCCTATGTCGCCCGGGTACATTCCCGGGCCGAAGTTTCCCCACACGTCGAAGACTTGCGAATTGCTCGGCGTCGCCGCGAGCAGAGCGGAAGCGAAAACGATGCCAGCTATGTATCGCATGGCGCGCTTATCGCGCCGCGCAGAGCGCATGGCAACTTAAGGCCGCAGGCGGCACGAGCGTAGGTTTCAACGTCGAGGGGCGTGCCCACAGATTGGTGTTGTCCTCGTCGCTGGCTGAGAGATAGTGCGCGAGCTGGGTGGTGGGGCTGTTGATGCGGGTGGGAATTCTTGCGCTGGCGGTCGTGGCGCTTTCTGGATGTGGTGAAAGCGGCCTATCCGCCGACCGAACTGCGGAGCTGGTTCGGGCTGAACTGCTTCGCGACAACGAAGTGCGGATGAGCACCGTCTTTCCGAGGTGCCGAGGCGGTAGAAATCTTGAGGCGTGTGTAGAGGCGGCGCAGTGTGTCGAGGCTATTGCCGACGAGCATGCACCCGAAGATGTAGGCCAGTGGGTCAATTCGTGGATCATTACCGGCTACCCCGTGTTTCGGCCCGTGAACGTGCGCGTTGATAATCTGACCGACAATCTGGCGGAGGGCGTGAAACTGGATGGACCCGTCCGCGAAACCGCGACGGCTTGGGTGCAGTTCGCGGCGGCCGAAGATGTGTCCGTTGTGTCGAGTTGCCCGGCATTCGCCGCGCTTCTTGGAGTCTTGGCGGAGCCGACACCCTTTGATGTCGAAATCGAGGGAACGCCTGTTACGAACGGCCAGCGGGTGTCCTGGGAGTGGAAGATAAGAATGTTGCGTCCTCAACGCGATCCCGCTGAGGCGTTGCCGCAACCACGCGACTTGCGATCGCCCGAACGGCGCTTGAATGACCTAGCGCTGGGGTCCTGGGCTCATCTTGTTCGCCAAAGCCAAGATGACGAAATCTATGGGCTTGAGATCACCGATTCCGAGATCGCCATGATCCAATCTGTCTATGGCATGCCGGAAGTGCGGATCGTGCAGGGCTACGGCGTGGCTGGCGCAAACGGCTCGTGTTTGACGCTCGATCTGCAAGGGCAGACGCGCCGGTTTGTCATTCGTGGTTCGGCCGAGCAGATGCGGGCCTACTGGCGCCAGTATGATATTCAGTACGATGAGGCCGGGATGAACCCCGGCGGCGGCGCGATGACGGTGCCGGAAATTCGGCCGGACTCACAAGCGCAGCTTTGCTTCGCTGACGGCGCCATGACCTACCAGACCGATGGCGCACCGGACCAAATGGTTCGCTCTCGCTAAGGGCGCAGACCTGCGTTGGCGTAAGTTTCGACGTCTGGCACGGCCTCGACGACTTGCGCCATAAGCGCGCGGCCCCGTTCTTCCTGGCCGAGGCGGACACTGGCGACGCCGTAGCCGTAAGCCGCGTAGGGATTGGAATTGTCCTTCTCGCCGGCCGCAAGGAAGTCCGCTCGCGCGTCTTCGATGCGCCCTTGGATGAAGTTAAGATAACCGCGTGAGAAGAGCGCCGAAGAAGATTGGCTTGTCAGCTGCAGAGCTTCCTCGCAGGCCGCAGCTGCGGTTTCGATCTCGCGGTTGGCCGCGGCGCGCGCTTCGCAACGGCCGGCCTGAGCGGCGGCGTTTGTCGGATCAATCTGCGTAGCGGCGTCGAAAGCACCAGCGGCGCTCATGTAATCTCGTGCGCGGAAAAAGAAGTCCGCTTGACGCAAGCGATGCTCGATCGCTTGAGGACGCATTGCTGCGAGCCGTCCGAAGTCGGTAGCGCCGGCGGCGTACGCGCCTGATTGCAGACGCAGGTACGCGAGATTGCTGGTGTGCTCGGGATCGTCTGGTTCAATTTGTGTGAGTTCAACGAGCAGATCGGCTGCACGAGACGCATCGGCGTCGGCGCGCGCAATGTCGCCAGCTTCGCGATAGAGCAAGCTTCGGTAGTGGTACGCGGCGGCGGTGATGTCACGCGATATCCGTTCGCCGATGATGCGTCCGCACGCTCCGATGGCTCTTTGCGGCGTGAGTTCTTCCTCGCCCGTGCACTGAGCCCAGTCACGGGATTGGTATTCGATGAAGCCCATGTTTTGTGGATGGCGCGCCGCGCCGGACATGCCCCAGCCGCTTTGCGCCCAAGCGGGTGAGGCTAGGAGCAGTGAGCAGACGATGGTGAGACCCGTGACGTAGCGCATGACGCTTTTATCGCGCCGCGGCGTCATTCCGGCAAGCTAGGAAGGTGTGGTTGCGATCACGACCGTGCGTTCAAGGCCCGCGTCGCGGTCATCGAGCGCGGCGTGATAGTCGGGCGCGTGCTCCATCGAGAGGATGGCTGGCGGCGTTGGGTATTGCATCGCCGCTACATCGTCCCACTGTCCAATGGTGGGACCGGCTTTCGGCTCGCGTAGAACCGAGACGACTCGTCCCGCAAAGATAAGGCGCCCGCCTGTGCGGTAGACGGTGCGCATGGCGACGACGCCGTAGCGCATGTAGGCGGTGCGACCGGAAGCGGCCTCGCTGCGCCCGTCGCCGTAGCGCGCGTCCTTGTAGTAGCGGAGGAAATTGACCATCGCCGGACCGTACGATGGCGGTTGCGCCAGTAAGCGAGATATCGCTTGCGCGCCGGGCATCACGTCGGAGCGAAAGTTCAGCGCTTGCGCGTCGGTGACGATCGGCCCTTGCGGCTTGCTGAGTACGCCGATCCAGATCAGTAGTTTCAGCACGCCGAACAATAGGCGAGGTGGCTGCTGCAATCTCACGCGCGCGACGTAGGCATCTTCAGTGCCGTCGAGTCTGATTGGCAGCGCGTTTGGATCGCCGCCGCTGGCAACGATGAAACGATCCCAATACGCGTCCTCAGGGCCGATGAAGGTGAAGTTGGTGCGGCTGCTCCAGCGCTGTGTGACGCCCGGCGCAAGTGCGCCTGGTTCGCCGCGCACCGCGATGAACCATTGCGGGTGGCCTTCGCTGATCGCGTAGCTCTTCTCGCCGGCGCTGATCAGCCAAAGCATGGTGACAAACGCGACGAGCGCGAGCGCGATGATCAGGATAAACGCCATCGTATCAGTTGGACCAGTAGACGTATTCTTGATCTTCACGCCATGGCGCGTTCAATGGCACGTCAACGCGGATGGCGCCTTCTATCAGCGCTGGCCAAAGCGGCGGTGGTAGATTGGCGTTCTGTGCTTCGATCATCTCGCGCATGGCGGCGACGCGTTCCGGTTCTTGCGTTGAAAGGTCGTGCTGCTCCGTTGGATCTTGCGCAAGATTGAAGAGCCAGACGCGATTTGGCGTTTCAGACACTTGCAGCTTCCAGTCGCCTTCGCGCACGACGCGATAGGGGCCAGAGCGCCAGAACAAGCGCCGGTGCGGTGCGCCCTGTGCCTCGCCGCGAAGGAACGGCAGCAGGTTTACGCCGTCGCTTTGCGGCTGCGCTGGCGCGCCGGCGACTGCTGCCGCCGTTGGAAAGATATCCATATGCGTGGCGGGGCCAGTGATGCGCGCACCGGCTGGCAGGTGGCCGGGCCAGCGGACGAAGTAGGGCGAGCGGATGCCGCCTTCGAAGAAGGTCGATTTCCAACCGCGGAACGGCGCGTTGATGTTGGGCTGACCGACATACCAGGCCCCGCCATTGTCGCTGACGAAAATCACAAGCGTGTTGTCGTCGATGCCTTGGTCACGCAGCGCCTGCATGACGCGGCCGACGCCGCGATCGAGCGCGACAAGCATGGCGCCGTAGACGCGCGAGGCATGATCGGGGATTCCGCTCAGCGCGTCATAGTCGGCGCGCGTTGCCTGCAGCGGCGTGTGCGGGGCGTTGAAGCCGAGATAGAGAAAGAAGGGCCGGTTACGGTTGGCTTCAATCGCGGAGACCGCTTGGTCTGCGAAATAGTCGGTGATGTAACCCTGAGGGCGGAAGCGGGCGCGCTCGCCGTTGCCGCTCCAATCGACGGCGTATTGCAGGTTGGGCCACAGGAAGCGATCGATCGGATCGAAATCGAGTTGGGCGTTGACGACGTTCGGATCGTTCGGCGGCAGGTACATCGAGGCGCCCTGCATGAAGCCGAGCGATTCATCGAAGCCTTGTGCGTCTGGACGCATCTCCGCGACTTCACCCAGATGCCACTTGCCGATCAGCATGGTGTGATAGCCTTGCTGTTGCAGCACCTCCGCGATGGTGACTTCGCCCGGAGGCAAGCCCAGCGTCTCGCGTGGCGGCACGTCCTTCACGCGCTCTTCGTGGAAGATCGGTTGATGCAGCGCGTCCGGCGTTGAGTGAGAGATGTAGCGCGCGAATGCTTGCGGCGCCGAGGTGAACTCGAAACCGAAGCGGGTCGGGTAGCGGCCGGTCATGATCGCGGCGCGCGAGGGCGAGCAGGTGGCGTTGCTGGCATAGCCTTGCTCAATGCTCACGCCTTCACGCGCAAGCGCATCGATATTTGGCGTTTCCACCAAGCCATTGGCAAAACCGCCGTTGAGCGAGATGTCGTTGAAGCCGAGATCGTCGGCGACGATGACGATGATGTTCGGCGGACGCTCGCCGGTCGACGTGTCGGCCGGCCCTTGTGCCCAGGCTACCTCGCGGTGCTGCCCAATCGGGTGCTGAATGTTGCCGATGATCCCCGGCAGATAATACCAATACTGCTTGAACAGCAGGAAGCCACCGAGCGCGAGGAGCGCCAATACGCCGCCGATGATCGCAAGCCGTTTCATGTGTGGCGCTCCCTAGAAGCGAAGATGATGTGAGCGGTGCATGCCGCCCGCGCGCGGCAGCGAAATCACGTCGCCGTCGCGCGCGGCGAAGACGGGGCCGTCATAGGTGGACTTGGCCGCTTGGACGAAGGTGTGCGTGAGGCCCGGAATCGGCGTCTGCGGGAGGAAATGGGTGAGGACGAGCGCGTCCACGCCCGCTTCTTGCGCAACGCGTCCGGCATCCTCGGGCGACGTATGATAGTCGAGAATGTCGTGGAAGATGGCGCCGATGTTCTCGCGGCCTGAATTCATGGCCGCTTGATGCATGATCGCGTCAAGGCGGGGTGAGATTGCCTCATGCACGAGCAAGTCCGCGCCGCGCGCTGAGTCCACGAGCGATGTTGAGCGTGAGGTATCGCCGCTGATGACGATGCTGCGGCCTGCGTACTCGACGCGATAGCCGACGGCATCGGTCGGCGCATGATCGACACGGAAAGCAACGATGCGCACGCCATCGGCGTTGCGGAGCTCGATTTCCTCGCCGTCATTCAGCGGCACGGCAAATTCTTGCGCCCGCATACCCGCGCCGGTCGGTGGCATCACTTCTGGGCCGTGGTGCGTGAGACGATATCCCTGATCGATCGCATAAGCCTCGTTCAAGCCACCCACAACGCGCGCCGTGCCAGTAGGGCCGACGACGTTGAGTGGCTGGCGCGCCGAGCCTGACGCCCAATGCTGAAGCGCCACGGTATCGAGGCCGTCGATGTGATCGGAGTGGAGGTGCGTGAGGTAGAGCGCCTCGATGTTCTGCTGCTGGATGCCCATAAGCGAGAGCGTTTCCGACGCACCGTCGCCGGCATCAAACACAAACGTGTGCGGACCCGCGATGATGGCGAGGCACGGGCCGGCGCGCGTGCGGTCCGGCAGCGGCGAGCCGGTGCCGCAGAACGCTGCGTGCAGGCCGTCGGGCAATTCCTCTACGAGCGACGTTTGCATGGCAGTCTGCGCCGTGCGTTCGACAAGGCGCGTCGCGATCTCGCCACGGAAAAAGTAGACGCCGGCGCCAGCCGCAACCAGCGCGACCGCCAAGCCGCCGAGCCAAGCTCTTACTTTCACTCAAGTCCCTCCCGGCCGGCCGAAAAATCGCGCTTGACGTCGCAGCGCAACAATAGGCACTATAAGTGCCAATATATTCCGTGTCCGCCTTCTGTCAATGCGGATCGAGGGAGGAGGCCTACTATGCGAGTGCTCCGCACGCCTGACGAACGCTTCGCCAATCTGTCTGATTTTCCGTACGCGGCGCACTACACCGACGTGCGCGATAGTTCTGGCGCGACGCTGCGGATCGCGGCGGTCGATGAAGGGCCGCGCAACAAGGCGCCGGTGCTGCTGATGCACGGAGAGCCGAGTTGGTCTTTTCTTTATCGTAAGATCATCGCGCGGCTTGTCGCCAACGGCCATCGCGTCGTGGCGCCCGATCTCGTCGGCTTCGGTCGCTCCGATAAACCGACTGAGCGCGAGGACTACACGTACGAGAAGCACGTGAAGTGGATGAGCGATTGGCTCGTCGCCAACGATCTGCGCGATATCACTTTGTTCTGCCAGGATTGGGGCGGGCTGATTGGCTTGCGTTTGGTCGCGGCGTTTCCTGAGCGCTTCGCGCGCGTCGTCGCGGCGAACACGTTCCTTCCCGCAGGTTCGGGTTCCAATCCGGCGTTCGAGTCGTGGCGCAATTTCAGCCAGACAGTGCCGGTGTTTCCGACCGGCGGCATTATCAAGGGCGGCAGCGTGCGCGAACTCAGCCAAGCGGAAATGGACGCTTACGAGGCGCCCTATCCGGATGAGACCTACAAAGCCGGTGCGCGCCAATTTCCCGCTCTCGTTCCGGTTGCGCCGGACATGCCGTCGGTGAACGAGAATAAGGAAGCGTGGAAGAAGCTCGAAGCTTTCGACAAGCCGTTTCTCACCGCCTTCAGTGACAAGGATCCAATCACAAACGGCGCAGACAAGCGCTTGCAAGAGCGCATTCCCGGCTGCAAAGGCCAGAAGCATACGACGATCATCGGCGGCGGCCACTTCCTGCAAGAAGACAAGCCAGACGAAATAGCCGATGTGATCGATGCGTTCGTGAAAGCTACAGCGTGAGCGCACGCGCCGCGAAAGTGACTGAGCTTGTAGAGGTCGATGGCCGGCGGCAACGTTCGAACGCCAGCCGCCGCAAAATTGCGCACGCAATGCTTGAGCTTCTGCGCGATGGCGTTGCCGATCCGAGCGCCGAGATCGTCGCCGAGCGCGCCGGCGTTGGCCGCCGCACAGTGTTTCGCCTCTTCTCGGACATGGAGGGCGTCTTTCGCGAAATGCACGCCATCATGACGGCGCGCCTCACGCCGGAGTTCGTGCGGCCATTCTTGGCGACGACCTGGCGCGCCAAACTTGATGAACTCGGTGAACGCCGCGCGGTTGCTTTCGAGCAAATGCTGCCAATCAAGACGGCGGCCGATGCACGTCGCTACACCTCGAACTTCCTTACTGTAGAGCACAGGAAAATTACAAAGCTGCAGCGTGAAGCCTTGCGCTCGGTTTTGCCTGTGAGCCTGGCGAAGGGCGAAATGCTCGAAGCGCTCGATCTCACCCTGAGTTTCGAAGTGTGGCGTCGCTTGCGGTACGAGCAGGGACTGAGTGTGAAGCAAGCCCGGGCGGTCTTGCGCCGGATGCTTGCGGCTTTGGTCGACTAGGGCGCGTCACCAACCGTGCGGAAACCAATGTGCGACATGCCGAGGCTCTCATCGCCCGGCTGCCGCGAGCCGCTGCGGAAACGCGAACAGAAATTGCCCGCGCACAATTGCGAACCGCCTTTGATGACGCGCATCCCGGCTTGATAGTTCGGCCGTGCGATGTCGGTTGGCGGATCGCCGGAAAAGCGATCGCTTGTCCACTCCCAGACATTGCCCGCAATGTCGTAGAGCCCGCGCGCATTCGCCGGAAAACAGCCAACGGGCGCTAGGCCAACGAAGCCGTCCTCGCCGGTGTCGCGAAATGGAAAGACGCCCTGCCACGTATTGGCTATCGGCGCGTCGTTCGTACTGAACGCTTCCGCGCGTCGATCGGCAGGGGCGGGGGAACCGCCGCGCGCGGCGAACTCCCACTCGTTCTCCGTTGGCAAGCGCCGTCCAGCCCAACGCGCATACGCCTCGGCGTCCTCGTATGCGACTGCCACGACAGGATAACGCTTGCGGCCGTCGATCGACGAGGCCGCGCCGTCCGGATGGCGCCAGTTTGCGGTCGGATCGACACGCCACCGCGCTTGCTCACGATCGAACACGGCAGCGCCCATTGGCGCGCCATCGGGGTCGGGGCGTTCGGCGAGAGTCACGTACTGCGTGGCGCCCACGAAGGCGGCGTACTGCTCATTGGTGACTTCGTTGATGTCGATGTCGAACGCGGCGACGTCGCCAACGCCCCCAACACGTTCTTCCGGTTCGAAGATGTTGGCGCCGCGATTGACGCGTCCCGCGGCGATCGCGACCGTCGCGCCGGGCTCGAACACCGCGCATTGCACGGTTGGCGTTGTCGCCGCCGGGCGCCCGCACGCGACAAGCGCCATCGCGCAGCCCAAAACCGCCATCCACCGCATAAGAACTCGTTCTCTCACCCCGCCGGGCGCCAGAAAAGCTGCAAAAGCCGGGCGCCGGACTTGCAAGCCGGCCCGGCGCTCGCCATTAAGCGGGCCTCCGGAGAGGTGCTAGAGTGGCTGAATAGGCCGGTCTCGAAAACCGGAGTACGTGCAAGCGTACCGAGGGTTCGAATCCCTCCCTCTCCGCCAGACTAGCCTGCTTCGCTATCGTTCGTCGCTCTTATAGAGCGCGGCTATCGTTCGAGCTTCTTCGGCGATTGCGGAACGCAGGTTGGCCGGGCTGATCACCTTCACGTCTGAACCCAAGCGCAGGAATTGGCGCTTTGCGAGGTCGATGCTTTCAATCGGGACATCGCTGCGCACCCAGCCTGCCGGCTTGCAGGGTTTGTGTTGCGTTTCGACCGCTTGGTGGGCGGCGGCGTTGACGTCGCGCAGGATGCGGCGGCCGGCATGTGAGATTTCGATCGTTGCGGTTTCCTTGAGGAGCCGCGCTTCGAAATCCTTCGACCATTCGTTCCAATAGCGCGCGAGGTTGAAGCGGCGAGGGCGAGTGAAGGTCGTTTCGAATGTTTGCATCTCGAGGATGTTGGAGACGCGGTAGGTGCGCGGCGTGTTCTTGACGCTGGCGACCAAGTACCAAATGCCGCCTTTGAGCACGAGCCCGAGCGGGTCGAGCGTGCGATCCACCACATCTTTCCAGCTCTCGTAGCGCACGCGAATGCGTCGCTCGTTCCACACAGCTGCGGCGAGCGGCTTTAGCACGTCGGAGGCGTCGGCGCGCGTGTACCAATTGATCGGATCGAGATGAAAGCGCGCGGAGACGCGCTCGGCCTTGGCCCCCGATTCCGGCGGCAGGCTTGCGAGCAATTTGAGCTGTGCGGCGGCGAGATCGGCGCCTAGGCCGAGATCTTGTGCGGCGGTGCCTGCACCCGACAGGAGCAGCGCATCGGCCTCTTGCGCGGTGAAGCCCGTGAGCTTGGTGCGGTAGCCGTCGTGTAGTTGGAAGCCGCCGCTGCGCCCGCGCTCTGCGTAGATCGGCACTCCAGCGGCGCTGAGCTGATCGACGTCGCGATAAATCGTGCGGACAGAGACTTCAAACTCCTCCGCCAGCGATTCGGCGCTGAGGCGCCCGCGCATTTGCAGGAGGATGAGGATCGATAAGAGGCGGCTTGCTCGCATTTTGTCAGCCTACCACGAAAAGCTGACATTGGGTGGCAGGTTTAGCGGAATAGGGTCTGGCCTAGCCTCAATTTCGCGAGGGGAGACAGATGAAATGGATCAGCAAAGACGTGCGCTCATCGCCGCTGGAGCAGCGGTGGCGCTGCTGCCAGCTTGTGCTACGGGTGCGCCGATGAGCGCGCCGCCGCGTTTCGATGCGATGCCGCCGCTGCCGGCGACACCCACGCCTGGGCGCCCAGGTGATTTCGATTGGCTTACTGGTGAGTGGCGCATTCACAACCGCTCGATCGTCAACGGCGAGTGGCTTGAGTATCCGGGCGAGGCGACGGTGGTCGGCATTCTCGGCGGTGTTTGCAGCGTCGAGGAGCTGCGTATTCCAGCACGGAATTTCTCTGGCATGGGACTTCGGCTTCTCGATGTTGAGAAACAAGTTTGGTCGGATCACTGGGTCAACGCGCGTTCGGGCGTTGTCACCGTTCCGGGGCAACTCGGCAGCTTCGAGAACGCCGCGGGGATTTTCGTCACCGATGACGTCGTTGACGGCGTGGCCGTGAAATATATCGGCGTCTGGGACAACATCACGCGGAGTTCGTGCCGCTGGCGGCAAGCTTCGTCGCGCGATGCGGGTCAGAGCTGGGAGCAGAATTGGATCATGGAATGGTCGCGCGTCTAATTTTTGCGCTAGGTTGAGCGCATGAGTTTTCATGCGTTCAACCGTGCCATCGTGCGCACGCCGTCGCGCTCTGTCGTGGATGGCCTGCGAGCGGTCGATGTTGGCGCGCCGAGCTATGAAGGCGTGCTGCGCGAGCACGCCGCGTATGTGAGCGCGCTCGAATCGGTTGGTGTGAGCGTCGAGACGCTGCCTGCGCTCGACGCGTTTCCCGACGCCCTGTTCGTGGAAGACACAGCGCTCGTATTCAGGGGCGCCGCAATTCTGCTCCGTCCCGGCGCGCCGACGAGACGCGGCGAAGCAGCGGAGATGGCGACTACACTTGAGCGCAATTTCGAGCGCGTACTCCGATTGGAAGATGGGACAGCGGAAGGCGGCGACGTGCTCACTACGCCGCGCGCTGTGTTCATCGGTGCGTCCGCGAGAACGAGTGTCGCCGGCGCGACCGCTTTAGTGTCGTTGCTCGCGCAGATCGGTCAGCAGGGCGTCGTGGTGAGCACGCCGCCTAACGTGCTCCACCTCAAGTCGGACTGCTCGATGCTGGATGAGGAGGCGATCCTTTGCACGCCGCGACTGGCGGCGGCGGAGCCGTTTCCGGCCTTCCGGTTGATCCTCACGCCTGAAGGCGAAGAGGGGGCAGCGAATGCGCTTCGGATCGGCGACGCGGTGCTGCTGTCTGAGGGCTATCCGAAGACAGCCGAGCTGCTGGCCCACGCGGGCTATCGGGTGGCGATCCTCGATACCCGCGAGATCGCCAAGATCGACGCGGGGCTGTCATGCATGTCCCTGCGTTGGCGAGCCTAGGTTAAATATCAGAAATCAGGTGCTATTTCGGTCGCGAAAGCCGCATGCCGCAGGTTCGGCCTCGGCGGCCAAAATCGCGCGAAAATGTCCCGCTTCCGCATTGACGCTGCGGGGGCGTTTCTCTTATATCCCCGCTCCCCGCCCGGGCGAGCTTCGTCCGGGCGTGCTTTAGTTTTGGAAGACGAGTGCGATGTTCGCGGTAATCAAGACGGGCGGCAAGCAATACCGGGTGGCCAAGGACGA
>CADEDT010000066.1 GCA_902826145.1 uncultured Caulobacteraceae bacterium
ACGTTGGCGAATTTGACGACGAAATCGTTGGTCGCGGCGAGTGGCTTGGCCATGCGGTGGTGCGCGCCTCGTAACCCGTAACGAAAGCGGCCAGTCCGCCCGTAGGGAGGAACTTAGTAGCCGGTCGCGGGCCGCAAATGAAGTGTCAGGCGCCGGATTCAGCTGGCGACCAGAGGCTCTGCTGGGGCGTCGGCCGTGGTCACGCGCGGGCGGGTTGAGCCGAAGACGATGGCTGCATCGTCAAACGCGTCGCGGTAGCGTTCCAATCTGCGGAAACTGATCGTCCGGTAGCCCATCACGGGCTCGACCACGACGAAATGATCGCCGTCATGGCCAACAACCAGCATGTAGTGATTGACCATCGCGAGGCTCGTTACCTCAGAGATGCGGCTCGCCCGATAGATCACCGAGTTACGCACAAGGCCGAACACCGGCACTTGGCCGCCCGGCCAAATGCGCTTCTGCACGTAGATGGAAGGAACGCGGATAGGCACGAGCACGGGTCTTCCCGCCTCTAGCTCACGCACAAGCCCTTGCTCGGGCATACGCACCGCGCTTGCGAGTAGCTCTTCATTGCGCGCAGCTTGCAGAATCTCGGCCATGGAGTAGCCCATGCCGTCGACAGGCGGGTGCTCACGGAAGAATGTTCGACCGTCCATCGTGCCTGGGCCGCGCCAATAATTGACGACACTGGCAAGCGTATGAGCGCCGCAAGCGGGTCCATCGAACTGCCGGTCGTGAACGACCGGCAACACGAGGGCGTCCGGCGACGTCATGTTGCGATGAACGATCTCGAAGCTATTGCTGCCGCTGCTGCCGGCGAATTCCTCGATGTTCGAGTTCGGGCTGATTGCGCAGCCCGCCGCAAGCAGCGACAGCGTTAGCACTCCGAGGCGTAACCCCCGGTTTGGCATTAATCGGCGACCACAACCGCGACCACGATCACGCCGGCCAAAATGCCTAGCCAGACCCACTTGTTGTTGGTGAAGCCAGCTTGATATTGCGCGGCTTCCGCTTCCGAGATCGTGCGGATCTCATAGCCTTGGTTTTGCAGGTCGAGCGCGCGCTGTGTCGTTGCGGCGTCCAGGCCATAAGCTTGCAGTTCTTCCGCGCTGAAGGTTTGAGCTTCGGCCGTGCGGTACGGTGTTTCAGCGAACGCCGGCGCGGCGATCGTTGAGAGTGCGAAGCTGACCGCTACGGCGGTTGCGAAACGACGGATCATATCTGTCCCCTTCTGGGTGGTAGAGATCACGCGGCATCAGTCGAGACGGCGTGCCTAAAGGGACGCCGCGCTGGACGATGACGCACCTGCCGCAGGGATGTTCCGCTTGCGACAGGCGTCTAACTCAAGTTTCACGAAATCCGCTGCTATTTTGCAGCTGCGAGCGCCTTTCGCTTCGCTGGCGCCTTCGGCGCGCAGCCGGCGTGAGTAATGTCGAGCAAGAAGGTCTGCATGTCCCACGCGCCCGTCGGGCAACGCTCGGCGCAGAGGCCGCAGTGCAGGCAGACGTCCTCGTCCTTCACCATGACACGGCCAGTTTTCAGACCGTCCTGCACGTAGAGATCCTGCGTGACGTTTGCAGCGGGAGCATTGAGGCGCCCGCGAAGGTCGGTCTCTTCGCCGTTCTCGGTGAACGTGATGCAGTCCATCGGGCAGATGTCGACGCAGGCGTCGCACTCGATGCAGGCCGGCGCCGAGAACACCGTCTGCACGTCGCAGTTCAGGCAGCGTTGCGCTTCCTTGTAGCCAAGCAACGGATCGAAGCCCTTTTCGACCTCGATGCGGACGTTGCGCAGTGCGACTTCCGGCTCGACCAGCGGCACCTTGTAGCGAAGGTCGAGCGAGATATCGTTGTCGTAGGCCCATTCGTGGATGCCCATCTTGGTGGACATCATCGACACGCCCGGCGGCAGCCGATCTTTCACATCCTTGCCGTTGCAGAAAAGATCGATCGAGACGGCGGCGTCATGGCCGTGGGCGACGGCCCAGATGATGTTCTTCGGGCCGAAGGCGGCGTCGCCACCGAAAAACACGTTCGGGATCGACGACTGGAACGTCACTTCATCGACGACGGGCATATCCCACTTGTCGAAAGTCATGCCGATGTCGCGCTCGATCCAGGGGAAAGAATTCTCCTGGCCAACGGCCATCAGCACGTCGTCGCACTCGAAGTGCACGTCCGGCTCGCCGGTAGATTCGAGCTTCTTTTTCCCGTCCTTCTCGACCCAATGCATCTTCGTGAACGTCACGCCGGTGAGCTTGCCGTTCTTGTGCGTGAATTCTTTCGGGTTGTGGAAGTTGATGATCGGAATGCCTTCGTGCTGGGCGTCTTCTTTTTCCCAGGGCGAAGCCTTCATCTCATCGAAGCCGGAGCGGACGACGACTTTGACATCCTCGCCGCCGAGGCGGCGCGACGTGCGGCAGCAATCCATGGCGGTGTTGCCGCCGCCCAAGACGATGACGCGCTTGCCGATCTTATCGATGTGCTCGAACGAGACGTTCGAGAGCCAGTCGATGCCGATATGGATATTGGCGGCGGCTTCCTTTTGACCGGGAAGACCAAGGTCGCGGCCGCGCGGCGCCCCGGTGCCGACAAACACGGCGTCCCAGTTCTGCGCGAGAACCTCTTTGAGTGAGTCCACGCGCTTGCCGAAATGCGTGACTGGTTCGTAGCCGAGAATGTAGTCGACCTCTTCGTCGATCACGCTCTCGGGCAGACGGAAACGCGGAATCTGGGTGCGGATCATGCCGCCGCCCTTCTTCTCCGCGTCGTAGATATGAACCTCGTAGCCGAGCGGCAGTAGATCGCGCGCGACCGTGAGCGAAGCCGGCCCCGCACCGATGCAGACAATGCGCTTGCCGTTCTTCTTCTTCGCCTTCGGCGGCAGCAGGTCCGTGATATCGCCTTTATTGTCGGCGGCGACGCGCTTCAAGCGGCAGATCGCCACCGGCTCGGGTTTGCCCTGCTGCTCTTCAACGCGGCCGCGTCGGCACGCCGGCTCGCACGGACGATCGCACGTGCGCCCGAGAATCCCGGGAAACACGTTCGACTTCCAATTGACCATGTACGCGTCGGTGTAGCGCTGCGCCGCGATCAGGCGGATGTATTCGGGCACCGGCGTATGCGCCGGACACGCCCACTGACAATCGACGACCTTATGGAAGTAGTCGGGGTTCGCGATGTTCGTGGGCTTCAAGCGGCTCAGCTCCCGTCGTTGGCGGAGAACCTACTCCGCCCTAGCGCGCCGCGGCAATCGCTAAGCGCTTGATTGCGCGCTCGCTGCTGGCATGGTCGCGCCGCGATGAACGACGGCTGGCAATTCTGGATCGACCGCGGCGGCACCTTTACCGACGTGGTGGCGCGCGGGCCGGGCGGCGTTGAGGTCGTGAAGAAGCTGCTGTCGGTGGCGCCAGGCCGCTACGAGGACGCTGCACTCGAGGCGATGCGACTCATTCTCAAAGAGCATGGCGCAACGTTCGCCGACATCGAGGCGGTGAAGCTCGGCACGACGGTCGCCACCAACGCACTGCTAGAACGCAAGGGCGCGGACGCGGTGCTGGTGGTGACGGACGGCTTCGGTGACGCGCTGGAGATCGGCACGCAGGCGCGGCCGGATATTTTCGCGCTGCACATCGTGAAACCAGATTTGCTGCAGAAGCGCGTGATCGAAGTGCGCGAGCGGGTGACAGCGGAAGGCGACGTGTTGACGCCGCTGGACGAAGCGCACGCACGGGCGGAGCTGCAACTTGCATACGACGATGGCTTGCGGGCAGTGGCGATTGCTTGCCTGCATGGCTGGGTTTACCCGGCGCATGAGCAGCGGCTGGCGGAGATCGCGCGCGAAATCGGCTTCACGCAGGTGAGCGTGAGTTCAGAGATTAGCGGGCTGATCAAGTTCGTGCCGCGCGCAGATACAACGGTGGCGGATGCTTATCTCTCGCCGGTGCTGCGCGCCTACATTGATGGCTTCGAGCGTGGGTTTGGCGGTGATGCCGAACTGCTCTTTATGCAGTCCAACGGCGGCCTGGCGCACGCAGACGCGTTTCGCGGGCGCGACGCGGTGCTTTCGGGACCTGCTGGCGGTGTCGTCGGCATGGCGGCCGCGGCGCGGCGCGCTGGGTTCGATCACGCGCTCGGCTTCGATATGGGCGGCACATCGACGGATGTTTCGCACTATGCGGGCGCGTTCGAGCGGACGAACGAAACGGTTGTCGCGGGCGTGCGGCTTTCGGCGCCAATGCTGCAGGTTCACACGGTGGCGGCCGGCGGTGGTTCGATCTGCTTTTTCGATGGCATGCGCTTGCGTGTTGGGCCACACAGCGCCGGCGCCGATCCGGGGCCAGCCTGTTATCGCCGTGGCGGGCCGCTGACGATCACGGATTGCAACGTGCTGCTCGGCCGCGTGCGGCCAGAGTTCTTTCCCGCGATCTTCGGGCCGAACGCCGATCAGCCGCTCGATCGCGACGTGGTCGAGCGCAAGTTTGCGGAGTTATGCGCGGAGATCGGCGACATCACGCCGGAGCAAGCCGCCGAAGGTTTTCTGCGCATCGCCAACGAAAGCATGGCCGAGGCGATCAAGAAAATCTCGATTCAGCGCGGCTACAATCCTGCGGAATATGCGCTCGTCGCGTTCGGCGGCGCGGGCGGGCAGCATGCGTGTGCGGTGGCGGACGCGGTCGGAGTGGAGTCCATCCTGCTTCATCCGCTTGCGGGCGTGTTGAGCGCCTGGGGCATTGGGCTCGCTGACGTACGCGCGGTGGCGGAGGAAACAGTCGAGGAAAAGCTAAGCGAAGCGCGCGGCCTGAACCGGCGCGCCCAAGCACTGGCGCTCCGCGCCGCAGAGCCGCTCGATGGCATTGAGATCAAGACGATCATCACAGCCAATCTCAAATACGACGGCGCGGATTCGACGCTGCCGATTCCGTTCGCGGATGTGACCACGCTCAAGACGGCGTTTGAGGGCGAGCATCGGAAGCGCTTTGGATTTGTCGATCCTGCGCGAGCGATTGTTGTGGGATCACTCTCAGCCGAGGCAGTGACGCACACTGTCTCGGAAACTCGTCAAGAAGCTCAGGCGCGGCCTGGAGCAGGCCCCGCCAACGAGAGCGTCGGACGTTCGAGCGACGCCCCGGCCTATCGTCGTGAGACACTGCAGGCCGGATTCGAGACCGGCGGCCCCGCGCTGGTCATCGAGAATGGCGCCACGACCTATGTCGCGCCCGGTTGGCGGGCGCGCATGAGTGAGCATGGCGATCTCGTGCTCACGCGCGCCACGCACATCGAACGCAGCGCCATCGGCACCGCAGCTGACCCGATTCTGCTCGAAGTGTTCAACAACCGCTTCATGGGTGTTGCCGAAGAGATGGGGCTGGCGCTGCAGACGACGGCCTCCTCCGTAAACATCAAGGAGCGACTCGATTTCTCATGCGCCGTGTTCGATGAGACAGGTGGTCTCGTCGCCAATGCGCCCCACATTCCGGTGCATCTGGGCTCGATGAGCGACAGCGTGCGCGAGATCATCGGTCAGCGCGGCGGTACAATGCGCACGGGCGACGTCTACATGCTCAACGCGCCGCATGCGGGCGGCACACACTTGCCGGATATCACCGTGATTGCACCGGTGATCCTCGATGGCGACACGCGCCCAGCCTTCTTCACGGCCGCGCGTGGGCATCACGCTGACATAGGCGGCATCACGCCAGGCTCGATGCCGCCGGATTCGAAACGGATCGAAGATGAGGGCGTGCTGATCGAGAACTTCCTACTCGTTCGGGATGGTCAGCTCCTCGAAGCACAGACACGCGCGTTGTTTGCGTCGGGCGCCCATCCCGCGCGCGATATCGATCGCAACATTGCCGATCTTAAAGCACAGATCGCTTCCGTCGTGCGCGGCGCGGACGAGTTGGCACGCTTGGTCGAGCACTATGGCCGCGCCGGGGTCGCCGCTTACATGCGCCACGTGCAGGACAACGCCGAAGAGCAGATCAAACGCGTGGTCGATCGGCTTAAGCCCGGCGAATTCAGCGTGACCATGGATAGTGGCGCGACGGTGCGTGTCGCGGTGACGCCTGATCACGCCAAGCGCACGGTGAAAATCGACTTCACCGGCACGAGCCCGCAGCAAGAGAGCAACTTCAACGCGCCGTTGGCGATCACGCGCGCGGCGACGCTCTATGTGTTCCGCACGCTCGTGGATGACAGCATTCCGCTGAACGAAGGCTGCCTGAAGCCGATCGAGATCATCGTGCCGGAGGGCTCGTTGCTCAATCCCAAGCGTGGCGCGGCGGTAGTGGCTGGCAATGTTGAGACGAGCCAAGTCGTCGTGGACGCGCTCTATGGCGCGCTTGGCGCGTTAGCGGCGTCGCAGGGCACGATGAACAACTTTACGTTCGGCGACGAGAAGCGCCAGTACTATGAAACGATCTGCGGCGGCTCGGGCGCTGGTCCCTCTTTCGACGGCGCAGCAGTCGTACAGACGCACATGACCAATTCGCGCCTCACCGATCCGGAAGTGCTGGAGACGCGCTTCCCGGTTCTTGTAGAGCGTTTCGGTGTGCGGCGTGGCTCCGGCGGCAAAGGCGCTCACAAAGGCGGTGACGGCGCCGTGCGGCGCATCCGCTTCCGCGAACCGATGACGGCGGCAATGCTCGCTAATCGCAGAGCGACCGCGCCGTTTGGCTTGAATGGCGGAAGCGACGGCGCTGCTGGCGCCAATCGCGTTGAACGCGCGGACGGCTCGGTTACGCCGCTCTCGGCCACTGGCAAAGCACAGGTCGAGCCCGGCGATGTATTTGTGATCGAGACGCCAGGCGGCGGTGGATACGGCAGAGCGTAAGACGCTGACGGGGGAAGCATGCTCGTATTGTTAGGCATCGGCGTTGTGGTGCTGGGCTTCGTGCTCCGCGCGAATCCGCTGTTGGTGGTGATGGCGGCAGCGTTGACCACGGGCCTTGCGGCGGCGTGGACGCCTGAGGCGGAGATTGCGGTGTACTACGCCGCCGCGATTTCAACGCTCGCGGCGTTCGGCAAGGCATTCAATGATAGCCGCTATGTCAGCATCGTTTGGTTCGTGTTGCTGGCGATTGGGTTGCTCGAGCGCGCTGGCCTGCAAGATCGCGCACGCATGCTAATCGCCAAGGTGCAGGCAGCGACGGTTGGACGGGTGCTCTGGGTCTATTTCGTCATTCGCCAGGCGGCGGCGGCGTTGGGACTGACATCGCTCGGCGGCCATCCGCAAATGGTGCGGCCGCTCGTTGCGCCGATGGCCGAGGGCGCGGCGGAGGCGAAGTTTGGCGCCCTGCCAGATCGCGAACGCTTCCTGATCCGCTCGCACTCGGCGGCGGTCGACAACATCGCGCTCTTCTTCGGCGAGGATATTTTCATCGCCATCGCCTCGATCCTATTGATCAAAGGATTCCTCGAGCAGAACGGCATCATCGTTGAGCCGTTGCAGCTCTCCGTGTGGGCGATACCGACGGCGATTGCGGCGCTCGCTATTCACACGATCCGCTTGTGGCTGCTCGACGCGCATTTGAAGCGAAGGCTTGCGGCTGCAGCCCCAACCAGCGAAGCGCCGGAGGCGGCACAATGATCACGCTGGCTTACATCTACATTCTGGTGGGCATGTTCTTCGCCGCCGTCTCGTTGCTCTCGCTGCTGGATGCGAGCAATCCGCGTCGCGTGTTCAACTTCCTGTTCTGGGGCCTGCTGGCGACGAGCTTTCTAGCCGGCGCTTATCTGGGCGATCTCGGCAATGGCGTGTTGGCTTTGGGCCTGGTGATTGTTGCAACGATCGGGCTCGGTCAGGGCAAACCTTCAACAACGTCGCCCGAAGAACGGCGCGAGAGCGCGATGAAACGTGGCGATCTGTTGTTTCTGCCGGCGCTGATCATTCCGGCTGTTGCGCTGGGTGGCACGCTGATCGCGAAGGAAACAGACTGGGGGCCTGCGCTGATCGACCCCGCGCAAGCGACTTTGATTTCGCTCATCCTCGGGACGCTGATCGCAGTGACCGTTGGCATGTTGTGGCTGCGGCCGCCTGTGATCGCGCCGCTGCAGGAAGCGCGGCGCTTGCTCGATGCTGTCGGCTGGGCGGCGATTCTGCCGCAAATGCTGGCTTCGCTTGGCGCGGTGTTTCTGGTTGCGGGCGTTGGCCAGCAGGTTGGCGCGCTCTTCTCTGAGTACATTCCCGGCCTCGAAGACTCGCGGACGCTCGCGGTCATCGCCTATTGCGTCGGTATGGCGCTGTTCACGATCATCATGGGCAATGCGTTCGCGGCGTTTCCGGTAATGACAGCGGCGGTTGGGTTGCCGTTTGTGGTTGTGGTGCTCGGCGGCGACCCGGCGCGCGTGTGCGCGATCGGCATGCTCGCAGGCTTCTGCGGAACGCTGATGACGCCGATGGCGGCGAACTTCAACGTCGTGCCCGCGAACCTGCTTGAGCTGCCGGACCGCAAAGCGGCGCTCAACGGCGTGATCCGCGCGCAAATCCCAACGGCGATCCCGTTGCTGATCGCCAACATCCTGCTCATGCGCTTCCTGGCGTTCCCCTCATGAGCAAGCTCACGCGCGAGATCGCTGAGAAATTCGCTTCGCTCGCGCTGGCGCATGTCAGCCGCGAGTATCCGAACATCATGCAGCATGTGCTGGTGAGCGATGCGGATGCGATGACGCCGCGCCGCGTGCACCCGATCTTCTTCGGCAGCTATGACTGGCACTCGTGTGTGCACGGCTATTGGCTTATGGCGCGGCTGATGCGGCGTTATCCGGATTTTGCGGCGGCGAAAGAGATCAGCGCGCTGTTTGACGAGCGCATTACGGCTGCAAACGTTGCCGGAGAGCTGGCTTACATCTCCACTCCGCAGTCGCGTGGTTTCGAGCGACCGTATGGCTGGGGCTGGTTGCTGGCGCTGCAAGCCGAGCTCGATCAGCATCAAGATGGCGTAGGCAAGCGTGCGGCGGCAACACTACGTCCGCTCGCCGAGGCGTTCGCGGCGCGCTTCAGTGCGTTTCTGCCGCTGGCGGACTATCCGGTGCGCACGGGTGTGCATTCCTCCACCGCGTTCGCGCTGCGCTTGGCGGCGGGCTATGCGGAGTCGAACGATCCGGATCTCTATGAGTTGATGCGCGATAAGGTGCTGGCTTGGTACGGCGAAGATCGCGGCGCGCAGGCTTGGGAGCCGAGCCAGGACGACTTTCTGTCGCCGACCTTGATGGAAGCGGAATGCATGCGGCGCTTTCTGGCGCCCGCGGCGTTCGCGACGTGGTTCGGTGATTTCCTGCCGGATGCGGCGGACGGGAAGCCTGAAACGCTATTCGCCCCCGCTCGAGTCAGCGATCGCAGCGATGGCAAGATCGCGCATCTCGATGGTTTGAATTTCGCGCGCGCGTGGTGCTGGCGCTCGATAGCTTCAGCGCTTGGCGGTTCACACCCCATGACGGAGCGCGCACTCGCGGCCGCCGACCTGCACATCGCGGCAGGCCTTCCTCACGTCGCGGGCGACTACATGGGCGAGCATTGGCTGGCGACGTTTGCGCTGCTTGCGCTGGAAGCTTAGCGACCGATCGCGAAGCTCAGCGGCGCCAAGCCTTCGACGCCACACTCGATACGATCACCGCGTTCGAGCGCGCTGACGCCGGAGGGCGAGCCGGTGAAGATGAGATCGCCTGGTTTCAGATCCCACCAACGCGAGAGCGCGGCGATAATCTCAGTGACACTCCAGATCATGTCGTGTGTCGACGCATCTTGACGTGTTTCGCCATTCACTTTGAGCCAAATGCGCGCGTTGGTAATGTCGCCTGCCGAAGCGGCGGGTGTCAGCGCGCTGATCGGCGCTGAGTGGTCGAAGCCCTTAGCGGTATCCCAGGGTGTGCCAGCTTTCTTCGCCTCGGATTGCCGGTCGCGGCGCGTGAGGTCGACGCCGACGCCATAGCCCCACACATGTGAGAGCGCAGCATCATCCTCGACGTTCGCGCCACCCTTCCCGATCGCGATCACCAGTTCGACTTCGTGATGAAAGTTCGATGTGTTCGACGGGTAAGCGATCACAGAACCACTTTCGACAACCGCATCCGCGGGCTTTGTGAAGAACAAAGGCGGCTCGCTCTTCGGATCATTCCCCATTTCCCGTACGTGATCGGCGTAGTTTCGCCCGACGCAGAAGATGCGGCGTACTGGAAAGCGAGCATCACTCCCCACGATTGCGACAGATGGTTGTGACGGTGGATTGAATGCAAATGTCATGAGCGCGTTTGAGCACGAGCGCGTTAACCATGCAAACTCGCTTGGCCAGGGAAGCGAGGCGCTTCGCCGACGCAAACTATTGCGCCGAGCCTACGGCTCGAAGGATCGTCCATCCCTATCCGCGAGGGGCGGCGCGTCGTGCAGTTGTGGATCTTGGCATTCTTGCCACTGGGTGTTTGGGTGTGGCTGCAACAGCAGCGCATACAAGCGCTCGCGCGCCGCGTTTCCGAGCTTGAACTACAGCTGTTTGCGCTGAGATCAGGCGTCCCGGTTCAAACATCAACCGAAGCGGCGCCGGTACAAGAACAGGCGTCTGTTGCGCCCGCTGCTGAAACGAAGGCGCCACTCGAAGAAGAGCCGTTGCTGCTCACCGAAGTTGTGCCGGACGACGTGCTCGTACTCGACAATCCAATACCGGAGGCATCAAACGACAGCGAAGGCGCGGTCATCGAAACGCCGGCGCCGGCCCCCGGTGAAAAACCCCGTATGCATTCGCCACTTCTGCTCGACGAGCGCGCCGCCCCGCCGCTCGGCGAACCGGAACAGCCCGCGCCGACCTCGCCAAAGCCGAAGAAGCCGACGCCCCCGCTCGATCAGTGGCTCGCCGAGAAGGGCATGGCTTGGCTCATGGGCATCGGGTTCGCTGTGGGCTCGATCCTCGTCGTCTCGTACGCTGTTCAATCAGGTTTGTTCACACCAACGCTGCGTATTGCGGCTTCGCTTTTGCTGGGCGCAGTTCTTCTCGGCGTGAGCGAGTGGACGCGGCGCATCGGCATCGCCAAACCGCCGGGTCATCCGCTCATGTCCGGGCTGCTTGCCGGTGCGGGTGTTGTCGTGCTCTACGCCACGGTGTGGGGTGCGCTGGGCTTTGGACTGATTGGCTGGGCCGGCGCGGCCGCGTTGCTGGCGCTGTGCGCGCTCGCGCTGATTGGACTCTCGTTCCTGCACGGCGAGGCGTTGGGCGTGCTGGCCATCTTCATGGCGCTGCTTGCGCCTGCCCTGGCTTACGCACCTGCGTGGCCATCGTGGTTGCTGACGCTCTACCTCGTCGCAGTCGCTGGCGGCGGATTTGCACTTTCGGCGCTGCGCCGCTGGCCGTGGGTGTCGATCGTCGCGCTGACCGGCCTCTACTTCTGGTTCTTCCAATCGATCGGCGCCGACGAGGTCCGTCGCGCATTGGTGATCGTGAGTATCGCGAGCCTCGGCGGCGTTGCGCTCGCGTTGCGCCGGCCGCTGGCGGACGAAGCTAAGGCGCGCCTTCCATGGTCGAGTGCTTCGGGACTCGGCCCAAGCATCGCCGTAAGTGTTTCGAGTGTGCTGCTGATCTGGGCGTGGATCTTCGTGGCGCCCGCGCCATCTGGGCAGATCGCTGGGCCTGCGCTGATCGCTATTTTCCACGTCGCGCTTGCGGCGTACGCCGTGCGGGGGCGCGTTGCACTGCCAGTGGCGTTGGCGATCGCGACGGGTGCGCTTGTCATCGGCTTCATCGCTTACCTGCGCGCACGCTTCTACTTCCCTCCGCTCGGCAACGACTTCTATCCGAGTGCGCTGGTTGGCGCGTTCGTGGTTGCGGTCTCGGCACTGGCCTCGAACCCGCATCGCTCCGGACGGAAGACCGCCGCAGGCGCAGGCGGCATCGGCGCGTCGATCCTCACATTGCTCGCAGCGGTTTCGCGCGGCGATGGCTGGCATTCGGTTGCAGCTTGGCTGCCGCTTCTTATCGGTGGCGCGCTGTTGTGCGTGTGCGCGTGGTGGGTTGAGCCGCGCGCACAGAACCTCAAGGCCGACATCGCCATCGATCTCTGGGCCGGTTCCGGCGCGGTGCTCATGCTGGTGGCCATTGAGTCAGCACTGCCTGCGGAGATGCGCGCGGCCGGGCATGCGGCCATGGCGCTTCTCTTCTCCATCGGGCTTGCTTGGCGCGGGTGGCGCGTCATCGGATGGGCGGCGCTGACTGCAGCGGCGCTTGCACTTGGCCAGGCGGTGTCGCCGACGCTGATCGGCGCAACGCTCGGTGGGCAGATGCCATTCTGGCAGGGTCTGCTGGTGCTGCTTGGCGCAGCTGCGTTGCTGTTCGCAGCCTCCACCGTGGTTCGCCGCAGCAAGGAGAATATCGGCATTGCCGAAGCTCTGAGCGCGGCAGCCGCGTTCACCGCGCTTGTCGCGACGATGGTCTTGTTGCGCTGGATCGCGGCGGGCGGCGCGACTATTGCGCTCGACGGCTTAACGGAAACCTCGCTGCGCGTGATTGCGCTGATGGCGGCAGGCCTCGTTCTGTTGCCGCGCATTCATGAGGCGCCCGGGCCGATTGGCGCCTGGCGCGGGCACGTGCTGCTCGGGCTCGGACTACTCTATGCCCTGCTCATTCCGGGCCTTGCGATGAACCCCTGGTGGGGAGGGCCAGGACGCGCAGTCATCGACGATTGGCCAATCCTCAATCCACTCGCTCTTGCATTCGCCGCTCCGGCGGCTTTGGCGTTTGTGGCGGCCAACCGCCTCTACACGCGCCAGCTTGTATTTGCTCGCCTATATGCCGCTGCTGGTGGCGTGCTTGTGTTGCTCTGGCTCATCATGGAAATCCGGCACGCGTTTCACAACGGCGCGATGGCCGAACCAACAATCGGCCTGTTCGAAAGCGCATGTTATGCGCTGGCGGGTTTGGCCTTCGCTTTGGTGGTTGCGATCACTGCGCGGATACGCGCAGCACGCAACCTGCATCGTCCGTTCACGCAAGATCTGATGAGCATGATGCGCGGCGTTGCTTGGGCCGCGTTGGCGTTCGCTGTCGTTGTGATGCTGCTTGCGGTTCACCCGATCTGGGGCGCGCAAGACAGCATGGCGAGCAACGCCTTCTCCACCCTGCTTGCCGTCGTCGCACAGATCGGCGCGATGGGTCTGGCGCTTGGCCTCGCGCGCGCACTTTCCGTCTCGAAGGACGCGGAGCCGACGCGCTTTGCGGCATCGACCGTCGCTGCGCTGTTTGCGTGGAGCGCGGGCCATTGCGTCATCCGTTGGCAGTATCATCGCGGCTACATGGACAATGGCGTCGAGCCAGCTGCGATCGAGGGCCTGCTGCACGCGATCTGGCCGCTGGCGTTGGTCGTCGCCGCCGCGTACCTCACGCGGCTCGCGCCGGGACGCGACACCGTGCGCGCCTACCTGCATGACTTGCAGTCGATCTGGGCGACGGCGATTTGGCCGGGCATTGGCTTCGCCGCGCTCGGCATGTGGCTGATCTACAATCCATGGTGGGGCATTGCGCCGGCGCAGCTGGCGACAACGCTATCCGCCACTGCCGCGCTTGCATTGATGCTCGGCGCGGCGGCGCTGAGTTACATTGCGCCGGACGTCCCGTATGCGCGCTGGGTGAAGTGGTTGGTTATTGCCGGCACTGTCGCGTGCGCTGCGCATCTATTCGTTGCGGCAACCGTTGCAGTGCGGTGGCTGCACCACGGCGCGGCAATGAGCACGGCCACGGCGGGCGAAGTGGAGCTTTGGGTTTACTCGGCTGTGTGGGCGCTGCTTGGCGCCGCCGCGCTGGCGCTTGGCGCTGTGCGCAACGATCCTCTGCTGCGCTGGATCGGACTCGCGATTTTCGGCGCAACGATCATCAAGGTGTTTGTTGTCGACACCGCGCGGCTCTCGGAGCTCGCGCGTGGCGCCTCCTTCATAGTGTTGTCGATATTCGCGGGTGTTGCGACTTGGCTCGCGCGCCGCAATCGCCCGCCGCCTAGCCCGGGCGACCTCGTGACCGTTACGCCAAGCGCGCGGCGTGAAAGGCGACGTGTTCGGAGACGAACGTCGACATAAAGAAGTACGAGTGATCATAGCCTTCTTGCCGGCGCAGAGTGAGCTTCTGATCTGACTTGCGTGCGGCCTCCTCCAACAGCTCCGGTTTCAGTTGCTGTTCGAGAAATTGATCAGCTGTGCCTTGATCGACGAGGATGTCGTCAAAGCTCGATGCCTTCCCGGCATCCATCAGCAGCGCCGCGTCGTGGCCGCGCCACGCATCTCGATCCGGCCCGAGATACGCTGTGAACGCTTTTTCGCCCCATGGGCAACGCGTCGGCGATGAGATCGGCGCGAAAGCAGACACGCTCTTGAACAGTTGCGGGTGTTTCATCGCGAGCGTCAGCGCGCCGTGACCACCCATGGAATGGCCGAATATCGAACGCCGCTGCGCCAACGGAAACGCGCCTTCCACCGCTGCGATGAGATCACGGGTGACGTAGCTCTCCATCTTGAAGTGCGGCGCCCACGGCGCTTGCGTTGAATCGATATAAAAGCCGGCGCCTTGGCCCAGATCGTAGGATGGGTCATCGGCAACGCCCTCACCGCGCGGCGATGTATCAGGCGCGATGATGGCGACGCTGTGCTTTGCGGCAGCGCCATATGCGCCGGCCTTGGTCGTGAAGTTGTCTTCGGTGCAGGTGAGCCCGGAAAGCCAAATCAAATACGGAAACGGTCCGTTCCCCGGCGGGGTGAACACTGAGAGCCGCATCTCTGTGCCAGTCGCGGCGCTTGTGTGAGAGCAGTACGCGAGTTCGCCACCGGCGACGCGGTGCCTTTGGACGATTTTCACTACGGGGTCGTTCGCGCTGGCGCTTGCCTCGGCGGGAGGCGATCCATGTCCGCGAGAGCGCGTTCGATCGCTGGGCCGATTGCCGCCTGCTCCGCCGGCGTGGGCTGGCCTTGTGTGAAGCGCAGACGCAATTGGCGATCCGCGATCTCAAGGACGGCGATGCGGCCGCCGTTTCGAATGAACAATGGCACGCCGAGGTCAGTGATCACGCGATGATCGTTTGGACCCAAGAAGATAGACGTGCGGTCACACACAACGGCGTGCACGGCGCCGGGAGGCGCTGAGAACGGCGGCTGGCCAACCAAGATGGTGAAGCCCGGGATCGGGATATATGAGACGTGCTCGGCGTCAGTGATTTGGAACACGCCGCAGAGCTCGACTGGCTGTTGCTGCGCGAGCGCAGGCGTCGACACACAGGCGAGCGCCGCCGCCACCGCCAAAGTCCTGATCATTGAATCACCCTCCGCCCGATCGGGCCGCAGCGTCCCACGGCGCCCGCGTTCTATCCCCGCCAAGAGCGACGAAGCAACGATCCGTGGCAGGAATGCGGCTTTCAGCGCGGGCGGGCGCCTTCAGCCGCGTATTGCTGCATGAGGGGGCCATAATCGTTGGGCGATGGCCAGCCCTCGAAGCTGTGCCTCGCGCCAGTTACTGCGCCGGGCAATTTCTCCGCCGTCTGGGATTCAATGAAAGGGACAACCCAGCTTGCGTCTTCGAGCATCGTTGGGCGGAAGTTGAGAAAGCCCATTGCTTCGAGGTTCGGGCTGGTTGTGTAGAGCCAGCTCAGGCAGCGCGGACAATAGTGATGCTTGCTTTCGTCGCGGTGCAGCGCGCCAATTTGGGTTTCGCCTTCAACTGCAAATCCGGCGGTTGGGATCATTAGCGTGAGCGAATAGCCGCCGCTTGTGAGCTTTTGGCAGCCGGTGCAATGACACGCCATCGCGATCACGGGCGCCGCTGTGATGCGCATCTTCACTTGGCCGCAGAGGCACGAGGCATTCCAAGGAAGTTTCCAATCGCTCATGCGCCTCCTCCTGGATCGTCGGGGTCGGGGAAATAGAGTTCGTTGCCGTCCGGATCGGTGACGATCAGTATGCGGTAGCCCCACCAGCCTTGCTTTGCGCTGACGCCTTTCGCAGCGAGCTCACCGGGCAATGCGGCGTAGCCTGCCGTTGTCAGAGACACGAAGAGCCGGCCATTTCCATTTCTACCCGGAGATTGGCTCGAGAGAATAATCTCGCACTCCGAGCGAGCGACCTGCGCGACGAACTTCCTGCCGCTTTCCTCGAACCGCCAGTTCTCACCGAAGCTGAGTTGATCGACGTAAAACCGAACCGAGCGCTCGACGTCAGCGACGAAGAAGATGGGGCGCGAGTACCACTTGCCCGGGTCGTCAGACGGCTCAGGCACGACGCCACCGCTGTGCAAATGCCAGCATGCGCGGGCGACTATAACTTTCGCCGTTCTCCAGTACGTCGGTGGTTTGCCGCGCAAGGAACGCGCCGTTGCTATCGAGAATAAAGAAATCCGGATAGCCGACGGATTCGGGGAAGCCACTCAAGAAAGCGGTGTTCTCGTTCTGCGTGCTCCAGTTCACCTTGAGCACCACGAAGGACGCCTCGAAGGCCGCGTGGACATCGGCGTTCTGCGCCAAATAGCGATCGAGAATTTCGCACCAGATACACCAATCCCCGCCAACGACGATCAGAATGCGCTTGTTCTCCGCGGAGGCGCGGTTGATCGCGTGTTCGAGATCTCGATAGGGATTGGCGCGCGGATCGTAGCTGCTGTTCGCGTAGAGCCCACTCGCTTGCGTCTGCGCCGTCGCAACCGTGGGCGCACAAGCGAGGATCGCTGCGAGAAGGAGCGCGCGCAACATCAGTAAACCACCACGCTCCGGATGCTCTCGCCTTTGTGCATCAGGTCGAAGGCTTCGTTGATCCGTTCGAGCGGCATCGTGTGCGTGATCATCGGATCGATCGCAATCTTCTGGTCCATGTACCAATCGATGATCTGCGGCACGTCGGTGCGGCCGCGGGCGCCGCCGAATGCGGTGCCCTTCCACACACGGCCGGTGACAAGCTGGAAAGGGCGCGTCGCGATTTCCTTCCCGGCTTCGGCGACGCCGATGATGATGCTCTCGCCCCAACCGCGATGGCAGGCTTCGAGGGCTTGGCGCATCACCGTTGTATTGCCGGTGGCGTCGAAGGTGTAGTCGGCGCCGCCGCCGGTGAGCTCAACGAGATGCGGGACGATATCGCCGCTGACAGTCTTCGGGTTCACGAAGTGCGTCATGCCGAACTTCTTGCCCCACTCCTCTCGAGCGGGATTGATGTCGACACCGACAATCATGTTGGCGCCGACCAGTCTCAGGCCTTGGATAACATTGAGGCCGATGCCGCCGAGGCCGAAGACGATGCAGTTTGCGCCGGGCTCGACCTTCGCCGTGTTGATCACGGCGCCAACCCCGGTGGTCACACCGCACCCGACATAACACGCGCTTTGAAACGACGCGTCCTTGCGGATCTTCGCGACAGCGATCTCGGGGAGCACCGTGAAATTCGAGAACGTTGAGCAGCCCATGTAGTGCGCGACGGGTTTGCCTTTGTAGGAGAAACGCGACGTGCCATCCGGCATCAGGCCCTTGCCTTGTGTGGCGCGGATCGCGGTGCAGAGATTGGTCTTGCGTGAGAGGCAGCTTTTGCACTCGCGGCATTCCGGCGTGTAGAGCGGAATGACGTGATCGCCGGCGGCGACGCTTGTTACGCCGGGGCCCACTTCGCGCACAATGCCCGCGCCTTCATGGCCCAGGACGCTCGGGAAAATGCCTTCGCTATCGAAGCCGTCGAGCGTGTACGCGTCGGTGTGACAAATGCCGGTGGCTTTGATCTCGACCAGAACTTCGCCGGCCTTCGGGCCTTCAAGATCGAGTTCGACGATCTCAAGAGGCTTCTTCGCCTCGAACGCCACCGCCGCTCTGGTTTTCATGCACACCGCTCCTCGCGCGCGCTTATAGCGCGGCGGCTAAGCGATGCGAACTAAATCAGGTGCGCTTGCGCGCTGGACTTGGCTTGCGCGGGGCCGGTTTGACTGGAGTCATCGATCGGTATGGCACGCTGTGCGCGAACGCGATGGCGCCCTCTTCGATCTGCTTGCGCGTTGCGGGATCCACGAGCCGGCCGAGGCCTGCGAGCATGTAGATCGCTTCGACCGGTACGAGCGCAGCGACTGTGCGCCCGTAACGGTCAAAGCCAATGAGTGCATTGTCGACCTGAGCGGTCTCAAGAGCTTCGGCAAAGTTGGCGCGGGCCTCCGACGTGGAGAGTACCGATGTCTTCGGTTTGCGTGCCCGAGCTGCGGCTTTTTTCCGATGCTCTTTGACCGATCTCATACGAACACTCGCTCTTCGTCCGGCGGCAACACGCCGAACCAACTGACGGGCCACTCAATCGCGCCAAACCAACTCACGGGCCAAAGCTTCGGCAAAAAGCCTTCGGCTTGTTCGTAGTTGTGACGCCACGAATAGAGCACGAGCGGGAAGCCGATGTTGTGACCAACGACTCTTGGCTCGAGGATCGCTTCTGACCCGAACGACCGAACTGCAACGTCGCGCGCGCGGGTTAATGAATTGCCCACCTTCGAAGCGAGTGAAGCGATATTCTGTGACACTTGTACAAGAGCGCTTCTTACGGTGATCGCGCTCTTCACTATGTTCGCGCGCGCGCGCCTCATGTGAACAACGTTGCGAAGCAATTTGGGCCGAATTGGGCGCAAGCGCTGCGC
>CADEDT010000067.1:0-14274 GCA_902826145.1 uncultured Caulobacteraceae bacterium
GCAGAGTTGATGGTGGCGGATTGGATCGCCTGCATCGGCGTCATGCCGTAGCGGACCATGTAGGCGAACTGGCGCGCGTTCTGGCCGTGCGGATAGACGCCGGCGTCGGTGCCGAAGGCGATGCGCACGCCGGCGCGCACGGCGCGGCGGAAGCCTTCGCGCTGGATGTCGGTGGTTTCGGTGTTCTTGCGCAAGATTTCTTCCGGCCAGCCGTCTCGGCGGCCGATCTCGTCGATGTAGTCGCCATTGTAGATGTCGGCGACCAGCCAGACCGGGCGGTTGCGCATGAGCCGGATGGCTTCGGCGTCGAGATAAGAGCCGTGCTCGATCGAGCGCACACCGGCGCGGATGGCGCGGTGGATGCCCTCGGCGCCATGTGCATGCGCGGCGACGTAGACGCCGTGTGCGGCTGCTGCGTCGACCGCGGCGCGGATTTCCGCTTCGCTGTATTCGGAAGCGGCGGGGGTTGTGCCTGAGGTAAGCACGGCGCCGGTGGCGATGATCTTGATCAGATCGGCGCCGCCGGCGAGCATTTCACGCACGCGCTGGCGAACTTGGTCGGCGTTGTCGGCGACGCCGCGGCGGAATTCGTCGGGGATGATTACATCGGGCGAGAGGCCGTTCACCTCCCCGCCGCCGCGCGTCACCGTAATGTAGGCGCCGGCCACGTACATGCGCGGACCTTCGACCTGGCCTGCGTTGATGGCGTCGCGCAGTGCAACGTCAGTGAAGGCGCGATAGGCGCCGACGTCGCGCACGGTGGTGAAGCCGGCGCGCAGCGTCGCGCGGGCGTTGGCTGCGCCTACCAACGCGTCGCGGGCTTGTGAACTCATCAGCGGCGCTGCTGAGTTCGACCAGCTGATGTCGCCGATGAGGTGCGTGTGCATGTCCATCAAGCCGGGCAGCACGGTGTAGGCGGACCAGTCGACCACTTCTGCAGAGGTTGCGCGTTCCGCACGGTACGGTGTGATCTCGGTGAAGCGGCCGTATTCGATGCGGATGAGCTGATCGGTCAGCACACGACCGTTGACGACATCGATGAGCCGCCCAGCGCGCACGAGCACCGTCTCCGCCGCCGCGACGGGCGCGAAGAGCCAGAGCACTAGCAGCCAAACGAAGAAGCGCATCTCGTTCCCCCGAGCGCGTTCACACTGCGCAAACAAATGCGCTTTGCGGAAATGTTTCGCTGGCGAGGCGAGTGCTGGGTTCCGGGTGTGGCGTGTTCGCCACCATTAACTGCGTGCGGCGCTTTGTTCCCGGAACGCTTCGCACGTCACTACCGTTTCCCGTCCGCACAAACGCGAGGAGAATATCATGCGTAGTTCATTGTTGAAGGCGGGTTTGGCGGCGGTCGCGCTGATGGCGTTCGCTCCGGCCGCAAACGCCGCAGACGATGGCGTAAACGTCGGCACGCTGCGCTGCCAAGTTGAGGGTGGCTGGGGCCATGTTGTTGCGTCGAGCCGTCAGATGAATTGTGTGTTCAATCCGATCGACGGCCGCGATGAACACTATACCGGCGAGCTTTCGCGCTATGGCATCGACATTGGTTACACCAGTGACGCCGTGCTTGTGTGGGGCGTCGTGGCGCCGACGTCGGACATGCGCCGTGGCGGCCTTGAAGGTGATTACGGCGGCGCATCGGCTCAAGCCACCGTCGGCGTGGGCCTCGGCGCCAATGTGCTGATCGGCGGCTTCGATCGTTCGATCGCGCTGCAACCGGTGAGCGTTGAAGGCAATACGGGTCTCGCCGTTGCCGCGGGCGCGGGCGTGATCACGCTTCGCCAAGTTCACTAACAGCCAAAAGCTGAGTGCAAATGGACGCGGCGTGAGCTTCGGCTCACGCCGCGCTCATGCTTGTGGCGGGGCGATGCGAGCGCTAGCGTGGCTGCGGGCGGAGGGTTTGGATGCGGGCGATTCTGGCCGCGCTGATGTGGTGGTGTGCCGCTGTTGCAATGGCGGCGGAGACAGAACGCGCGCCGCGCGTCGAACATATCACCAGCGAAGATGGCGCGCGCTTTGGCGTGCACGTGTTCGAGTCGGCGTCGGACGCCGGGCCGCGTGCGGGCGTTGTGTTGCTGCATGGCGGCGGCTGGGTCGCGGGTGATGCGACTTGGGTTTATCCGCGTGCGCGTCGTCTAGCGGAATTGGGGATGGTTGCGGTCGCGGTCGATTATCGGCTTGGCAATCCGCGTTTGGCGACGGCGGATGCGCGTAGCGCGATCCGCTGGCTGCGGTCGAGTTCACTCCACGTCGATCCAAATCGCATCGCCGCTTATGGGATATCGGCGGGCGGGCAACTCGCTGTTTCCGCGGCGCAGAGCGAAGATACGCGTGCGCGGCCGAACCTGCTGGTGTTGGTGTCGCCTGCGCTCGATGTAGCGAACGATCCTTGGTTCGTGCGCTTAGTTGATGGGGCGGAGACTGCGGCGGCGCTGTCGCCGTTGACGAACGCGCGGCCAGGTTTGCCGCCAACGCTCATTCTACAGGGCGATGTGGATACGCTGACGCCGCTACGTGCGGCGCGGAGCTTTTGCGAAGCGGCGGTCACCGCAGGCGATGCGTGTTCGATGAAGATCTATCAGGGCTACGGGCACTTGTTCACGCCTGCCGGCATAAACGATCGAGACGAGCCGCAACCCGATGCCGCGACTTCGGCGCTGGCGGCGACGTTTGCCGAGGGTTTTCTGCGCCGGAACGGGTACACGCGATGATGAGATCGGTAATGCGCGGAGCCTTGGTGGTGTTGGCGCTCTCGCTCACCGCTTGCGGTGCGCCTCAGCAGACACCGACGACCACCACCGAGCAACCGGCTGTTGTTCCTGCGGGAGATGTCGTTGGCGGCGATGTGATTCAGGGGCCGTTCGAGGCGATGTCGCGAACGGCTATGGGCATTACAGGCGACATGTCGTTCTCAGACGGCGATGTGTCGTTCATGAACGGCATCTTGCTGCGCACGACGCACATCGAAACCTACAGCGCCTTCGATCCGATGGCCGCGAGTGGTGACTTGTTCGATCTTGCGGCGCCAGGTGACGATGACCGCACGGTCGATTTGCGCCGCGTTGATGCGCAGGAAATTACCGACGATGAACGTTCGCAAGGCGGTCTGTGCGGCGCTGGCCGAACACCGACATACATCGCGCTCGTGCACGATCAACCGGTTAACGAGATTGCGGTTGTGGCGTTTTTTGGCGCCGATGCGCCGGGGCGCAATGCGACGAACAGTGAGGTTTGTGCGGTGTTTTCCTATGCCAGAGGCGGCTAGGCGACCAAGGGGTTGGGTTTTGCGATGGGGCGCGGTCGCACGCGCAAACGGGCGGGGGTAAAAGGCGCCATGCGTTTCGTTCTTGTCGCACTTCTGACGGCGGCTCTCGCCGCCTGCGGCGAGACGGCTTCGCCGACGTCGGCGGCAACGCCGGCCCACGAAGGCCGCCCGTCGGCGCTCGCGGGTGACTACAAGCCAATGTCGAACACCGCGCGCGCCCTGACGGGCGCGATTGTGATTCAGCGCGGTGGGATTTCGTTCGGCAACGGCGTGATCCTCTACACGCGCACGCTGAACCCCCGGCGCGGTGGCGATCTGATTGCCAAGAATGGCGACAGTTACGCGGCGGCAGTTGTGGGGCCGGGTTCGTTGCAGGTGGAGCTGCGGCGGATCACGGAGCAAGTCGTGCCGGATGGCGTGATCGGTTTGTGCGGAGCGGAGCGGCCGCAATACGTGGCGCTCGCCTACGATGACCGCGAGACTACGGTTACGTTACTGATGTTTACGGGCGACGAGCCGCCAGGCCCCGAGGCACTGGATAGCCGTGTTTGTGCGCGGTTTGGGTACGCCGCGCCGGACGGCGCGCGGACGCGCGAAGGCGTCGTGCTTTAGTCCGGCTTGCCGATTGGTTTGATTGGCTCGCCTAGTTCGTAGAACTCGGTGCCTTTGTCGGTCTGCATCAGCAGGTAGCGCTTATCGAGTTCGGGATACGTCACGACGTCGATCGGCTTGTCCTCGCCGCCCATCAGGTAAACGCACTCCTCGTCGAACGTGTTGCGCAGTAGGTGCGGGACTGAAGGCGTGGCGAAGCCCATGAAGTCGCCGGGGCCGACTTCCGTGCTCTTGCCATCGATCTCGGCCATGGCGCGCCCAGAGACGATGTAGATCCACTCTTCTTCGAGCATGTGGGCGTGATAGGCGAAGCTGTCCTTGCCGGGCGGGAGACGCACGAGGCTCACATGTGCGCGGCTCATGCCGGCGAGGCGCGAAAGGCCGGCGGCGCGGAAGAGCGAGTTCGGGTTGAGCTTCTGCGTGAACGGCCGCATCGCGGCGGGAATTTCGCCAGCGCGCCAGAGCGCCTTTTTCGACTCAGCCATGCTTCACCTCGCGGTGAAATATAGCGCAGGGCGGCTGAAGTCAGAACTCGACAGGCTCGTAGGGGCGCCATTCGCCGCCGAGCAGGAGCTCGAGCGGGCGGAACTCGGCTTTGTAATTCATCTTGTCCGAGCCCGGGATCCAGTAGCCGAGATAGAGATAGCCAAAGCCCGAGGCGCGAGCCTGCTGGATATGATCGAGGATGATGTAGTTGCCGGGACTGCGGCGGGCGTCTTCCGGATCGAAGAACGAATAGACCATGGAGAGGCCGTCGCCGAGCGCGTCGACCAGAGCGGCGGCGGCAAGCTCGCCGCGGCGCGGGCCGCTAGAATAGCGATACTCGACGATGTGCGTGTGGACGGCGGACTCTTCCACCATCGCGGCGAAGTCGGTGAACGTCATCTCCGCCATGCCGCCTTCAGCGTGACGCGAACTGAGATAGCGACGGAGTAGTCTGAATTGTTCTTCGGTCGCTTGCGCCGGACGCATGCTGCGCGTGAGGTCGGCGTTGCGGATCATGATCTTCCGCCAGCGGCGGGTGAACGTGAATTGCTCGACGGGCACACGCGCTGAGATGCAGGCATCGCATGCGTCGCATGAGGGCCGGTAGGCGATGTTCTGAGAGCGGCGGAAGCCAGCGTTGGTTAGCGCGTCATGGAGCGCGCCTGCTTCGAAGCCATCGAGAGCGGTGAAAACCTTCCGTTCCTTCCGGCCCGGCAGGTACGGACAGGGCGACGGCGCCGTCAGAAAGAAGCGCAGATTCTTGGTTAGAAAGGGCTTCGTCACGTTGACCGCATGGTCGCCGAACCGTTCACGACGTCAAGATAGAGCACGCATTGCACGCTGTTAGACTTAACAAACTCTGTTCGGTTCCGTTGGCGATCTAAAAAACTCGCCAGACACCACGATTGTCTCTCCGAAATGGGGAAATCTCTGTTATTGTGTGTCACATCTGCCGCGCGGACTGGGGGAGCTGTTCGGCCCGAAGCAGAGGAAGACGCCCATGGCGCAGCCTGTGACGGCCATTCTATCCCGCCAGGGCGAGCTTGCCGCCAAGGCGCGACAGTTCACAAACGACACCAATGAGGCCAGCCTCTTGGTAGGGCGGGTCATCTCGCGGGCGCTGAGCACGTTCAAAACGGCCGAGCCTGACGAAGTGATTACGCACGCCATGCGGCGTGACCTGGACCGGCTGATCGAACAGCTGAAGAAAGCTCGCCACTAGGCCGCGAGGCGTTCCGAGCGGCCGAGCGGATCGGGTAAGGCATCGCCTTCCGCTACGAATTGCAGCGACACCGAATTGATGCAGTAGCGCAGGCCGCCGGCAGACTTTGGGCCGTCCGGGAAGACGTGGCCCTGATGGCTGTCGCAGCGTGCACAGCGGGTCTCGATGCGGCGCATGCCGTAGGAATCGTCCTCGATGCCCACAACGTGCTTGGGGTCGAACGGGCCGGTGAAGCTCGGCCAGCCCGTACCGCTCTCGAACTTGGTCTCTTGCTTGAAGAGCGGCAGCCCGCAGAGGCGGCAGCAATAGACGCCGGACTTCTTCTGATTGAGCAGGCCGCCGCAGAAGGGGGCTTCGGTGCCGTGGTGAAGGAGCACGCGGCGCTCCTCCTCGCTGAGGCTCGCTTCAAGGCGCGTGCGCTCTTGGGCGGTGGGTGGCGTGAGATCGAAACCTGAGGCGGAGAGGGTCATGGGGGCCAATCTGGTGAACGCCGCCTACTTCGTCCAGGTATGCGGTGGGGTTACACGACGCCTTCGCTGCCGCCGTAGAGCTTCGCGAGTTGCGTCACGAGGCTCTTGGCCCCTGCGCTGATCTGATCGTCGCTGAACTTGGTGCGGAGCTGGCGGGTGGCGTCGGCTAGGCCCTTGGGCTCGAAGGCGAGCTTGCGTTTGTACTTCTTGGCGATGTGCTCGATCAGCATGTCGGCCTTCTCCTGGGACGGGCCGAGGATGGGCTTCAGCGTTTGCTCGAGTTCGCGGACGAGCGGGTCGCCTTTCCGCTTTGGCTTCTTCTTTGCCGGCAGCGCAGCGGCGAGCAGCGTCTTGTCTGGGTGTGTACGCACCAGGGCGAAGAGCCGCTTCAGTTCGGGGCGCGAGCGGCGGCCTAGAGCCGCGCGGAGCGCTTTGGCGTCGGCGGGCTTTAGCGTCATGGGCCGGCCCGCCTGAGGATGGCCGCTGCCGCGCGGGCGAGTGCTTCCTTTGCGGGACGGCCGCCGACGCGCATCATGGCGGTGACGTTGATCGGGTTGGCGGCGAAGCGTTCGGTGGGTGTTGAGCGTAGGACCGCCGAGTACGGCACTTCCTCCGACAGCAGTGCCGAGCCGAAGAACGGCGCGTTCTGGATCTCCGCCCGCGTCAGTCCATCGGCGTCGCCAGTTTCTCCGGATCGCGTGCGGTCGTTCACGCCGTTAAGCAACACGGAGAACTCCTCCGATCGCAACGGCCTTCCCCTGACCTCACGCACGACATGTTCGAGCATGTTCAACCCGGTGAGCGAGTACTTCTCCGGACGCACCGGCGCGACGATGTGGTCCGCGGTCGTGATCGCCAGCCGGGTGAGAAAGGTGGCGCACGGGTTGGAGTCGATAATCACCGCGTCCGAGCGCTCGCGCAGCGCCGAGACCAGCGCGCGAAAGCGGGTGAAGGCTTCGGCCTTGTCGCGGTCGGCACGCGTGTCGAGCGTAAACTCGAACAGGCGTTCGTCGCCGGCCACCAGTTCGAAGTTCGGGCCCTTGCCGCGCTTCGTGCGATTGAGCGGGATAGAGATGGCCCCGAAGTCACCGCGCGGGGTGCTGTGGTCGCCGCGCGCGTTGAGGATGCCGTAGAGCGTGTGGTTGCGATCGCGGATGCGGTTTCGCTCGCCCGGTGACAGGAAGTATTGCGTCAGGTTGTGCTGGGGATCGAGGTCGATGAAGCTGACGGAACGCTTGTCGGCCAAATGGGCCGCCGCGAACACGTTGGCGGCCAGCACGGTTTTACCGACGCCGCCTTTAATGTTGAGCATGGCGATGACGCGGCCGCGCGCTGATGCGGTGCGTGCGCGTTCAACGATCTTGGCGAGCACCTCCGAGCGCGCACCGCCGCGCAGGTCGATGAAGGAGGCGGCGTCCAGCGTCTGACTGATCCAGGAGTCCGGCGCGAGGTCGGCGGTCTGAACGATGACGAGGGTGCGGCCGTTATTGAGTGCGGCGGCGACCTCACGGCGGATCCAGGTGCTTTCCAGCGCGATCGGCGACGCAAGGACGACGACCACCCCAGATTGGCCGACGGCTTGGACCAGAGCGCCGAGCTTGTCTTGGACGCGATATTCGGGGCCGGCGAGCACAGCGCTCCAGCCGTGCTGCTCCAACTCCGCGGCGATGGCGCGCGCGGCGTCAGCATCGTCCGGTTCGAAGGCGAGGTACGCCGAATTAGTCATCTGAAGTCCCAGCCCACGCGCCCGGACCCTAGCCAGCCCCATTACGCCTTGGCAATGCGGCCATCTCCCCTCTTGGGAGCGCCGCGTGGCAGGAACATGAGGGACCACCCAAGACTTGGCTCGCGATGCCCGATCCCGCCCTCCTTGAGATGTTCCAACGCCTGGCGATGGCGTTGGGGATTGGCTTCCTGGTGGGTGTCGAGAGGGGCTGGAAGCATCGCGACGCGCCTGAGGGGACGCGTGCGGCGGGGCTGCGGACGCACGCGGTGATCGGGCTGATGGGGGGCATGACCGGCGCGATGTTGCCAGCGGTTGGGGCGCTTGGGTTTCTCGCGCTGACACTCGCGTTCGCTGGCGCCTTCATCACGTTCAAGGTGCGCGAGAGCTTGCGCGACAACGACGTATCCGTAACCGGCACGATCGCTGGGCTACTGGTGTTTGCACTCGGCGCTTACGCGATGTGGGGCGATCTGCGGATCGCGGCAGCGGTGGGCGTGGTGCTGGTCGGCCTGCTCGCGTTCAAGGACGCGCTGCACGATTGGCTTGATAGCGTGACGTGGAAGGAGCTGCGCTCGGCGTTGCTCATCCTCGGCGCCACGTTCATTGCGCTGCCGTTGCTGCCGGATCGCACGATCGACATTTGGGGCGCGATCAATCCGCGTGAGTTGTGGCTGCTGACAATCCTCGTCGCTGGCGCTTCGTTCGCTGGCTACGTGGCCGTGCGCGTGCTGGGGAGCGATATCGGCGTGCTGGCTGGCGCGGCAGCTGGTGCGCTTGTTTCCTCGACCGTTGTGACCGCGGAGCTCGGACGGCGGGTCAAGACGGGCGAAACGCACGCCATGGTTGGCGGCGCCGCGGCGGCGATTGCAGCGGCGATTAGTGTGAGTCGCGTGATCGTATTGTTGGCGATTACGGCGGTGCCCGTTGTGCCCGAGGCGGCGCCGGCGCTTGCGGCTGCTGTCTTGGTGTTTGCCGGCGCCGCGTTCGCAATGCGCCTGCTCGATCGCGAAGGCGATGGCGCGGATTCATCGCAGAAGCTCACGAGCCCACTCGACCTTTGGTCGGTGGCGAAGTTCGCGGCATTCCTGGGCGCGGTGATCATCATTGGACGCATCATCGCTGACGCTTATGGGCAAGCGGGATTGCTGCCGTTTGCGGCAACAGCAGGTTTGGCTGACGTGGATGCGGTCACGCTGGCCGCGAGCAGTCTGGTACGTGGCGGGCTTGATCCTGCGATTGGCGCGCACGCTGTGATGATTGCAGTGTTGATGAACACACTGGCGAAGGGCGTGATCGCCTTTGTGACAGGCGGCTGGCGCTATGCGGCGCTCTATTTTGCGGCAGCCTTGGCGGCGACAATTGCCGCAGCGGCGGTTTGGTTCTTGGTCACGCCGCTGATTGCGCCCATGTTCCAAACAGAGGCCGCTTAGGGCCTCGCTTGCGCCTCGTTTGATCGGCTAGGTTGGTCCGCGATGAAAGATAAATGGACCCCTTCGGGCTGGCGGTCGAAACCGGCCAAGCACATTCCGACGGATTATCCCGATCCGGCGGCGGTGACGCGCGTGGAGCAACAGCTGCGCTCGTATCCGCCGCTTGTGTTCGCTGGCGAAGCGCGGAATCTGAAGGCGGACTTGGCGAAGGTTGCCGCTGGCAAAGCGTTCCTGCTGCAGGGCGGCGATTGCGCCGAGAGCTTCAAGGAATTCCATCCCGACAATATCCGCGACACGTTCCGCACGCTGATGGCGATGAGCGTCGTGCTGACATTTGCGGCATCGCGCCCGGTGGTGAAGGTGGGGCGCATAGCGGGCCAGTTCGGCAAGCCGCGCTCGGAGCTGACCGAGACACAAGGCGAAGTGACGCTCCCCTCCTATCGCGGGGACAACATCAACGGCATGGAGTTCACGCCGGAGTCGCGGCTGCCCGATCCGGAACGGCTCGTGCGCGCGTATTCGCAGTCGGCGGCGACGCTAAATTTGATCCGCGCGTTCGCAAACGGTGGCTACGCGGATTTGCACAACGTGCATCGCTGGATGGTGGGCTTCGTCGCGGATAGTCCGCAGGGCAAGCGTTACCAGGAGATTGCCGATCGCATTTCCGAAGCGATCGCGTTCATGGAAGCGTGCGGGATCACGCCACAGAACGTGCCACAGGTTCGGCACGTCGATGTCTATACGAGCCATGAAGCGTTGCTGCTGGGCTACGAAGAGGCGATGACGCGCGTCGATTCAACGACGGGCGATTGGTATGACACCAGCGCACACTTTGTGTGGATCGGTGATCGCACGCGGCAGCCGGACGGCGCGCACGTTGAGTTCGCGCGCGGGATCAAGAACCCGATCGGCATCAAGTGCGGGCCCTCGCTTGAACCGGATGAGCTGCTGAAGCTCATTGATATTCTGAACCCCGCCGACGAGCCGGGGCGGATGACACTGATTGCGCGCTTTGGTGCGGACAAGGTTGAGGCAGGGTTGCCGAAGCTGGTGCGCGCGGTGACGAAGGCTGGGCGCAACGTCGTGTGGTCATGCGATCCGATGCACGGAAATACGCAGAAGACTGCGAGCGGATTTAAGACGCGGCCGTTTGATCGCATTCTCGCGGAGGTGCGTGCGTTCACGGATATTCTGCCGGCAGAAGGCGCCTATCCTGGCGGCGTGCACGTCGAGATGACAGGCCAGCAGGTCACGGAATGCCTTGGCGGCGCTTCGGCGGTGACGGAAGAGGATCTGTCGAGCCGCTATCACACGCATTGCGATCCGCGGCTCAATGGTCAGCAGGCGTTGGATCTGGCGTTCTTGATTGCCGAGCAATTGCGGGGGGCGCGAGAGAACGGGCGCAAGGCCCAGGCGGGTTAGACATGAAGTGGCGGGGTTTCGCAGTCGTTGCGGTTGTGGCTCTGGCGAGCTGCGCGTTCAGTTCGGAGCAGGCGCTGTTTGCGGACAGCGAGGGTGTCGCGCCGATTGCCGATGGCGCGATGTATGACTGGAAGCCCAGCAACGAGGCGGACGAAGATTTCGTCGTGCGCTTTACGCGCACCGGCCCGACCTATGAGTTGAGGCCAGTCAACCGCAGCGGCGAGCGGCCGATGCAGGTGCTGTTTGTCGACGTGCCGGAGACGCCGGAGAACGACTACATCGCGCAGGTCATCATCGATGCGGATCGGCCGGAGGCGTTTGCCTACGCGTATTTGTGGCCAACGGGTGCGGACAGTTTTCGCGTGTTCGCGCAGCCAAGCGCGTTCGGTGAAGACGGCGCGCTGTATCGCGTCGAAGGCTATTGCGCGCCGGCCTCGTACAGCGCTTGCACATTCACGCGCGCCGAGGACGTGCGGCGCTATTATCGCGACGTGCTTTACCCGGCGTTCAGAAGCGGGCACATCCCGGCCAGTTATCTGACCCTGACGCCAGCGGCGGGCGCCGCGCCGGCACGGAAGCCCTAATCACGATGAAGTCGCTACGCGTTGCCGTGCAGATGGATCCGATCGAGACGATGATCGTGAACCATGACACCTCGCTCATGCTGATGGTGGAGGCGCAGGCGCGCGGGCACGAGGTGTGGTGGTTCACGCCGAACGATCTCTTCTACGAGACGGGCGTGGTGAAGGCGCGGTCACGGCGCGTATCGGTGAGCCTCACTGAAGGCGCGCACTATGAGACGCACGAAGATGTGGTGCGCGCCGTCGATGACTTCGATGTCGTGCTGGTACGCCAGGACCCGCCGTTCGACATGGGGTACGTGACCAACACGTACCTGCTGGAGCTGACGAAAGCGCTGGTGATCAATCCGCCGCGCGGCATCCGCAACATCTCAGAGAAGATGTCGATCCTTCAGTTTCCAGAGCTGACGCCGAAGACCTGGGTCGGCAAGGACATCGACGCGCTGGAAACATTCGCGAAGCGCTTCGATCAGGTGGTGCTGAAGGTGCTCTACCTGATGGGCGGCGACGGCGTGATTAGGTTGAAGAGTGGCGCGCCGGATTTTCGCGAGAAGGCATCGGCGTTCATTGCGGCGTCGGGGCGCGAGCCGATTTTGGCGCAGGAGTTTTTGCCGGCGGTCACGGGCGGCGATAAGCGTGTGTTCGTTCTTGGTGGCGAGCCCTTCGCGGCGTTGAAGCGCGTGCCTAAGGAGGGTGAGTTTCGCGCCAATCTCCACGCCGGTGGGCAGGCGGTGGCCGGTGAGCTGGATGATGCCGATCGCGCTATCGTCGCTGGCGTTGCGCCGTTGCTTAAGCGCGAGGGCATCGTGTTTGCGGGGCTCGATGTGATTGCTGGCAAGCTGATCGAGATCAACGTCACCTCGCCAACATTGGCGCAGGAGTTGAAGCGCTTGAGCGGGCTCGATCTGCCGAAGGCGTTCTGGGAGCGCGTGGAGCAGCTCGCCCGCTAGCCGTGATGGCCCTGGCGAGCGAGTTTTAGGAATTCCTCGCGTGTGCGCGGGTCGTCGCGGATCACACCCATCAGTCTCGATGTGACCAAGTTAGAGCCGGGTGTGTTCACGCCGCGCATGGTCATGCAGGAGTGCTCGCTCTCGATCATCACACCGACGCCCTGCGGCTGGAGGATGTCGTTGATGGCTTCGGCGATTTGCGCCGTGAGCTTTTCCTGAATTTGGAGGCGGCGTGAGAACGCGTTGACGACGCGCGAGAGCTTGGAGATGCCGACGACACGATTGGTCGGCAGATAGCCGACGTGCGCACGGCCGGTAAACGGCAGCATGTGGTGTTCACAGAAACTCACGACGCGAATATCGCGGAGCACGATGAGCTCATCGTAGCCGCCGACTTCTTCGAACGTCTTTTCGAGATAGGCGCGCGCGTCCTCGCCGTAGCCGGCGAAGAGTTCGCGATACGCCTTTGCCACGCGCGATGGCGTTTCGAGCAGGCCTTCGCGATTGGGATCGTCACCCGCCCATTCGATCAGGACACGGATGGCGGCTTCGGCTTCGGCTTGCGTACGCTTGGTGCTCATGCAGCGAACATAGAGCGCCGAACCGCAAAATCCATCAGGCCGCGAATGTTAGAATCAGCACGATGGCCGCGATGTTGAGGCCGAAGCCGACGGCAAGCATGCGTTTCAACGTCACCAATCCCGAGGAGTAAGCGATCGCGTTCGGCGCGGTGGCCACAGGCAGCATGAACGCGAAGCTCGCCGCAAGCGCGACGGGGAACGCGAGTTGTTGAAGTGGTGTGTCGGTCGCTGTGGCTACGGCGGCTACGACGGGCAGCATCGAGGTGAGCGTCGCGACATTGCTGGCGAGTTCGGAGACGAGGATCGTTGTCACAACGAGCAGCGCCACGAGCGCGAAGGCGGACATGCCGTCGAGATTGGCGATCCATTCGCCGATCCAAGCGGCGAGGCCGGTGGCTTCCATGGCGGCCGCGAGCGAGAGACCACCGCCGAACAGAATGGCGATGCCCCAAGGAATGCGTTCTGCGGTTTTCCAGTCGATGAGCTTTTCGCCGCTGCCCCGGCCTGACGGCACGAAGAAGAGCGCCAGCGCACCGATGATGGCGACGCCAGTGTCCGTCAGGGCGCTTAAGCCAGGAAGCTTGGCGATCTCCGTGCGCGTCATCCAGGCAAGCGCGACAAGTCCGAAGACAATGCCGATGCGCGCTTCCGGGCGCGTCATCGGACCAAGTGCTTTCAGCGCGTCCTTCACAACGGCCCCGATCGCTTCGAAGCGGCCGTGGGCGTTGCGCCCGAAGAGCGGCCAGCACAGCAGCAACCAAGCCACCGGCATCATCAGCAACATGATCGGAACGGCTTTTGTCATCCAATCGATGAAGGCGATCGGTTCGCCGGCGCGCTCGAAGAAGGCGATGGCGATGAGATTGGTTGGCGTGCCGACAGGCGTGCCGATGCCGCCAATGGTCGCGGCGTGCGCGACGCCGAGCGTGAGCGCGCCGCCAAGGGCGAGATCGGTCTTGTCGCCGCCGGTCATCGCGCGCGCAGCGCCGATCGCGATGGGCGCCAGCATGAGTGTGGTGGCGGTGTTGGAGATCCACATCGAGATCAGCATCGAAGCGATCATGAAGCCGCCGACGAGTGCGACGGGACGGCCGCCTGCGACTGAAGCAATCGAGAGCGCGATGCGTTCGTGGAGGCGCCAGCGTTCGACGCACGCGGCGAGAATGAAGCCGCCGATGAAGAGGAAGACGATTGGATCGGCGTACGGCGACGCGGCGTCTTTCATGCTGGCCGCGCCGAGCAGCGGCAGCGCAGCGAGCGGGATGAGCGCGGTTGCCGAGATCGGGATCGCCTCGGTGACCCACCAGACGACCATCAGCGCGGCGAGTGAGACGACGCGCCAGGCTTCGACCGTGAGGCCCTCCGGCGGTGGGATAAGTTGCAGACCGATCGCCAGAGCGGGTCCCAAAATGAGCCCAATCCAGCGGCCGATGCGGCCAAAGCCGGTCTCTTCGCCGGCCACGCCTTCGTCGGTCATGCGTTTCCCCCGCACGCCGGATTTGACACCGGCTTTGTCGCCTCATACCTGA
>CADEDT010000067.1:14374-18552 GCA_902826145.1 uncultured Caulobacteraceae bacterium
CATGCGTTTCCCCCGCACGCCGGATTTGACACCGGCTTTGTCGCCTCATACCTGACGGCTTCGCCTTTGGAAGCCCCAGTTGCCCCTGTGGTGGAATTGGTAGACGCGCCGGACTCAAAATCCGGTACCGCAAGGTGTGTCGGTTCGACTCCGACCGGGGGCACCATCCTTCGCTCGCTTTGGCGAGCTTCGGATGGCTAACGCATCATTGTTCACCATCCGAAAGCAGTTTGCGACGTTGGCGCCGCATGACGCCTTGGCCCGAAGCGTGCTAGCGCCCGGGCCATGCTCACCGGTATCAAGACCAAAATGATGGATGCCGCCCGTTCTCCGAACGCGGAGCGGGCGCTGTTTGTCGTGTCGTTCGCGGAGAGCTCGTTCTTTCCGCTGCCGCCGGATCTGATGCTGGGGCCAATGGCGGCGGCTGAGCCGAAGAAGTGGGTCCGCTACGCAATCGTGTGCACGATTGCTTCTGTGCTCGGCGGTTTGCTTGGCTACGCCATCGGCATGTTCCTGATGGATCAGGTCGGCCGCTACATCCTCGATTTCTTCGGCTATTCCGGCGACCGCGAGATGGAGTTGCGTGCGTTCTACGATCAGTACGGCGCGTGGTTCATCTTCCTCAAGGGGTTGACGCCAATCCCCTACAAGCTGGTGACCATTCTTTCCGGCGCGCTGCACTTCTCGCTGCCGATCTTTATCGCAGCGTCGATCGTTACGCGTGGCCTTCGGTTCGCCCTGGTGGCGTACATCTTCCAACGCTTCGGCCCGCAGATTGCGCCGATCATGGAAAAGCGGATGGGGTTGGTGTTGGTCGTCGTGGCGGTGGTGATTGTCGCCATGGTGTTGGCGCTGCGTTACATCCCGCATTGACGCGGCGGCGCGCCGCAGACTATGGCCGCAATTCTAGGCTAGGATTGGCCCATGGTTTCAGGCTTACGCCCCATCTGGCCCGTCCTCATGCTGCTCGCCTCCGGCGCGATGCTGGCCGCGGCCATTCTCTACTTCCAGGGTTACATGGGCTTGCAGCCGTGCGCGCTCTGCTTGCAGCAGCGCTATTGGCACTGGGCGGTGGTTGGCGTTTCCGCGCTTGCGTTTGTGGTGACGCGGGTACGGCCTTCGTGGACGAGCTGGGCGATTGTGTTGATTGGCCTGGTGTTGTTGGGCAGCGCGGCGATGGGCGCCTATCACGTCGCTGTCGAGCAGAAGTGGGTCGTCGCACAGTGCGATGTCGGCGGCGCTGTCAATCCTTCAGAATTGAGCTGGGACAATCTCGGCGACAATCTGCGGCCGCCGCGTTGCGATGAGATTGCGTGGTCGCTGTGGGGCATCTCGATGGCCGGCTACAACGCCATTGTCTCTCTCTTGCTGGCGCTTGCGAGCTTCTACGTGGCGCTGAGCGGAAAGCGTGCGTCATGAGCCGTCCGCATCCGCCGATGCCGGGTGAGGATGTCGTTGGCCGACGTGTCAAGGAAATGATCCGTGTTGATCATGCAGGTGAGTATGGCGCGGTGCAGATTTATCGCGGACAGCGCGCGGTGTTTGATCGCATCGCGGGCAAATCGCACGCAGCGAAGCTGATCGCCGAGATGGAAGCGGGCGAACAGGAGCATCTGAAGACGTTCGATCGTCTGATCGCCGAACGCGGCGTGCGGCCGACTTTGATGGCGCCGGTTTGGCGTGTCGCAGGATTTGGGCTCGGCGCTGTGACGGCGCTGATGGGCGAGAAAGCCGCGCATGCGTGCACGGAAGCGGTCGAGGAAGTGATCGAAGAGCATTACGGGCGCCAGAGCGATGAGCTTGATGGCGTTGATCGCGAACTGAAGCACGTCGTCGACAAGTTTCGCGAAGAAGAGATCGCGCACAAGGAAACCGCGATCGATCAGGGCGCGCGTCACGCACCTGCCTATCCGGTGCTTTCCGCGGTGATTAAGTTCGGCTGCCGCGCGGCCATTCGCATCTCCGAAAAGATATGACGCCGAGTGTGCGCGCGGCGCGCGCGGATGAACTCGATACGGCGTCCGCTGTGCTCACGGACGCGTTCATCGATGAAGCTGGCCTGAACTATTGGCTGCGGCAGGACGCGAGCAAAGAACGGGCGCGCCGGCAGTTCTTTGATGCTGTGGTGCGCAATGCGCTCAATCCGAAGCGCGATCTTTGGGTGGCGGAGAGCGGTGGCGCTGTTACCGGCTCCGCGATCTGGCTAGCGCCGGGGCTGAAAGCTTTCGATTTTCCGTGGTGGCGCGAGCTGCTTTACACGCCGCTCTTCCTTTCGATCGCGGGCGCTGAGGGCATGAAGCGCGCACAGGATTTGGGACGCAGGCTCGCCGCCAATCATCCGTCTGTGCCGCACGCGCATTTGCAGTTTCTCGGCGTTTCAAGCGCGGCGCAGGGACAGGGCGTGGGTTCGGCGATCCTGAAGGAAACGCTGGCGCCGCTCGATGCGAGCGGGATAGCTGGGTATTTGGAAGCGTCGACTGAGAGGAACGTTGCGCTCTATGCGCGTCACGGGTTTGAAGTGACGGGCGAGTTCGATCTGCCTGGTTTGCACTTCTGGTGCATGACGCGGATGCCGCGTTAGCCGCCGGGCTTTTCGCCGGCGGATTGCTCTTTCGTTTTCAGTGCATCGGCGAGACGCGTCTTGGCGCTGCCGGGTTTCAGCGGCTTTTGCTGACTCTCATGTGGCGACCAGCCGGTTGCGGTGAGGATTTCGAACGTAGCGCGGACGCGTTCGCCGTCTGAGAAGCGTGCGCGATAGATTTCGAAAGCGCGCGCCAGGATGCGGCGGCTCAACGCGCGTGGGTTGCGTTCGCGCAGCGCGGAGGTTTCGCCCATGCCGCGGAGATCTGCGAGCAGGCGCATCGGTTCGCCGTAGTGCACCGTGACGACGTCGCGGTCGGCGGCCGGGAGCGCATAACCGGCGCGTTGGAGCAGGCCGGCGATATCTTGCAGACCAGCGAATGGCGAGACGCGAGGGCCTGCGCCGCCGGTTATCTCGGATTCCGCTTCGATAAGCGAGAGGCGCAATTCGTTCAGCGTTTCGCCGCCGAAGAGCGATGCGAGAAGCAGGCCGTCGGGTTTCATCGCGAGGCGGAGTTGGATTAGCGCGCCTGCGATATCGTTGATCCAGTGCAGCGCGAGAGGCGAGACGATCAGACTGAACGAGTCCGGTGCGAAAGGCAGGTGCTCCGGATCAATCAAATCGAGATCGGTTTCCAGGATTGCGCCGATGCGCGCGGAGAGTTCGGGACGCCGACGCACCTCTTCCGAAAACAAGCCGCCGCCGCCTAGCGCAAGCACCCGTTCGAACGGTCGTGGGATTGCTTCAAGGCGATCAGCCAGATCGGCCACGACACGTTCGTGCAGAAACGCCGCGTCGCGGAAGGTCGCGCGCGCGCGCCGCTTGCGCTGACGCACAAGCCGTGGCTCGAATGGACCCAAGGTTGCATCCATGGGCTCATCCTATCGCGCGGCAGGGGCGTTCCGGAAACGTGGCGTGATCTCGCGGCTGTCAGATCTGATCTGGCCGCCGCGTTCGCTGCTGTCGGAAGCCATCGTGGATCGGCCAGGCGTGATCGAGGCGGAGCTTTGGGGCGAACTGAAGTTTCTGGCCGACCCGCTCTGCGCATGCTGTGGTTTTCCGCTGCCGGACGGCGCCAATCCCGGTGACATTTGTGGCGCGTGCGCTGGGCGTAAGCCTGCCTACGACTCGGCGCGGGCGGCGCTGGCGTATGAGGATCATGCGCGGCGGCTGATCCTGGATCTGAAGCGCGGTGGGCGCCGGGATGGATTGCCGGTGTTTGCCAAGTGGATGTCCACAGCCGCGGGCGATGCGCTGGCCAAGGCCGACTTCGTCGCGCCCGCGCCCATGCATTGGACGCGGCTCGCGGTGCGGAGTTTCAACCAGGCGGCGTGGCTGGCGCAGGCGGTCGCACGGGCCGGTGGCAAGCCGTGGAAACCGGGGGCACTCCGGCGGGTTAAGCGACGCAAAAGCCAAGCTGGGCTTTCTGCATCGGAACGGCGCAGGAACGTCGGCGGCGCGATCAAGGCTTGGGGCAGCTTCAAGGGCAAAACGATCCTCGTTGTGGACGACGTTTTCACCACCGGAGCGACTTTGGAGGCATGCGCCCGTGCATTGCGTAAAGCTGGGGCTGCAGAAGTGCATGCAGTGACCCTAG
>CADEDT010000068.1:0-7761 GCA_902826145.1 uncultured Caulobacteraceae bacterium
GATGCATCACCAATCGCATCGGAGGATTCCAGCCCGGAAGCCGCAGCCGGAGCGAAGCTCGATCTGGAGAAGGCTCTTGCCAGATTGAGTGATGCTGAGAGACTTTGCGTGACGCTGAACCACGGAGAAGGGCTCAGTCACTCAGAGATAGTAGAAATCACGGGTCTACCCCTCGGGACCGTGAAATCACATGTTCTAAGAGGGACGGACAAACTTAGACGGCTATTGGACCCCGCCTCATGACTGACTTCGACGCCCTGTTGAAGCGCTCTTTCGCAGAAGCTCACGAACCCGCTGATGACGGGTTTGTGGTGAACGTCACCCATACGGTGGCGAAGCGCGAAGCTGGTTTGAAGGCTCGCGGCTATATGCAGCTCGGCGCGGTCACGATCGGCGCGGCTGCTGTCACGTGGGGCCTTTCGACTTTCGCCGGCGCAGTCGGCGATGAATTCATGGCCGCCGCTGGGCTTGAAGTGGCGCGTGTATTTAGCGCGGCGACGAACGCCGGAGCGAACGCCGCGACATCCGACACAACGCAGAATTTCACCCAAGCGATCAGCGCGGGCATGACGCAGATTCTGCTGATCACAGCGGTTCTGGCGGGTGGCGCAGTCGTTTATCGCTCGACGCGCGACTAACCAAGTTCAGCACCAAACACGCGAGGGCGGCCCAAGGGGCCGCCCTTTGCATTTTCGCTCTCCGCGCTGGCGACGCGGCTTTCGCCGCAGTGCAGCAAAGGCTATGACTGCGCCCAGAACGAGGGCCGCCAATGTCGCGTCATACGGAAGCTCCCATCCGCCGCATCACCGCGCCGGACATCCGCGCGCGAAAGGGCGGCCAGCCCATCGTCTGCCTCACCGCCTACACAGCGCCAGTGGCCGAAATCCTCGACCCGCACTGCGATCTGCTGCTGGTGGGAGATAGCGTTGGGATGGTCGTGCACGGCCTGCCGAACACGGTCGGCGTCACCATGGAAATGATGATCATGCACGGCCAAGCGGTGATGCGCGCCGCCAAGCACGCGCTTGTGGTCGTCGACATGCCGTTCGGCTCGTACGAGGCTAGCGCGGAGCAGGCCTTCGCCAACGCCACCCGTATTCTGAAGGAAACCGGCGCGCAGGCAGTGAAGGTCGAGGCTGGCACGTACGTGGGCGAGACCATCGCGTACATGGTTCAGCGCGGCATCCCTGTGATGGGCCACGTGGGCCTTCGGCCGCAGGCCGTGAACGCGGACGGCCGGTTTCGCGCGAAAGGACGCACCCGGGAGGAACGCGCTCAAGTGCTGGCCGAGGCCAAAGCGGCCGATGCGGCAGGCGCGTTCGCCATCGTGGTCGAGGGTGTGGATGAAACACTCGCCCCCGAAATAACCGCAGCCGTCAAAGCGCCAACGATCGGCATTGGCGCTTCGGCCCAGTGCGACGGCCAAATCTTGGTCACCGACGACCTTTTGGGGCTTTTCGATTGGACCCCGAAATTTGTCCGTCGCTACGCGGACGTGAAGGGCGTGATCGACAAGGCGGCCGCTTCTTATGCCGCTGACGTCCGCGCCCGCCGTTTTCCTGCCGCAGCCGAGACCTATGCCCTGGGCGGCGGAAAGGCGCGGCGCCCGCGCGTTGCCGGGGGCGACGAGCGCGGCTAGCTTGCCCGCGATTTTGGGGGACCAGGCTGGCGCTTGCCGAGCCTTGAGGGTCAGGAACGGCGTGTGACCAACGAAACCGATAGATTTGTCAATGAAGTCGATGAGAGCCTGCGGCAGGATCGCATGCTGGGCTTTGCCCGTAGGTTCGGCCCTTACCTGATTGGCGTGTTCGTACTGATCATCGCCGCGGTTGGCGGCTGGCAGGTTTGGCAACACCAACGCATTGAGGGCGCGCGCCGACATGCCGACGCATATCATGCGGCGCAGCTGATGGTGCAGGAAGGCAACTTCGACGGCGCGAAAACCGAGTTTGAACGCCTCTCCAACGAAGGTCCGCAGACTTACCGCGTCATGGCTCGCATGGAGCACGCGGCGATCCTATCGACGCAAGGCGATCTCGAAGCGGCGCTCGCCGAGTTCGATGCAGCAGCCGAAGCGGCAACGGATCCGACCATGCGCGAGAGCGCGCAATTGCGCGCCGCTTACATCGCTGCCGACACGCAGGACTTTGCCGCGCTGCGCACGCGCTTGCAGCCACTCATCGATTCCGACACTCGCGTTTCGTATCTCGCGAAAGAACTGTTGGCGATCGAAGCGTGGGAAGCCGGTGACCTCACGCTCGCCCGCGACACGCTGCAAGAGCTAACGCTCGCATTTGAGGCGCCGGACTCCATGCGTCAGCGCGCGCAAGTCGCGCTGAGCGTGATCGGCTCCGCACCAGAAGAAACACCAGCGGACGGCGCGCAAGCGCCCGCGCCATCCGAAGGAGAAACGAAATGAACCCGTTGCGTCCGGTCGCCCTTATCGCGGCCGCTGCAGCCTTGTCTGCGTGCTCCACTGTGAGCCGTCTCAATCCGTTTGACGGCGGCGGCAATGACGCGCCGGTGCAAACCGCGCCTCAGGATGGACGTCAATCGATCCTGGCGTTCGAGCAGCAGCTCACGGTCGACCCAGCTCTTGCCGCGCGCACAATCACTGTGCCGCCGGCGGTTTCCGTTGCTGAATGGAGCCAACCGGGTGGCACGGCTGACAACTCGCCGCCTCAGTCCAGCGGCGCTGGCACGCTCGAGCAAGCGTGGCGCACGAATCTAGGCGCCGGCTCGAACAATCGCGTGAAGATTGCGGCGCCGCCCGTTATCGCCGATGGCCGCCTCTATTTCCTTGATGCTGACCACCGCGTTCACGCTGTCAGCGCCACCGATGGCTCGCGCGTATGGGACGAACGTTTGCGTCCTGAGGATAGCCGTGATCGCGTCGCGCGAGGTGGTGGTGTCGCCGCGGGCGGCGGCCGGGTTTATGTCAGCACCGGCTTTGGCTTTGTCGCAGCGCTCGATGGCGCCACAGGCGATCAAGTGTGGCGCGTGCAGTTGAATGCGCCGCTGCAATCGGCGCCTACGTTTGCGGGTGGGCGCGTATACGCGGTCACCAATGACAGTGAACTCATCGCACTCGACGCTGCAACCGGCGCTGTAAGTTGGAACTATCAGGCCATCGCCGAGCCTGCGCGCATCCTCGCCGCGCCGAGTGTGGCCATCGACGGCGAAACCGTTGTTGCGCCATTCGCTTCCGGTGAACTCGTCGCGCTTCTTTCGGCAAACGGACGCCGACTGTGGTCGGATTCTCTCTCACGTTCAGGCCGGCTGACATCGCTCTCAGCGATCAACGATATCGCGGGGCGTCCCGTAATCGACGGTGGTGCGGTGTATGCGGCAAGCCATTCCGGCTTGCTCGCGGCGATCGATCTTCGCAGCGGTCAACGCATGTGGGCGCGCTCGTTTGCATCGACGCAAACGCCGTGGGTTTCGGGCGAAGTTCTCTACGCCGTCAGTGTCGACGGCGAACTGGCGGCGTTCGAGCGCCGGACGGGCAACATCTTCTGGGTGAGCCAGCTACGGCGCTATCGCGACGAGAATGATCGCCGTGGTCGCATCGCCTGGACCGGCCCGATCATGGTCGGCGGCCGCCTGATCTTGGCCAACTCGGAAGGTGAAGTGGTTGCCGTGTCGCCGGCGAATGGCCAAACGCTGGCCACCGGTGACGTGAGCCAATCCGTCTTCATTCCGCCGATCGCCGCCAACGAGCACATCTACATCGTTACCGACGAAGCACGCCTCGTCGTTCTGAATTGATGTTGGGCGCCCATGACGATCAGGCTCGCGATCGTCGGGCGGCCCAACGTTGGCAAGTCCACTTTGTTCAATCGGCTCGCGGGCAAAAAGCTCGCGATCGTCGATGACACGCCTGGTGTCACGCGCGACCGGCGCGAGGCGAAGGGGCGGCTGGGCGATCTCGACTTCACCCTGATCGACACGGCAGGTTTCGAGGACGCGACAGATGCGTCTCTTGAGGCGCGTATGCGAGAGCAAACCGAAATCGCCATCCGCGATGCGGATGTCATCCTTCTTCTCATTGACGCGCGCGCCGGCGTGCTGCCGCTGGACGAATCTTTCGCGGCTTTGCTGCGACGTTCGGGCAAGCCGGTCGTGCTCGCCGCCAACAAGGTTGAGGGCCGCGCCGGCGATGTCGGCATCACCGAGGCGTACGCACTTGGTCTCGGTGAACCGATCGCGCTCTCCGCCGAGCACGGCGAAGGCATGTCAGAACTTTACGCGGCGATCGTCGCGCACGAGCACGCCCCCGCAGACGACGACGCGGCAAAGCCTGCGCGGCCGATAAACATCGCCATCATCGGCCGGCCCAACGCCGGCAAGTCAACGCTGGTAAATGCGCTGATTGGCGAAGACCGGCTGCTTGTGGGCCCGGAAGCGGGCATCACGCGTGATTCAATCGCCATCGACTGGGAATGGCGCGGCAAGAAATATCGCCTCGTCGACACAGCCGGCATGCGCAAGAAGGCCAAGGTGCAAGCGAAACTTGAGCGTATGTCAGTGGGCGACACGCTGCATGCACTGAAGTTCGCCGACGTTTGCGTGCTCGTCATGGACGCCAACGAGGCATTCGAGAAGCAAGACCTCTCGATCGGTGATCTTGTCGTACGCGAGGGACGCGGGCTCGTCTTCTGTCTGGCCAAGTGGGACACAATCGAAGACACGCGCGCGCACTTCGAAGAACTGAAACTGGTCGCGCGTGAGAGTCTGCCGCAAGCGCGCGGTGCGCCGATCGTAACGGTGGCGGCGCAATCAGGCGTGGGGCTCGACCGGCTCATGAAGGCGGTTGAGGAAACGCACGAGGATTGGACGGCGCGGGTCAAGACGAAGGATCTCAATGAGTGGCTCTACGCCACAATCGCGCGCCATCCGCCGCCAGCAGTGCGAGGCAGGCGCATCAAGCCGCGTTATCTCACCCAAATCAAAGCGCGTCCGCCGACCTTCGTGCTCATCTCGTCGCGGGCCGAGGACATGCCCGAGAGCTACAAGCGCTATCTCGTCAACGGTCTGCGCGACGCGTTCGGCCTTCACGCCGCGCCGATCCGATTGATCGTTAAAGCCGGCAAGAATCCCTTCGCGGATGAAGCGGACTAATTTCCACGCCAAGGCGGCGGACACTGATCGCCAGCAATCGCGCACAAGTCCCTTTGGAGCCGTTGTGAGATGTGTGGTGCGCCGGTCGCCGCCTCGCCGAATTCACGCATCAGCGGCGAGAGCTGCGCATCGCGCTGGTTCATCGCGATGCCGCCCGCGGTTTGGCCGAAACGTGCGAACTCTGCGGCCTCCGCCTCTGTCGGCTGCGTTGTGGTTGGTGTGCCGCCAGGCGCTTCGGCACGTACGCCGTCAAGCACGCTGCGTAGGAAGAAAGAGCGACCGCTAGGTGTGCGCATAAAGGCGGCGATATCGATGAGTTCCCGTTCGTTGAACAAGGCGGCCATGCGAGGCGCAAAGCGATCCAGCAGCTCAGGGGCGCCGTTCATCGTCTCGACCTGCGCGATCTGTGCGAAGCCGTTGATGTAGTCGGTCATGGCCTGCTGACGCTGAGCGTCCATCGCCGCATAAAGCGGGCTCGCTTGAATTTGCCCGCGGAATTGCGGCGTCAGCAGGCGGAACGCTTCGAGCGAGGCCTGCGAAAGCGCGTCAGAGTCGATCATCATTGCGCTCAGCGTGTCTCGCGCAGCGGCGACGTGGCTGGGCGCGTACGTCACATTCGGCGATGGCGGTGTGGCGTTCGTTTGGGCGACGCTCGGCTGCGCCACGAAGGCGAAACAGACGGCAAGAAGTGAAAACAGAAGGCGCATGGTCACCCCCAACGCCGGCACGTTACGCAACGAGGCGGGCAAGCGCCAGTGCGAAGCTGAGATGTGCTCGCTGTCGCAAAAATCGCAAGAATGACCAAGCGCCGGATGGCGCTCATCGCAACGCCGTGGGCGCGCGCACAGGTGCGCGTTAGCACAGCGGGTGAGGGATTTATCATGCGTATTCTATTCGCAATTCTGATCGGGGGCTTGGCCGCGGGCGCGCTCGATATCGGCTACGCGTTTGTTGTCTATGGCCCGCTGAGCTACGGCATCAGCCCCGAACAAGTGCTACAATCGGTGGCCGCCGGATGGATCGGGCGCGAGGAGTCGCGCGCTGGCGGTATTGCCACGGCCGCTCTCGGCCTTGCGTCACACTTCCTGATCGCAACGCTGATGGCGGCCGTCTATGTGCTCGCGTCACAGACCGCGAAGGCGCTGACGAAGAACGCAATCCTGTGGGGTCTCGTTTACGGGTTCATTCTCTATGTGGCGATGAACTACGTGGTCGTTCCGCTCTCAGCCGCGGGCGCCAACGGGCATTTTGCATCGAGCTTTGCCGAAGCAGCGGAGCGTCTGCAGAAATCGTTTAGCGAAGTTCGCGGCGGCGGCGGTGAGGATTATCCGTGGCTGCTGTGGGGGACGATTTTCACGCACACGGTTCTCGTCGGCCTTCCTATTGCGCTTGCGGCCAAGCGTTTCGCCCCTCAGAGCGATTGAGCCGCCGCCCAAGCGCTCGACCAGGCCCATTGGAAATTGTAGCCACCGAGCCATCCGGTGACGTCCACTGCTTCGCCGATGAAGTAGAGACCTGGAACGCCGCGACATTCCATTGTCTGCTGCGAGAGCGCGTCCGTAACGATGCCTCCGGCCATGACCTCCGCCTTGGCGTAGCCCTCAGTCCCGCTTGGTGTGAGGCACCATGACTTGAGGCGCCGAGCGCATTCGATCAGCGCAGTGTCCTTCATGTCGCCGATTGCGCCCTGCGGGAACTCACGCCCCAGAACCGCCGCGAGCCGCTCTGAAAGCAGATCGGCGAGGATCGTCGTAAGCTGCGCTTTGGGCCGCTCGCGCTTGCGTGCCGCAAGAATGTCGTCAGGCGCGTCTGGCAGCCAATTGATCGCGATATCGTCGTCCTGTTTCCAATAGGAGGAAGCTTGGAGGATGGCCGGGCCAGAGAGGCCGCGGTGTGTGAACAGCGCCGCCTCACGAAAGTTCGCCTTGCCACAGCGCGCGATCACGTCCGCGGAAACGCCGCTCAGCGGCCGCATCCATTCCAGGTCGCGCTCCGAGAACGTCAGCGGGACGAGCCCTGGGCGCGTCTCGATGGTCGGCACACGGAATTGGTTGGCGATGTCGAAGGCGAAGTTCGTCGCTCCCAGTTTGGGAATGGAAAGACCGCCGCTCGCGATGACGAGTGCTGTGCTTTCGAACCTCCCTTGGCTGGTATCCACCGCGAAGTGATCGCCGCGGCGAACGCCCGTCACACGGCATTCCGTGTGGATGGCGACACCACCTGCGGCGCATTCGTCGAGCAGCATTTGCACGATCTTGCGCGAAGAACGCGCACCTTCGCAGAAGAGTTGGCCGAGCGTCTTCTCGTAGTAAGCAATGCCGTGCTTCTGAACGAGCGCGATAAAATCGTGTTGCGTGTGCCGCGCCAGCGCCGAGCGTGCGAAATGCGGGTTCGCGGAGAGAAAGCGATCGGGTGCCGCGTGCACGTTGGTGAAGTTGCAGCGACCGCCGCCGGAGATCAGAATTTTCGCGCCGACCTCGGCGTTGTGCTCGAGGACGAGCACGCGTTTGCCACGCCGCCCCGCGTGAAGCGCGCAATAGAGCCCGGCTGCGCCGCCGCCAACGATAATCGCGTCGTAGCTCAGCGCTCGAACTGCACCCATGCGCCGTTCTCCGCATAGCTTGGCTGCAGCATGCGCAC
>CADEDT010000068.1:7771-18331 GCA_902826145.1 uncultured Caulobacteraceae bacterium
ATGCGCACGATGGCGGGCGCGACCTCGTCCGGCGTCGGCAGCGTCATCGGATCTTCACCGGGAAACGCCTTGGCGCGCATGGAAGTGCGCGTGGGGCCGGGGTTAAAGAGATTGGCGCGCATTGGCGTCACGTTGCCAATTTCGGCGGCCCAAGAAATCACCAGCGCGTCGAGCGCCGCTTTTGAAGCGGCGTAGGGCGCCCAGTAGGCTCGCGGGTTCTTCGATGCGCCAGAGGTGAGAAACACAGCGCGGCCAGCCTCGGATTCGCGCAGCAGCGGGTGCAGCGCGCGGATCAGCCGTTGATTGGCCAGGAAATTCACCAGCGTGGTTTCATCCATGATCGCGGGCGTGGCTTGGTGCGCTGGCGTCAGCGACCCTAGCGCGCCAGCGCAAGCGGCTAGGCCATCGAGCTTGCCGAAACGCTCAAATAATGGCGCGGCGAGCTGATCGATGGCCGAGCCATCGCGCAGATCGAGTGGAATAAGCGTCGCTTCGCCGCCGAGCGCGCGAATATCGTCGTCGAGTTTCTCAAGCGCTTTCTGCGCACGCGCTACCGCGATCACGCGCCAGTTTTGCCGCGCCAGCTCAAGTGCTACGGCGCGGCCAATGCCGCGCGACGCGCCGGTGACGAGCGCGAGGCGTTTCGCTTGTGCGCCGCTCATTCCGCGGCGTTGTCTAGCGGCAGCTGCGGATCACGGCCGGTGCGACCTGAGTGATAGTCGAGCAGCGGCGTCGGGTAGTCGCCGGTGAAGGCGTGGTCGGTGAATTGCGGATTTGCGGCGTCGCGCTTCTTCTCGCCCATCGCCCAATAGAGGCCGTCGACCGAGAGGAAGCCTAGCGTATCGACGCCGAGCGACTTGCGCATTTCATCGACGGTCATCTGCGCCGCCATCAATTCAGCCAGCGCGGGCATATCGATGCCATAGAAATCCGGATGCTTGATCGGCGGCGAGGCGCTGCGGAAGTGGACTTCCTTAGCGCCGGCGTCGCGCACCATCTGCACGATCTTGCGCGAGGTTGTGCCGCGCACGATCGAGTCATCGACCAGCACCACGCGCTTGCCCTTGATCACGTCGCGGTTGGCGGAGTGTTTCAGGCGCACACCCATGTCGCGGATCGCCTGCTTCGGCTGAATGAAGGTGCGGCCGACATAGTGGTTGCGGATGATGCCGAGCTCGTACGGAATTCCGCTTTTCGCGGCGAAGCCCATGGCGGCAGGCACGCCGGAGTCCGGCACCGGCACGATGACATCGGCTTCGACGCCGGTTTCCTCGGCGAGCTTGCGGCCCATGCGCTTACGAATGTCGTAGACGCTGCGGCCATCGATCACCGAGTCCGGGCGCGAGAAGTAGACGAACTCAAAAATGCACGGACGTGCTTTGCGACGCGGGAACGGGAAGTGGCTGTCGACTGCGACCGTGCCATCCTTGCCGCGGGTTATGACAACCACTTCGCCGGGCTCGACTGAACGCACGAATTTGGCGCCGATCATGTCGAGCGCGCAGGTTTCGGAAGCGAGGATCATCGCGCCGGCGCTTTCGCCCAACACAAGCGGGCGAATGCCGATCGGATCGCGCGCGCCGATCATCATGTTCTCGGTGAGCGCCACCAATGCGTAGGCGCCTTGGATATCGTGCAACGCTTCAACGAAGCGTTCAACAACGCGCGGCTTTTGCGACTTGGCGATGAGCTGCAGGATGCACTCGGTGTCGGACGTCGATTGGAAGATCGATCCGTTCTGAACGAGCCGATGGCGCAGATCCACGGCGTTGGTCAGGTTGCCGTTGTGCGCGACGGCGAAGCCGCCGAGCGCCAGGTCGGCAAAGAGCGGCTGCACGTTGCGCAGGATGGTGCCGCCGGCGGTCGCGTAGCGTGTGTGGCCAACGGCCATCGCGCCGGGCAGGCGCTGTGGAACGTCTCCGCCAGCGAAGTGCTCGCCAACGAGGCCAAGGAAGCGCTCGTGATAGAAGCGCTCGCCATTGTAGCTGACGATGCCGCAGCCTTCTTGGCCGCGGTGTTGCAGGCCGTGCAGTCCGAGCGCGGTCAGGACCGACGCGTCTTCCGAGCCAAACACGCCGAAGACGCCGCACTCTTCACGTGGCTTGTCATCAAGTTCCCATTTATCGGCCGGGTCTCCGGGCGCCGTCTGGAAGTGGAGGGAGGGGCGCTCGGCGGTCATTCGGTCCTCAGGTGGGCGGGGCCTGGGGGGCCTGGGTTTCGGTCTCAGCCGGCGGGATAGGCGCCGACTCGCTTTCGCGTCGATCAATTATATCACGGGCCCGCTCGCCTGCCCGGGGGAGGATCACGGCGAGCGCACCAGCAACGCTGTCATATATAGGGTACGTTCGCGCGCCGCGAATGTCGTCCTGCACCGGGTTAGAGGGTGTCCCATTGTCGCTGGTGGGGGTGTTTCGGATCACCAGCACAAGCAGCGAGACAACCAGAACGCCGCGCAGAACTCCAAAGGCGAGCCCAGCGGCTCGGTCAAATGACCCAATTTCCGTCGATTGGTGGGCCTGCTTCGCAACCGACGAGACAATCACCGTAATGACGACGAAGACGATCAGAAAGACCAGCAAACCCGCAGCGACCGCGGCGAGCCAGCCCGAAAGAGGCGTCACGCTCTCCACAAAGGGCGCAAGCAATCCCGCGCAGTAGTAACCGGCGATGGCAGCGCCGATGAACGCTATGACCGAGAACATCTCGCGGATGAGGCCGCGGGCGAAAGCCATGACGCCCGAAAGGCCCAGGACGACGAGCGCGGCGAAGTCGAACCAGGTGAAGCCGAGATCCATTCGCCACTCCCACTCCCGCCCGTTTCTGGGCGCGTCCCGCAGGACTGAATTAGACGCCCCGCCCGGGATTGGGAAGGCGCCAACGACCGCCGTGCGGCAGTCGCAGCCCTAGGACAACTGGTCGAACCAGGAGCGTTTCGAGGACGGAATAGGCACAAAGCTGGGGACATGCTGCTGCCCCTGCTGTTGGCGACCGAACTGGCCGCCCAAACGCCCGTCGTCCCGCCCATACGCGAGCTTGCGCCGGGCGTGCAGCTCCAGCCTGGTGGGTTCGAGGGCGAGCGTGGCCCGGACGGCAACACCATCATCTTCGATGCGCCGGATGGCTTGGTCGTCGTCGATACGGGGCGCCATTCTTGGCATAGTGACGCGATCCTGGCGTATGCGCGCGAGCGTGGGCGGCCGATCGCCGCGATCGTCAATACGCATTGGCATCTCGATCATTCGAGCGGCAACGGGCGGCTGAAGGCCGTCTATCCGAATGCACGCGTCTACACGACGAGCGCCGTCGATCGAGTCATCGCGCCGGGCGGCTTTCTCGTGCGCAACATGGATAGCGCGCGGCAGATGCTCGTTGGCACGGAGATCACGCCGGTTCAGCGCGAGGAAGTGCAGATATTCCTCGACACGATGGTCGACAGCCAAGTGCTGCGGCCTGACGTGGTGATCGAGCACTCGCAGCGTATGCGACTTGGTGGCCGGCGTTTTGATGTTCACGTCACCAACGGCGCCGTGACGGATGCCGATGTATGGCTCTACGATCGTCGCACGCGCATCGCTGTAATCGGCGATCTGGTGACGTTCCCTGCGCCGTTCTTCGAGACAGCGTGCCCGCAGCGCTGGCGCGAAGCGTTGGATGAGGTTTGGTCGACACCGTTCCAGATCGCCATCGCCGGTCACGGCGAGCCGATGACGCGAGATCAGTTCAACGTGTGGCGAACCGCATACGGCGTGTTTGTTGACTGCGTCAGCAGCGAACGCGAACCCGCCATATGCGGCTCCGGCTGGGCGCAAGCGACCGCGCAATTCAATGGTGACGAAGCTGGGCAACGGCGCGCGGCGGGCTTTGCGGGTTACTACGTCACCATGCTGCGCAATAACGGCGGCAAGAGCGCCGACTGTTTGACGAACTAGTTGTCAGCCTCAACGCCAATTGCCGCCGCCAGATCCGCGATATGGCTGATCTGTTTCACCTTCACGCCCGCTGAACTGCCGTTCTTCTTTTGCGGCGGGGCGAATGCGCTGGAGAAGCCAAGCTTCGCGGCTTCCTTGAGCCGCAGGTCGCTTCGTCCAGCTGGCCGCACCTCGCCGGACAGCGCAACCTCGCCAAACACCACGCAGTGCTTCGGCAGCGCTCGATCCGCCAATGCAGAGATCAGCGCAGCAGCAACGGCGAGGTCGGCAGCTGGTTCGGTGATGCGTAGGCCGCCCGCCACGGAGAGATAGACGTCGCGCCCCGAGAACGAGAGCCCACAGCGTGTTTCGAGCACAGCGAGGATCATCGCGAGCCGTGCGGAATCCCAACCGACGACCGCGCGTCGCGGCGTGCCGTACGCGGTCTGTGCGGCGAGCGCCTGGATTTCTACGAGCACTGGCCGCGAACCTTCGACTCCGGCAAACACTGCCGCGCCAGAAGGGCGCTCGCCTGAAGCGCCGAGGAAAAGTGCAGATGGGTTGGGCGTTTCCACCAAACCCAACTCCACCATTTCGAACACGCCGATTTCATCGGTTGGGCCGAAGCGGTTCTTGACGGCGCGCAGGATGCGAAACGGCAAACCGCGCTCGCCTTCGAAATAGATCACCGCGTCGACGAGATGTTCGACCACGCGCGGGCCGGCGATCTGGCCGTCCTTGGTGACGTGGCCAACGAGGATAACCACGCAGCCGCTCTTCTTTGCGAAACGCACCAGTTCGTGCGCGCACGCGCGTACTTGCGCCACAGTACCAGGTGCAGCTTCAACGCCATCGGCCCAGAGCGTTTGAATGGAGTCGACCACCACGACGTCGGGCTTCAGCGTCTTCAGCCCTTCGAGAATTTTCCGCAGATCAGTTTCGGCAGCGAGGTGCACGCTCGCATCCGCCGCTTGTAGACGCCGCGCGCGTTCCTGTACCTGCGCTTCAGCTTCTTCGCCGGTGACGTACGCAACCGACGCGCCGCCCCGTGCCAGTGAAGCGGCCGCCTGCAGCAGCAACGTGGACTTGCCGACGCCAGGATCGCCGCCGATCAGAATCGCCGATGCTGGCACCAGCCCGCCGCCGCACACGCGATCTAGTTCCGAAATGCCGGTCGCAATGCGCGCTGGCGGCTCCGCAGAGCCAGCGAGATCTACGAACGATACCGCTTTGCTCTTTTTGCCGCTGCCGCCCATCGGCGCCGCGAAGGCGCCTGGCACCACAGACCGCGCAGCGGCTTCTTCAACGAGCGTGTTCCATTCCCCGCACGCGTCGCATTTGCCGGCCCATTTGGGCCAGATCGCGCCGCAGGCTTGGCAGGTGAAAACATGATCGGGCTTGGCCATTCTGACCTTCAAACGAATCCTTCGTTGAGCCTAGCGGTTTGCTTCTGCTAACGCATGCCTCATGACTATTGCGCGCAGCTTACATCCGCTCAAGGGCGAACGGGATTTCGAGTGGCGCGGTGGTAGCCCCACGCGCGTAGAAGCGCTGACCGATATGGTGTTCGCGTTCGCGCTGACGCTGCTCGTCGTCTCGAATACGCCGCCCAGTTCGTTCGGTGAGCTACAGGATCAGCTCTGGGGGTTTCCGGGGTTTGCCGCAGCGTTCAGCATCCTGCTGCTGCTCTGGCATTCGCACTACATCTTCTTTCGCCGCTATGCGCTGGAAGATGTCGTGACCACGACGCTGAATGCGGCGCTGCTCTTCCTGGTGCTCTTCTTCGTTTATCCGCTGAAATATTTGGCGACGCAGTTTTCTGTGTTTGTGCGTTCGGCGTTCGAAGGCGCGCCTCGTGCGCCGATGTCGCTAGAAGACGCACAGAGCGCGTTGGCCATGCTCTCGGCAGGGTACGCCGCAGTGTTTCTGATGATGATGGCGCTGTATATACGCGCGCTCGGCAAGCGCCACCAACTCGAACTGACGGCACGCGAGATACAGCTGACGCGTTTTGGCTATGTGCAACACGGCATTCAGGCGTTTGTCGGCTTCCTTGTGCTGGCGGGCGCTTTGCTGATCCCATTGCCTTGGTCGCCGTTTGCTGGGTTCTTCTATTTTCTGATCGGCCCGCTCACCTTCATCGCGGGCGTCACATTGGCGCCGGACCCGACGCCCGCACCGAAGCCATCAATGTAGCTTCATGCCGAAGCCTCAGTCACCCTCGCTGACCGTTGATTGCGTCGTCTTTGACAAGAACGACAGGCTGCTGCTGATCCGGCGGGCGCATGAGCCGTTCACGAATTGCTACGCGTTGCCGGGCGGGTTTGTCGATCTCGGCGAGACCGTCGAGGCGGCGGCGCTGCGAGAGTTGAAGGAGGAGACAGGCGTTGACGGGTGCCTTGTGCGCCTGATCGGCGTCTATTCCGATCCAACTCGTGATCCGCGTGGGCATATGGTAAGCGTGGCGTTCCTGGTTGACGCTGACGGCGCCATTGCGCGGGCCGGGGACGATGCTGCCGCGGCGGCGTTCATGGCGGAGTGGCGCCATCTCAGCTATGCGTTCGATCATGCGCAGATCATCGCGGACGCGCGCAAGTTGATGGGGAAGTGATGGCTTCGATCTATGATTTCACAGCGCGCGACATCGACGGCAGGGAACGCTCGCTCGGCGAGTTTCACGGCAAGCTCTTGCTGATCGTCAACACAGCGAGCCAATGCGGCTTCACGTATCAATACAAGGGGCTTGAAGAGCTTCACCGCAAATATGCGGCGCAAGGCGTCGAGGTGCTGGGCTTTCCGTGCAACCAGTTCGGCAAGCAGGAGCCGGGCGATGCGGAGGAGATCAAGAATTTCTGCTCGCTCACTTACGACGTGACGTTTCCGATGTTCGCGAAGATCGACGTGAATGGGCCTAGCGCGCATCCGCTCTACGAGTATCTCACGCGTCAGAAAGGCGGCGGTTTGCTTGGGCGCGGCATAAAGTGGAACTTCACCAAGTTCCTGATCGGCCGCGACGGCAAGGTGATTGGCCGCTATGCGCCGACCGTGAAGCCCGAAGCGCTCGACAAGGAAATCGCGCACCGCCTCTAGAGGTCGCCATGGCTGTTCAGAATCTCACGCCGATCCTCAACGTCTCGGACATTGTCGCGAGCCAGAAATGGTTCGAAGCGCTGGGCTGGCAGCGTGGCTTTACTTGGCCTGAGAACGATCCCGCGCCCGGTTTCGGCGCCGTGTGCAGCGAGAAGGCGGAGATATTTTTGTGTCGCGGAGCACAAGGCTCGCGCGGCACGATCATGCCGAAGACGCCAGGCGATGATGAGACGGACGGCGTGTGGATGAGCTGGTGGGTGAGTTCGCCGACGGAGGTCGACGCGATGCACGCGAAGGCGCTGCAGCTGGGTTACATCGTGACCTATCCGCCGACCGACGAGCCATGGGGCGTGCGCGAGTTTCACCTGCGCCACCCGGACGGCCACATGTTTCGCGTGAGCGCCGGGACTGGCGAGCATCACGACTAGGCGAACGTCAATTCGCTAGGCTTGTCCAAGTTACGCGCATCTCGCGCCAACTGGGCGTGCTATCAATGAACGTGAATTGACCACGCGCGGTGGCTGTTGTGGCGGCAGCTCGAACGTATGAATCTACGGCGCCGCGAAGCTCATCATACCTTTGACGCGCATCTGGAAGGGCGGGGCCACTGTCGCGCGCAACCGTCCCGGCCTTAAACGCCGCGGACCACTCGTCGAAGATGCGATTTGCCTCTTCGTCAGCTGCAGCGATCTCTGGCGTGACAAGACGTAGGTCGAATGTGTCCGACCACTCATCGAGTGCTTCGTCGAACCGCCGTTCGTACCAGTGCGGGCGCCCTTCGAAATCGGCAGTGCCCGACAACGGCCCGTCATAGAAGCCTACGACTGAGTAGACCTTTTCCACGACTGGCTAGACCACCGCCTGGATCGGGCCGTCCGCGCGACCGGCGACGAACTGATCCACCATCGCGTTGCCGCTGGCGTCGATCGAGGTGGCAGGCCCGCGCCAGACGATCTTGCCATTGTGCAGCATGGCGATCTCGTCGGCGATTTTGCGCGCACTCGCCATGTCGTGGGTGATCGAAACGGCGGCGCAACCGAGTTCTTTCACCATCTCGACGATGAGATCGTTGATCGCGTCAGCGGTGATTGGGTCGAGACCGGTGGTCGGTTCGTCGAAGAAAAGAATGTCGGGCTTCGCTATGATGGCGCGGGCGAGGCCGGCGCGCTTTTGCATGCCGCCGGAGAGTTCGATGGGACGAACGTCCGCGAACTCGGGTGCGAGGCGCACCTTGCGCATCGTTTCGATGGCGCGCTCGCGCGCTTCCTTGCGGCTCACCTTGTCGGCGTTGATCAGGCGGAAGGCGATGTTTTCCCAGACAGTGAGGGAGTCGAACAGCGCCCCGCCCTGAAACAGCATGCCGAACTTGCGCATCACACGCGCACGAATTTCCTGCGGCATGCGGGTGACATCCGCGCCATCGACCAGCACTTGGCCCGCGTCTGGGCGCATGATGCCCAGCGCGCACTTCAGCGTCACCGATTTGCCCTGACCCGAGCCGCCAATAATCACCAACGACCGGCCCTGCGCGACGTCGATATCGACGCCATCGAGCACTTGCCGCCCGCGAAGGCGCTTCTTGATGCCGGCGAGTTGGAGTTTCGCGGTCATGCTCATCACTCCACGAAGAACGCAGTGATGAGATAGTTCGTCGCCAGGATCAGGACGATGGCGCCGACCACGGCGTTCGTGGCCGCGCGGCCAACGCCGAGCGCACCGCCGTTCGAGTTGTAACCCTGATACGAGCCCATCGTAGCGATGATGAAGCCGAACACGGCGGCCTTCACGAGCCCAAGGATCACGTCCTGCGGCTCCATGAAGTTGAACGTGTTGCGCAGATAGGCGACGCCGTTGAAGTCGAGGCTGTTCACTGACACGAGGTAGCCACCCATCACACCGATAATGTCGGCGACCAGCACGAGCATTGGTAGCGTCAGCGTCGCGGCCAGTACGCGCGGCGCGATCAGATAGCGGAACGGATCGGTCGAGAGCGTGGTCATTGCGTCGATCTGTTCGGTCACGCGCATGGTGCCGATCTCAGCCGCGATACCAGCGCTGACGCGGCCGGCGAGCATGAGGCCCGCGAGCACCGGCCCAAGCTCGCGCGTTATGCCGAGCACCACGATGTTCGGCACGAACTGCTCGGCGTTGAAGCGCGCGCCGCCGACATAGATGTTGAGCGCAAGCGCCGCGCCGATGAACACGGCGGTCACGCCGACAACCGGCAGTGAGAAATAACCGATCTGCATGCACTGACGCAGAAACTGGCCAAGGAACATCGGCGGTGTGAGGCTCGCGACGATGGCGCGGCCTACAAACGTAGAGAAATGTCCGATCTCGCCAAGGATGCCGAGCACCCCACGTCCAATCGGCGCAAATGGATTGATCACGCGCGCGCCCCCGTCTTGCGCACTGTCCCGGCGAAAGTTGTCAGAATTTCGTAGGGCGCGGTGCCGGCGAGCTGTGCGATCTCGTCGAGCGGCGCGTTCGGGCCGAGAAACTCGACCATCGCGCCGGGCTGCGCTTCAGCGCACCCAGTGACGTCAATGATGATCAAATCCATCGAGACCCGCCCCAGGATCGGGCGTTTCGCGCCCCCCAAAACGCCATAGCCGCGACCGCTCAGGGATCGCAAGTAGCCGTCCGCGTAACCGAGCGCGACCGTCGCTGTGCGCATCTTTTGTGCAGCAGTGTACGTCGCGCCATAGCCGAACGTTTCACCTGGCTCGACATCGCGCACCTGCAATATCGGCGCTTCGATTGTGGCCGCTGCGGCGAGGGTAGGGTTATCCGCATCCAACGCGCCGGAGCCGTACAGGCCGACGCCGGGGCGGATCAGATCGAAGTGATAGTCCGCGCCGATCAGCGCGCCTGCGGTTGCAGCCAGCGAAAGCGGCGCGCGCGGGAAAAGCATAGACGCATCGATGAAGCGGCGCAGTTGCGTCGCGTTTATCGCGTGCTTGGTGTCGGAGCTGCAGGCGAGATGGCTCATGACCAAAGCGAGCGACGTTTCCTTTAACGCGCTCATCGCGTGCGGCAATTCTTCGGGACCGATGCCGAGGCGGTTCATGCCGGTGTCGATGTGCAGCGCCGCTGGCCCGCGTGCTTCCCACGCTTTGATCTGAGCCAGTGAGTTCAGCACCGGCGTGAGCTTACTGGCTTGTAGCGCGTCGACATCGTCCGAAGGGCCGTTGAGCACAAATACCTGAGGGCCTTCGCCAAGCGCGCGGCGCACACGCGCGCCTTCTTGAGATGTCGCCGTGAAGAACACGCGCGCGCCTGCTTGCGCTAACGCGCGCGCGGCGCCTTGAGCGCCCAACCCATACCCATCCGCTTTGACAACGGCTGCAACCGCAGCGCTTGGCGCGAGCTTCCGGAAGTAGTTCCAGTTCTCGACAATGGCCGCGTGATTGACCGTAAGCCGCGCGAGCCGCGGCGGCTCAGCTGCGGGCGAGGGAGGTGAAGCGGGTGAATTGTCCTTTGAAATGGAGCTGTACCGTTTCGATTGGGCCGTGGCGGTTCTTGCCGATGATTAGTTCGGCGCGGTTGGCGACGCCATCAA
>CADEDT010000069.1:0-8942 GCA_902826145.1 uncultured Caulobacteraceae bacterium
ATGCGCGATCTGGTCAAGAACTGCCTGCGTATGCGTCCTGAGCGGATCATCGTCGGCGAAGTCCGGGGCAGCGAGGCGTTCGACTTGCTGCAAGCCATGAACACGGGCCACGACGGCTCGATGGGCACGCTGCACGCCAACACGCCGCGCGAAGCCCTCTCCCGTCTTGAATCGATGATCACGATGGGCGGCTTCTCGCTGCCGGCGAAGACTATCCGCGAAATCATCGTCGCCGCCGTTGACGTTGTCATCCAAGCGCAGCGTCTGCGCGACGGCTCGCGCCGCATCACGCAAATCACCGAGGTGCTAGGCCTCGAAGGCGATACGATCATCACGCAAGACCTGATGCTCTACGAAATTCAGGGCGAGGATCAGAACGGCCGCATCAACGGACGCCACAAGGGCACCGGCGTTGGCCGTCCGCGCTTCTGGGAGCGCGCGCGATACTTCGGCCTAGAAAAGGAGCTCGCACAAGCGCTCGACGAGTCGGAGAATAGCTGATGGATCCGGCGCTGATCATTGCGGTGCTCGCCTTCGTCGCCATCGGCGGCGCGGGGATTGCGCTGACGGGTAAGAACCAGCCGGCAACGGCGAACAAGCGCGTGAAGGCTGTTGCCGGCGCCGCGAAAGTAGATCGCCGCAAGCAAGCGACGGAAATCGCGGCATTGAAGCGCCGCCAGTCGACGGCGGAAGCACTCAAAGAACTCTCGAACAACGAGAAGCAATCTCGCAAGCGCCGCTTCTCGGTGAAGGGTCAGCTCGCGCAGGCCGGTCTGAACAATGTCAACGAGATGATGTTCTGGGGCGGCGGCGCCGCGCTTGGCCTCGTGCTCGGCATCGCCGGCCTGATCATCCAAGGCTATATCGGCGCCGGGATGGGCTTCTTCATCGGCTTACTCGGTCTGCCGCGCTGGTTTCTCGGCATGCTCGTCGCCGGACGTCAAAAGAAGTTTTCGAACCAACTGGCCGACGCTATCGACGTTATTGTCCGCGGTGTGAAATCCGGCCTGCCCTTGAACCAGTGCATGCGAATCATCGCGGCCGAGAGCCCGGAGCCGCTTCGGGCCGAATTCCAATCGCTCGTGGATTCGAGCGCGATGGGCGTGGCGCTCGATCAGAGCTTGCAGCGCATGTACGACCGCATGCCGCTTCCGGAAGTGAACTTCTTTTCGATCGTGCTCATCATCCAACAGAAGACCGGCGGCAACCTTTCGGAATCCCTTGGCAACCTCTCCTCGGTGCTGCGCGCGCGCAAGCTGATGAAGGAGAAGGTGAAGGCGCTGTCTTCGGAAGCAAAGGCTTCGGCGATGATCATCGGCTCGCTGCCGTTGATCGTCATGACCATGGTCTACTTCACGCGTCCGACTTACATCATGATCCTGTTCACGGACCCCGTCGGCAATCTCATTTTGCTCGGCGCAGCGACGATGATGTCGCTTGGCGTGTTCGTCATGAACAAGATGGTCAACTTCAAATTCTGAGGGAGAAGGCATGTCCACAGATATCGTCAAAACCCTCACCGACCCGCTCCTGATCGCTGGCGTGCTTGGCGCCGGCGCGTGCTTCGCCACCATTGTCACAGTCGCCGCACCTTCCCTTGCCGAAGACAAGCTCGGGTCGCGCCTGAAGGAGGTCGCGAAGAAGCGGGAAGAACTGCGCAAACGCTCGCGCGCCGAGCTGGCGAAGGGCATTGGCTCGCTGCAGCACAAGGACGCCAACTCGTTCGCCAAGAGCATGGTGCAGAAGCTTAATCTGCAGAAGGCGCTCGCTGACGACACACTGACTGAGAAGCTGATCCGCGCGGGTCTGCGCGGCCACGCCGCGCAGACGATGTTCTACTTCTATCGGGCGGCGCTCCCGATTGTGTTCGGCCTCGCAGCCCTGCTCTACGTCATGACGCTCGGCGCCGAGCAAACCTTGCAGATTAAACTCGTTGCGATCGTTGGTGGTTTGGCGGCGGGTTTTTACGCGCCGAACCTCTATCTGAAGAATCTCGCCGACACGCGCCGCACCAAGATCATGCAGTCCTTCCCAGACAGTCTCGACATGATGCTGATCTGCGTTGAGTCCGGCATGTCGATTGAAATGGCGCTCCAGCGCGTCGGGCAGGAAATCGCAACGGCATCCGTTGAACTTGCCGAAGAGTTCGCGCTGACGACGGCAGAGCTTTCCTACCTGCCCGAGCGGCGAATGGCCTACGAGAACCTCGCGCGCCGCACCAATCACCCAGGCGTCAAGGCCGTCGCGATGGCGCTGACGCAAGCCGAGAAATACGGCACGCCCGTCGGTCAGGCGCTTCGCGTCATGGCCAAGGAAAATCGCGACCTGCGCCTCGCGGAAGCCGAAAAGAAGGCAGCTTCGTTGCCACCGAAGCTCACCGTCCCGATGATCGTGTTCTTCTTGCCAGTGCTGTTTGCCGTTATCATCGGCCCGGCGCTGATCCAAGTGAACGAGATGATGAACGGCAACCACTAGCAGCGAACAGCGTAACCCGCTGCTTGGCGCCATCGGCAGCACCCACTGCGACTTCATCTATTGTGTGCGCTTACCGTCAGCGCTCAACGCCGACAAATCCATGCGCGACCTAACGGCCGTTGCGGCCGCCGACGTCATTCCACCGACGCGGGTCGCTCAACAGGCCGCGAAGGTATTGGATATTTTGCGCGGCCTGAGCAGGCGGCAGATCGATGCGTTCGATTTGCTCGGCTTCGTCGAAGCGGCCCTGCAGCGCGAGCGAGATCGCCAGATTTTGCCGCGCTTCCGCCGGCGCGCCCGGAATGGCGACTGCTTGGCGTAGGATCGGTTCAGCATCGGCCGGCTCCCCCGCCATGATATGCGAGACGCCGATATTGGTGAGGATGCGCGCGTTGTTCGGCTCTATCGCCAGCGCTTCCTGATAGGCGCGGCGCGCATCGGAGAAACGACCCAATTGATCGAGCGCGGCGCCCAACGCCGAGCGCACACGCCAGTTCTCCGGTTCGGCCGCAGCAACAAGCGCCAACGGACGCAGCGCCTGCTGGGCCTGGCCGAGCGTGATCTGGGCGTAGCCGTAGGTCGTCAGCAACGCGCGGTCTTGCGGGAAGCGGCCGAGCGCCTCGCCTGCAATCTGCACGGCGCGATCCGTGCGACCACCCTTGCGCAAAGCTTCGGAGAAACGCTGCGCGGCCTCCAGATCGTTCGGAAACGTTTGGTACTCGCCAGCCCAATACGCCATTTGCGTAAGCGCATCCTCTCGGCTGACGCGTTCGCGGGCCTGGCGGTCGATCGGGCGTGCGCCGGGCGCTGCGCCGGAAAGCGCCTCGGCGTTTTGCGAAGATCCCTCTCCGGTCGTTGCGCACGCGGCAAGCGAAGAAACGGCGAGAAGCGCGATCGGCAAGGCGGCAAGCTGACGGGACATGGGCACGAATCCTAATAAGCGCCTAATGCTGCCCCCTGATGCTCAACAAAGGGCTAATGACGGTTTAGGAACGAGCCCCATGGCGAACCTACCCTTCCTCAAGAATTCCGACGCTCCCGCCGTCCCCATTCATGTGATCCGCTCCGGCGAATGGAGCCAATGGATCGAACGGCACTCCGAGACGCTGCGCCGCCTCACTGCCGCCCACGACTTTCAAGCCCAGAACGGCCGCATCCTGCTCGTTCCCGCCACGGACGGGGCGATAGAGCGCGTGCTATTCGGCGCAGGCGACAAGGCCAACGTCAACGTCATTGGGGCGCTGGCGCAGCATCTGCCCGCGGGCGACTATCGCATTGCGTTCGCGCCCCGCGAATTCGCCGCGACCTCCACCGCTATCTCTTGGGGCCTCGGGGCATACGTCTTTGACCGTTACAAGAAGCGCAAACGCCCAGCTCCGATGCTTGCGCCGCCCGAAGGCGCCGACATGGCCGAGGCAGCGCGCATCGTCGAAGCCAGTTGGCTCGTGCGCGATCTCGTCAACACGCCCACAAACGATATGGGGCCTGTCGCGCTCCATGCGGCCGCCGAAAAAGTGGCGCAACGTTACGGCGCTGAGTTCGCGGCCATCGTCGGCGAAGACCTGCTCACGCAAAACTATCCGCTGATCCACGCCGTCGGTCGCGCGTCAGCGGAGGCGCCGCGCCTGCTGCATATTTCCTGGGGCGATGCGGCTGCACCTCGAGTAGCGCTGATCGGCAAAGGCGTTTGTTTCGATACAGGCGGGCTCGATTTGAAGCCCTCCACCGGCATGCGACTGATGAAAAAAGACATGGGCGGCGCGGCGCACGCGCTCGGTCTTGCGCAGATCATTATGGACGCGAAGCTCAACGTACGGCTCGACGTGTTTTTGTCGGTCGTCGAGAATTCCGTTTCCAGCACCGCTTTTCGGCCAGGCGACATCATAGCGAGCCGCAAAGGCCTTACGGTCGAGATCGACAACACCGACGCCGAAGGACGCCTTGTTCTTGCCGACGCGATCACCCGCGCCTGCGAAGACAGCCCTGCGCTGTTGCTAGACTTTGCGACGCTCACGGGCGCTGCGCGCACGGCGCTAGGTCCCGACATCCCGCCATTCTTCACTGCCGACGACGCGCTTGCGTCCGAGTATGCGCAGGCATCAGTCGAAACGAGCGACCCAGTTTGGCGGATGCCTCTGTGGGACGCCTATGACGGCGACATGGATACGCCCGCGGCGGATCTCAAAAACACCGGCGATGGCGCGATGGCAGGCGCCATCTACGGCGCGCTCTTCCTGCGCCGCTTCGTGACCGTGCCGGCGTGGGCGCACTTCGACGTCTATGCATGGGCCCCGAAGGAAAAGCCCTCACGTCCTTCCGGGGGCGAAGCGCAGGCGTTGCGGGCAAGTTGGCGCGTTCTCAAAGGCCGGTTCGGAGAAAAAACGCAGCCGAAATAACGGCGCCTTAAAGCCGTGCCGCGCGCGGATCGTTTCGGCTCGCGCCGTCAAGATTTGGTTAATCATTTCGGCCATTCCACAACATCTTGTGGTTTCGAGCTTGCACCGACCACCAAATCAGCGAATCTTCCACTTGCGATTCAATTCTGGGAGGAGCGGCATGGAGCTCGGTCAAAACCAAGTGGAAGCCCTGGACCTGTGGCGACGGGTTACCGTCACAACGGTTCGTTCTGATGCGCCGGATTTGACGGCCCGCCAAATGGCGGTCCTGATGACGGTGCGTCTGCAGCCTGCCCCGCACACCGTGCGCGGCCTGGCGGCGACGCTGAATGTCGGCAAACCGGCAATCACGCGCGCTTTGGATACGCTGTCGCGTCTGGGCTTCGTCCAGCGCCGCCGCGATCCGAAGGACGGCCGCAACGTGTTCGTGGAGCGCACCGAAAAGGGTGACGCCTTCCTCGACATGCTGGGCTCGACGATCCTGAGCGGTGACGTTGTCGAACAGCGCCCGCAGCTGGCAGCGGTCTCGTAAGAAGCGACCACACAGACAAGAACGGCGCCCTGCTCACGCGGGGCGCCGTTTTCGTTTGCACGATATGTTGAAGCTTAGCCCGGCGGTGCCGCGGGCGTTTCACCTTCGGCCGGCGCGGCGGCGCCTTCAGCCGTTTCGGCTGGCGCTGCTTCGGGCAACGGCGCTGGCAGCGCCACGTTATTCGGCGAAATCGAGCGCAAATACGCGATCATCGCGACGCGATCTTGATCGTTGCGCAACCCAGCAAAAGCCATTTTCGTGCCGCGCACGACAGTGCCCGGCGCACGTAGGAAGTCGTTCAGCGCGAGATAATCCCACGATCCGCCATGCGCTTGCATTGGGTCGGAATAGGCAAAGCCCCCATGGCTCGCGACGGCGCGGCCGAACGCGTCATGCAGGTTCGGGCCAATGCCGTTCGCACCGCCAGCGTCGAACGTGTGACACGAGACGCATTGCGCGTGCACGCGCTCACCGCGCGCGATCAACTCAGCCAGGCCAGCTTCATCGGCGAACAGGCGGCCGAAGTCCGGAGGCCCCACCGGGCCGGCTGTCGCCGGGCCTTCGAGCACGACTTCCGGCAAATACGCCGCCTTCTCGGGATAGTTCGGGTGCACGAGCGTTTCGGCGCCGACACCGACGAGCATCACACCCAGCACGGCGGCGAGACCCGCGCCGAAGATGGAATTCATTCTGAGATTGCTCATCGCCCTGCCTTGATGGCCGCCCGGAAAAGTTGCGGCGGTTTATGACCTGCGTCGGGCGGCTCGCCAAGCGGGGGCCGTCAACTCCCGCTACCTTCCGCGCCCTTGCGCGTCGAACCGCCGCACGGCATCCCCAGGCCTATGAACCCTGTCGTCGTCATCCCGGCCCGCATGGCCTCTACGCGGCTGCCCGGCAAGCCGCTTGCCGACATCCACGGCCGGCCGATGATCGCCTGGATGGTGGAGCTGGGACAGCGGGCCAACGCCGGGCCGGTGCTGGTCGCGGCGGCGGAGGAGGAAGTAGCTGAGGCCGTGCTGAAGGCCGGCGGCAACGTCACGCTGACGGACCCGAACCTCCCCTCCGGTTCGGACCGCGTGCATGCGGCGCTTGAAGCGTTCGACCCGTCTGGCCGCTACGATGTCGCTGTGAACCTGCAAGGCGATATGCCGACCATGCGCGCTGAGGATGTCGCGAAGGCCGTCGCGGCGCTGCGCGATGACGCGGACATCGCCACGCTTGTGTCGCCCTCGAACGATCCCACCGAGCGCGACAATCCGAATGTGGTGAAAGCGATCCGCGCTGCAGATGGGCGCTGTCTTGCGTTCACGCGTGCGGCTGCACCCTGGGGCGATGGCCCAATCGAACGCCACGTTGGCATCTATGTCTATCGGCGTAACGCGCTCGCGCGTTTTGTCGCTGCGCCACCCTCGCCGCTTGAACAACGCGAGAAGCTTGAACAGCTGCGCGCGTTAGAGATGGGCATGGTGATCCGTGCCGATGCGATCAGCGATTTTCCGAAGGGCGTCGATAGCCCGCCCGATCTCGAGGCTGCGCGCGCTGTTCTAGGTTCGTCATCCTGGGGACGCGAAGCGGCCCCGGGATCCAGGAAATCATAGAGCGCGGACCCTCTGGATCCCGGCCGCGCGCCGCGCGTCCAGGATGACGGAGGCGCCTAGTCACTAGGGCGGAGGTGGCGAGGCAACAAGAAATCCTCATACAAGTCGAGCCACCGTAGGTTGTTGGTCTCGATCAGCGCCAACTTCTTGGCGCGCGTGAAGCGCTTGATCTGTTTCTCGCGTGCGATAGCGGTGATCATCTCACCTTGCTGTTCCCGCCAGACGAGGAGCTTGCAGCCGTATTTCGCTGCAAATCCATCGAAACGGCCTTGGCGATGCTCGAGGCCACGCTGGATTAGATTACTAGTTACGCCTGTGTAGAGCGTGCCGTTGCGGCGGCTCGCCATTATATACACAGCGATGAACTCGTAGCGCACCCTTCACCCAGGGAAGCTCTGCACGCCGATCTTTTCAAGCCCGCTGTCGCCGAGCGCGAGGCAGGCCATGCTCTCCATGCCTTGTACGAAGCAGTACAGCGGCAAGTTGTTGGTGCGCAGCGTTGTGTAGCTGTCGCGGTCGTAGGCTTCTTCGGGATAGAACGGGAATTCGCCGTTCTGGGGGCTGTCAGCATTCGCGGGCCACTCGGGCAACGCCGAAGTGCTTTGCATCGTCGTGTTGGCAGCGGGATTGATCCAGCCCGCGAGCGAGACCTCCATCGCCCCTTTATCGCGGGCGCCGGCGAGCACCATGATGTCTTCTGTCGGGTACGCCTCGGCCCACACGACGCGGCCTTGCGCATCGCGGATCACCAACGTTGCGACTGCGTGCTCGCAGTTGGGACCGCTGGTCGTGGCCTCGATGCTGAATTCACCACCGCCTTCGGGGCGCCACGTATCGCTCGCAGTGGCGTTGCACGTCGTGGCGCTTTCGCGCTGATTGATCTGCTGCATGCACCCCGCGAGCGCCAAGGCCGCGGCAATCACCAGAGCTCGCACCATCACCAACCCTCCCCAGGATCGGCGCGGACGTTAGCGCGCCAATTCGCTCCGCACCAGTTCGCCGACCTCTTTCAGCGCATTGACGGCGGTTTTTGAGTAAGCGGTAAAATTCAAGCCACCGTGCATAAGCACCGGATATTTCTTCTCTTTGACGTCTACGCCCGCTTTCCGCAGCGCTTCGACGAACGCCTTCACGTCGGCGCGGACGGGATCCATCGGCCCGCCGCCGGCGACAATGGTTGGCGGCGCGGCGGAGAGATCGACATCGAGCAGCGACGGCAGCGCTTCGGCGCCTAAGCTGCGTGCGATGTAAAGACACGCGACGCGGCCAAGGAAACGGAAGTTGCGCAACTCCTCGTGAGCCCAGAGCGAGTCCTGCACGTGCACGAGCGGGTAGAGCAGAACTTGCAGCGCGATCGCGCCGGGTGTCACGCGATTGATCTCCAGCGACGCCGTCGCGGCGAGATAGGCGCCCGCGCTGTCACCGGCGAGTGCAAGCCGATCCGGTGACGCACCTAGACTCTGTGCATTTTGAAAGGCCCAAGCGCATGCAGCGCGCACATCGTCGAGTTGACCTGGGAATGGTGTCTCCGGCGCGAGGCGATAGCCCACGGAGAGCACGCGGCCCTGCGATGACTTCGCGAGCCAAGAGCAGATGGAATCGTGTGTATCGATATCGCAGCACACGAAGCCGCCGCCGTGGAAGTAGACGAGGAGCGGCGCAGCTACGGCGCTCTCCGCTTCGTAGTAGCGCGCGCGTAGCCGACCGTCTGGTCCGGGAATGTTGATCTCTTCCACCTTCGCCAGCCCACCAGCGCGCGCGGCAGGCACTGCGAGCAACGTCCGCAAGCCGCGGCGCGTTTGCGCCAGAATGGCGCGCTCTGCGTTTTGCGTCATGCTCATGACGGGTGGGCACTTTCCTTTTTGGCGCCGCCTGCGCTAACGCTCGCGACCTATGAGCGAACGTATCTCCTTTCAAGGCGAACCTGGGGCGAACTCACAC
>CADEDT010000069.1:8952-17566 GCA_902826145.1 uncultured Caulobacteraceae bacterium
TGAGCGTTGGATCTCGCCGTTCGCTGGCAGGAGCAGCCCCAATGACAAAGGGGTGGGTATGCAACCACATCCGTCAAGGAAGCCCGCACCTCTTCGCGACCCGGCTCCGCGATCGTGCACACAAATGCGCTGTGGTTGCTGAGGCCAGAAAGGCTGGCGATGACCGGTCCATCGAGCACTAGCTCGCTGAGTTCTGAACCGTCATTGGATAGTCCTTCGAAGCTGGCAACTGTTCCGCCGCTAATCACAAGGCGTCGAACTTGCGGCGCATCCTGCAAACCCAAGAGGCCAAAGTCCGGACCATCTCCGTTGGCTACGCTAAACTCGGTGAGAGACGGCAATGCTGGCAAGCCACGCAAGTCGGTCAATTGATCGTTGCCAAGAACCTCCAACGACGTCAGCGCCGGTAGCTGCGGCGTGCCCGATAAACTTGCCAGGCGTGCATTGTGAGCGATCTCCAATTTCTCAAGCTTGGGAAAGCTCGGCATTCCCGCCAAATCCCGTATCCAGGGATGACGCTCAATCCTCAATGAGACCAACTGCAGAAGCGAGGGCAAGTAATCCATGCTCGTGACCGGCGCTTCGCTTATGTGCAGGGTCGTGATGTGTGGCCGGAGGTTTCGCAGGTATGGCGCGGCCGCCAGAAACCGGTGAGCTAACTCTGGATCGATTCGCGACTCGTAGGCCTCCCTCTCATCGGCAGTCGCGAAAACAGGATCGTAGCTCGCTGTGCGTTCGCCATCGCTCCCAATTCGGCTGAACGTGAAGCCCGCGCGCTCGAGCGCGAGCCGGTAGTAACCCTGCATCACGTCAGGCAGACAGAGCGCACCAAGCCCGACCGTAACTAGCCACGCCGTCAGCGCCGCCGGCGCCGCCCACTTGCGTGCCTGTTCCCGCCAGCGCGCGCCAGGTTGCACCATAGGTGCGGCGAGTTTCGCGACGAAGTCGTGCGACAGCTCCCATTGAACGCCGTCGTCATCAAGCGACCGCGCCAAGCCTCCACGGCTCAAGGCGACGAGACATCCGTGCGCCACATCGTGTGGGACACCGGCCTCGTTCGCCAATTCTGTTATCTCGCGCGTGCGCTTGGTGCCGAGTTCCGTGACGAGGCCGCGCACCAAACGCGGCGCGACGTCGCGTATGTCAGATGCGAAAATTACACGCCGCACATAGTCGTTGAGCAAACGCCGGCGCGCAATGCCGCGAGGCGCGCCGCCTTCGAACAAGCTCAGCACCAGGCCGTACATATTCAGAATGATGGGGCGCACCTGATCGGCGCGATCCTCGATCTCCGCGGCCTCTTTCAACACTTCGGCCATGAGCGCGTCGCTGATGGTCAGTTTATCCGTGAGAAAGCGCTTCGCGGCTGGCAGGTCGAATGCTGAGACCTCGCGCCAATTCTCCCGATCGCGCGGCGGAGGCATGCCGATGCCACTAAGATTGACAACAAAATCGGCGCGCAGCGACAGAAGCACAACAAGGTTGTCGATCGGCCGTTGATTCAGATCGTCAAACAGCGCACCGACCGCCTGCTTCATCTCCGCATCTTGGAGAATGAAAACCTCTTCGAACTGATCCACGATCAACAGCAGCCGTTTGCCTGCGCCGCGCGCCGAGGCTGCAGCAGCTTCAATTCGTGCGCGTGCGGAAACGTCACTTGCTTCGCATGCAGGAAACGCCGTCACGAGGGCCTTGCCGAGGTGCTCGAAAAAGTTGTCGTGCGGTCGGGCCTGCGCAATGCGCCAATTGCTCGCAAGCTTCGGAGCAACACCGGCGGCGATCAATGAGCTCTTGCCCACGCCGGAGCGGCCAGACAGGTAGAGAACGGGCTTTGCGTCTGCGTCGATCCAGGCCGTGATTTCATCGACCGCGCTATCGGGCCGAGAGAACACCTCGGAGTCACGTGCCTCGTAGGGCGTCAGCCGGAACGCCCTAGCGCCGATAGCGCCCGCGTTCTTGCTCAGCACGCGCAGATTCTGTCTACGCCAAGCAGGGGCGATATATCCAAAGTAGAGTATGGCGAGGAGCGACGCGACCAAGAGTGGCGTGACCCATCGCGGGAAACCATCAAACAACGCGTTCAAGGCAATATACGCCGCAATGAGCGCGGTGACTGTTACCAACACCTCGCGAAACGCGCCCAGGTGCTCATTAAGTTTCTTCGCGGCGTCTGCAATCAGACTGCCGGACGCAGCGGTTGCCGCCTCAGCCATCGATCCGCCCCTATCAATGACCGTCGATAGCACGCGCGCCGAAGTTGTAGAAGCTCAGGACTACCTTCATCGGGGCGCTTGCGCTAACGCTCGCGCGCATGACCGAGTGTATTTCCTTTCAAGGCGAACCTGGCGCGAATTCCCACATCGCCGCCCATGAGGCGTATCCAGATTTGGTGGCGTTGCCGTGCGCGAGCTTCGAGGATGCGTTCGCGGCGGTCAGCGAGGGCCAAGCGCGCTACGCGATGATCCCCGTGGAGAATTCCGTCGCCGGCCGAGTGGCCGATGTGCACCACCTTATTCCAGAGAGTGGGCTGTTCATCATTGCCGAGCGTTTCGTGCCGATCCGGCATCAATTGCTCGGGCTTAAGAATGCGACGCTCGATGGCCTGACACACGTGCGCTCGCACCCGCAGGCGCTCGGCCAATGCCGCAAGCAATTGCGCGATCTGGGTGTTGTCGCGGTGAAGACGGCCGACACCGCCGGCGCAGCGCGTGAGATCGCGGAGCTCGGCGATGCGAAGGTTGGCGCCCTCGCCTCCTCGCTCGCGGCTGAGATTTACGGGCTGCAGGTGTTGAAGGCTGACATCGCCGACGCGGCGCACAACACCACGCGTTTCCTCGTCTTCTCGCGCGACGAGCAGCGTGCATCGATCGAAACGCCGTGCATGACAAGCTTCGTCTTCCGCGTCCGCAACGTGCCGGCGGCGCTCTATAAGGCGCTGGGCGGTTTCGCCACCAATGGCATGAACATGACGAAGCTCGAGAGCTATATCGAGGGCGGCGCGTTCTCGGCGGCCATGTTCTTCTGCGAGGTGGAGGGCCATCCCGAGCAGCCGGGGCTTCGGCTCGCGCTCGAAGAGCTGGCGTTCTTCTCCACCTCGCTCAAAGTGGTCGGCGTCTATCCCGCCGACCCGTTCCGGCGCATGTAACTATCAAGCTGGCCCGCGCGTAGGAGGCTTCACGAGGGGAATGGCCGACGAAGCCGCACTCCGGGCCTTGTTGCTCAAGGGCCTCGCCGGTGACGAAGCCGCGCATCGCGCGTTTCTGACTGAAGCGGCGGCGTTGCTGCGTGCCTTCTTCCGTGCGCGCTTGCGCGGCCGCAATGAAGACGCGGAGGACCTCGTGCAGGAGACGCTGGTGGCGCTCCACACGCGCCGTGAGAGCTACGACCCGAACTATCCCCTCACCGCCTGGCTCTACGCCATCGCGCGCTATCGGCTCATCGATTTCCTGCGCCGCGCCAAGCACCGTGCGCACGCTTCGCTGGACGGCATCGACGTCGGCGAACCTGATCCGGAGTATCAGGCGTCCGACGCCAAGCGCGACGTCGCGACCTTGCTAGATAAGCTACCGGAAAAGCAGCGCACCGCGATCCGGCTGGTGAAGCTCGAAGAAAAAAGCGTGCGCGAGGCGGCGGATCAGACGGGACTCTCCGAATCCGACATCAAAATCTCCATCCATCGCGGCCTGAAGACGCTGATGCGTCTCATGGGCCAGGAGCAGACGACGTGAAGACCGAGGATCTCATCAGCGCGCTATCGCGCGGCGTCGAACCGGGGACACGTCCGCGCTGGCGGATGAACCTGGCGATCACGTTGGTCGCCGGGCTGGTCGTTGCGGCGGCGTTGGTGGCGATTGGCCTCGGCGTTCGCCCAGATATCGGCACGGCGCGCATGCCGATCATGATGAAGTCGATGTTCGCGGCGCTGGCTGCGGCGGTGATTTTGCCGATTGCAGTGCAGCTGATGAAGCCAGGCCGTCCGCTTGGCTGGCGGATTGGCGCCGTCGTCGTGTTTGTCGGCGTCTGCGCGATCGCCACGATTGTCGCGCTAATGGGCGAAATGCCGGAGCAACGCTGGCAGGCGTGGATGGGTGGCGAAGGCCGCGCGCCATGGTGTGTGGTGCTAATTCCGATTTTGGCTGTGCCGGCAGCGGCACTGCTGACCTGGTTCATGCGTGCCTTCGCGCCGACACGCATCACGCTGACAGGCGCCGCTATCGGCGCGCTTTCCGGCGGCGTCTCGGCGATGGCCTACGCCATGTATTGCCCAACGGACTCGGTCGCGTTTGTGACCACCTGGTACACGCTGGCGATTGCGGTATGCGCGGCGCTGGGGGCGTTGGTGGGGTCGAGGTTTTTGCGCTGGTGACGTAACCGCGCCCGCCCCGCCAGCGAATACGCTGGCAGGAGGGCACTATGCTCGATCGCATCAAACGCCACGCGCTCGCCGCGATTTCGGTGTTCGCCGCAGCCGTGTTCCTGGACTCGCTGCGCTACAAGTTCACTGACCACCCGAACACGCAGGAGATTTTCGGTCGCCTTGATGGCTGGGCTGGAACTTTAGGCCTGCCCGGCCTCTTCGCGCACACCGGCTTGTTCAGCCAATACGTGATCGGTTCGGCGGAGCTTCTCGCCTCAACGCTGCTGCTCGTCGGCCTGCTGCCGCGCTTCGTGCGCCTCAACGCGCTCGGCGCCTTGATTGGACTCTGCGTGATGACGGGCGCTGTCAGTTTCCACCTGTTCACGCCGCTCGGCATCGATCCGAACAATGATGGCGGCGGCTTGTTTGCGGCGGCTGTGACGATCTGGGTGACCTCGATCGTCCTGCTCTTCATTCGCCGCAACGAAATCTTGGCGCTGCTCGCAGATTTGCGCCGCGCCTTCGTCCCCTCCCCGAAACCTGCCGCGTCGCAAATGCGCGCACCGGCCCACGCCTAAGGATCACGCCCATGCGCAAGCTTCTCATCGCTATCGCGTTCGCAGCTGGCACGCTCACGCTAAGCGCATCGCCTGCGTTCGCTGACCAAGCGCCAGTCTATACGGGCTTGCTCTCCCGCGTCGCCGTCAGCGGGTACGATCCGGTCGCTTACTTCACCGATGGGCGCCCCGTGCGCGGCACAACGGAATTCCGCATCACGCACCAGGGCTACGAGTATCGCTTCGCGTCAGCCGAGCACTTGGCCGCGTTCCGCGCCAATCCTTCGCGCTACGTGCCGCAGTATGGCGGCTACTGCGCCTGGGCCGTGAGCCAGGGCTACACTGCCTCCGCCGATCCGACCAATTGGCGCATCGTCGATGGCAAGCTCTATCTGAACTACAACGACGAAGTTCAGCGCCGCTGGGAGCAAGACATCCCCGGCCACATCCGCAACGCCAACGGCAATTGGCCGAGCGTGTTGAGCCGCTAGGCCACCGCCTGCGCCGCGCCAACCAGGGCCGCTCCGATGGGACGGCCCATTGCTTCTGCACGGCCGTCATTGGTTGCGGCGAAGGCGCTGACGCCCCGCGATGGATCGATCAGGACTTCGGCATACCAGAGCGTGTTCGAGCCGTTGTGCCAGAGCGCGCCGTTGCGTTGCGCGAGACCCATCGCGTACGGCCCGCCAAACGGCGGCGTGTGCAGCGTGTCCCAGCTTTCGCGGCGCAGAAGCGAGGTGCGGTCGCGGTGCGCATCGAGAAATTTCAGCATGTCAGCGGCAGTGAGGTGCACGCGTCCTGCGGGGCCAAGTGCGGCGATATTGTCTGAGAGAGCGCCGCCCGGTGGAAACGGCGTCACGGCGCCCGCGCGGTTGCCATCGGCGACGGCTTGAATGCCTGGTCCGTGGCCAACGGGTTGATCATTAGCGCCCGGCGTTCCTGGCGCGCCGAAGCCCGCGCTCGTCATGCCGAGCGGATCGAACACGTGCTGGCGGATGAGTGCTTCCCACGTCGCGCCAAGCTTTTGCTCAAGCATGGCGCCGGCGATGACATAGCCTGTGTTCGAATATTCGAAGTGCTGCTCCTTCGCGCCAGCCGGATCGCGCGTGAGCCCAAGGCGCGCATACTGAATGCGCTCCTGGCGCGGGTCAGGGTTTTCGCGTTGGAACGAGAGAATCTCCGCCCATTCGAGATTGCTGACGAGACCAGCTCGGTGGCTGAGCAGATGGCGGAAAGTCACGTCGCGATATTCAGCGCGCATATCCGGGATGGCGCTGCCGAGCACGCTACCGACAGTATCATTCCAAGAGACGGCGCCGGCTTCGGCGCAGCGCGCCACCAGCGTCGATGTCATCGACTTTGTGATTGAGCCGATGTGCCATTTGTCGTTGGTCGTCACCTGCTCGGTGCGACCGACAGCGCGCAGGCCGTCGACGAAATTGATGCTGCGTCCGTCGCGATTGCGCGCAGCGGCGGCAAACGCGGGCGCGCCGGCTTCCGCGCGCATAGCGGCCAGGCGCTGTTGCGTGAGCGCATCGGGCGCGGCCGCGGCGCCCACCTCTTCGCGCGTGAAAACGAGCGGGAGCGTGCCGCCCTGCGTGAACTGGCCTTCGATGCGTCCGCCGTTCAGACGACCGCGATAGCTCCCGTTGATCACTGGAATGGTGAGCGCGAGTTCGCCACCATTGATCGCCGTGGTCCCGACCGGAATGGCGCTGTTGCCTTGGTCGACGCTGTAGAGCGTCGCCGCCGGGCCTTCCGTGATGACGAGGCGAAGGCGGAGTCGTTGCGAACCAAGATCAAGCGCGCCGTGCCATTCGCCCATGAAGTCGGCGGCGCTTTGCGCGTAGGCGTTGCCGGCCATCAGGCCTGCCGCAGCGGCGCCCATCAGCAACGGACGGCGGGTGATCATCATGAGCTTCGTCTCCGAGTGAACCTGTCGGGCCTTGGATGCCGCGCGTGCAAATTTTGGATGCGACCCCGCATAGCCTTCTGACCCGATAGTCGCATTGACGGGACATTTCTTACGGGCTTTATGTGCGACCGCGAATTGGGCGTGCGCCACACGCCGCTAATCCTCAAGGATTTCAACGATGAAGGTCCTCGTCCCGGTCAAGCGGGTGCTCGATTATAATCTCAAGGTCCGCGTGAAGCCGGACGGATCGGGCGTCGATCTCTCGAACCTCAAAATGTCGATCAACCCATTCTGCGAAATCGCGATCGAAGAAGCGGTGCGCATGAAGGAAGGCGGGGGCGGTCACGCGAAGGACAGCGTGAAGGAAATCGTCGCTGTTTCGATCGGCCCGGAGCAAGCGCAAGAGACGCTTCGCAACGCGCTGGCGATCGGCGCCGACCGCGGGATCTTGGTGAAAGCTGACGGCGAAGTTGAGCCGCTGGCCGTCGCGAAAATTCTGAAGGGCGTGATCGACGCTGAGAAGCCGGACCTCGTGATCCTGGGCAAACAAGCGATCGATGACGACAACAACGCCACCGCGCAAATGCTCGCCGCCCTGCTCGACTGGCCACAAGCGACGTTCGCGTCGAAGATCGTGTTGGCTGGTTCGAAGGCGACGGTGACGCGCGAAGTCGACGGTGGTTTGCAGACGCTCGATGTCGATCTGCCGGCGATCATATCGACGGATTTGCGCTTGAACGAGCCGCGCTACGCGTCGCTGCCGAACATCATGAAGGCGAAGAAGAAGCCGATCGATGTGAAGGCGCCGGCTGATTACGGAGTCGACACCGCGCCGCGCTTGAAGGTCACGAAGACGGCCGAGCCGGGCAAGCGCCAGGCGGGCATCAAGGTGAAGACGACGGCCGAACTCGTCGGCAAGCTCAAAGAAGCGGGAGTGATCTGAGATGGCCGTTCTCGTTGTTGCTGAGCACGACAATGCGTCCGTGAAGGACGCGACCAACAAGGTAGTCACCGCCGCGAAGGCGATGGGTGGCGATGTGGACGTGCTGGTTGCTGGTTCGAATGCTGGCGGCGCTGCGGCGGCTGCCGCGAAGATCGATGGCGTGCGCAAGGTGCTGCACGCAGATGGCGCAACGCTCGCGAAGCAAATGGCCGAGCCGCTGGAAGCGCTGATCGTGCCGCTGATGAGCGGCTACGACGCCGTGCTCTTCCCTGCTTCGACCACGGGCAAGAACGCCGCGCCGCGCGTGGCTGCAAAGCTCGATGTGATGCAGGTGTCCGGGGTCATCGGCGTCGAAGGCGCGGACACGTTCGTGCGCCCGATCTATGCGGGCAACGCCATCATCACGGTGAAGGATAGCCAGCCGAAGCACGTGCTGACGGTGCAGCCGACGGCGTTCAAAGCCGCCGGCAATGGCGGCAGCGCTTCAGTGGAAACGACTGCAGCACCGGCTGGCCCGTTCAAGTCGGCTTTTGTCGGCGAAGAAATGGCAAAGTCTGATCGCCCTGAACTCACCGCCGCCAAACGCGTAGTCTCAGGCGGGCGCGCGCTGGGCTCAAGCGAAGAGTTCCACAAAGTGCTCGATCCGCTAGCAGACAAGCTCGGCGCCGCGGTCGGCGCGTCGCGCGCGGCGGTCGACGCCGGCTACGCGCCGAACGACTACCAGGTTGGCCAGACCGGCAAGGTTGTCGCGCCGGAGCTCTATGTCGCCATCGGCATTTCGGGCGCTATCCAGCATTTGGCCGGCATGAAGGACTCGAAGGTCATCGTCGCCATCAACAAGG
>CADEDT010000070.1 GCA_902826145.1 uncultured Caulobacteraceae bacterium
CGCCGAGCGTCTGCCCGTTGCGCGCGAAGAGCGTGTCGAGCAGGGCGCGGCGGCTGCGGTCAGCCAGAGCCCGGAAAACGCCGTCGACGGCCTCATCTTCGGTGTCCACCGGAGCAATATGCAACCAAATGGTTGCGTGTCAAGCGCTGCGTCCCGGGGAAACCGCTAAGCTATGCGACATTGGATGGGCAGAATGGACGTTACTAGGTGACAATGAGCCCAGGGGACGGAAGCTTTTGACGTTGGGAATGACCACCATCCGGCCGGGCAGGCGGCGATGACGGCCAAACACGTCGTCGTTATTGGCGCTGGGTTTTCTGGCGTGGCCGCAGCGGCGGCCCTGGTGCGCCGTAAGAATGGCCCGCGTGTCACGCTCATCGAGCGCGGTCGCTTCGGCCCGGGGCTCGCCTACAGCACAAACGACCAGCACCACCTCTTGAACGTCCGCGCCTCAAACATGAGCGCGTACGCGGACAAGCCTGAGGACTTCGCCCACTGGCTCAAAAGCAAGACCGGTGCGGAGCCGACGGCTTTCGCGACCCGGCAGCGCTACGGCCAGTATGCCGAAACTGTGCTGAAGCGCGCGCAACGTGCACGCATGTTCGGCGGCTTTCAGAGATTGCGCGATGAAGCCATCGCCTGCCGCCCTGGTTCGGGTTGGTGGCAAGTGACGACTGCGTCGGGGAAGACGCTCGAGGCCAACGCCGTCGTGCTCGCGCTCGGCAACCAATCCGTCTCACATCCAAGCATATTCGTGGAAGCGGGGATCGAGCCGATCGAGCCTTGGGACGCGAAGGGTCTGCAACGCATTGGCCGCGGGGATGTCCTGCTGATCGGCGCCGGTCTGACCATGATCGACGTGGCGCTATCGCTCGCTGATAAGTCCCGCATCAAGACGATTTACGCGTTATCGCGACGTGGCCTCACGCCGCGCATGCATCTCGATCCACCGATGCCGGCGCCCTCAACGCCGTTGCAATTGCCGCAAAATCTGAGCGATGCGCTGCATGAATTCCGCCGGGAAGTCCGCGCCATGGCGGAGCGTGGTGAACCCTGGCAGCTTGCTGTCGACCGAATGCGCAGCGTGACGCCGAGCCTCTGGCGCGCGTTGCCATTGGCTGCGCAGCAGCGTTTTCTGCGCCATCTCCGCGTTTGGTGGGACGTGCATCGCCACCGCGCGGCGCCGGAGATCGCGGCAAAGGCCCAGGCGCTGCACGAGTCCGGGCGACTGCGCGTGCTTGCTGGCGAGATCGTTTCCGTGACAAAAACCGGCAAAACCTTCGAAGTGTATCACCGTCAGCGCGGCAGCATGGTGCGCCATCGCCTCGACGTTTCGGCAATCGTCAATTGCACTGGCGGCAATCCCGATCTGACGCGTTCGACGGACATCCTGATCTCGCAGCTGATCGGCGAGGGCATCGCGCGTCCGCATCCCAACGGTTACGGCTTCGATCTTGATGAGAACGCCCGCGTGATCGGCATGTCAGGTGTGGCGCAGCCTGGCGTCTACGCCATCGGCCCCATCACGCAGGGCGCGTTCTGGGAATCCACCGCGGTCCCCGAAATCCGAGCGCGCTCTGCGGCGATCGCCGAGCAGTTCTAACTTGCGCCGCGATCGTGTATCGCGGCTTGCATGAGTGACGACACGCCGAGCGCCGGCCGCTTCGAAGGCCGCATCCACCACTTGCCGGTGCGCGTCTATTACGAAGACACCGACTTCAGCGGCATCGTCTATCACGCCAGCTATCTGCGCTTCTTCGAGCGCGGCAGGAGCGACTTTCTCCGCGTCGCCGGCGTTCACCATAACGAACTCGCCGCCGCCGCCGAGCCGATGGCGTTTGCGGTCAACAAGATGGAGATCGAGTTCCTCAAACCGGCGCGGATTGACGACGCGTTGCTGGTGAAAACCGCCTTCGAAACAATGCGTGGGCCGCGCATCTTCATTGCGCAGACGCTCGAGAAGGCTGGCGAAATCTTGGTGAAGGCGCAGGTTCAGGTCTGTTGCATCAGCCTCACGGGTCGCCCCCGAAAGCCGCCAGCCATGCTTTTAGAACGGCTTAAACCATTTCTAGAGCCCTCCGCGTCCAGCTTTTGACAAACTCATCCGGCTCTAGACCGTGTGGGGAACGCGGCTGAAAACAAAGGCCGCGAAAGCGGGAGCGAGCATGGAATCCGGCGCCGAGCAGATCACAGTACTGTCCCTGTTCCTTGAGGCCGATCCGGTCGTGAAGGGCGTCATGCTGATCCTGGCCGTGGCCTCGGTGTGGTCGTGGGCCATTGCGGTCGACAAGTGGCTGCAATTTAGCGAGCTCGAAGCCAACGCGCGCAAGTTCGAGCGCGAGTTCTGGTCGGGCCGCTCTCTCGATGAGATGGAAGAGCGGGGAGGCGATCGCGCCCGCGATGCACTCTCCCGCGTTTACGCCGCCGCGTCGCGTGAGTGGCGCGAAGGCCGCCGCGCCGGCACGGCGGGCGAAAACGCGCAGCTGATGCTCGACCGCGTCGACCGACTCATGCAGGCGCAGATCTCGCGCGAGATGGGCCGCGCCTCGCGCAACATGGGCGTGCTCGCCACCGTCGGCGCCTCGGCGCCGTTCATCGGCCTGTTCGGCACGGTGTGGGGCATCATGAACGCCTTCACCAACATCGCTGCTCAACAGCAGACCAATCTCGCTGTCGTCGCGCCCGGCATTGCCGAAGCCCTGTTCGCGACCGCCCTTGGTCTCGTCGCTGCTATCCCGGCGGTTATCTTCTACAACAAGTTCACTGGCGATCTCGATCGCTTCGGCGATCGCCTTGACACCTTCAGTGATGAAGTCGCCGCGCGGCTCTCGCGCCGCTTGAGCGAGCGCAGCTGATGGCGGGAGGGCTCGCCGCTTCCTCACGGCGCGGCGGTCGCGGACGAAGGTCAGCGCGCCGCGGACGCTTGAGTGAGATCAACGTCACGCCATTCGTGGACGTGATGCTCGTGCTGCTGATCGTGTTCATGGTTACCGCGCCGCTGCTGACGGTGAGCGTGCCGATCACGCTGCCGCAAACCTCGGCGAAGCAATCGCAGACCGAAAGCGATCCGCTTTCGGTGACGATCACCGAGAACGGCACGATCTATCTTCAGGAGACCGTCGTCGAGCGGGAAGAGCTCGTCGCCAAGATGCGCGCCATTTCGCGTGAAGGGTACGACCGCCGCGTCTTCATCCGTGGCGACACTGACGCGAGCTACGGCGTTGTGCTCGACGTGATGGCGGAGCTAAGCTCGGCCGGCTTCCGCAACCTCGATCTGGTCAGCGATACGCGCGATAGCCCGCGCCGCGCACCGTCCTCTTCGCAAGAGAGGTGAGATGCGCGCTGGTTGGGTCGTCTCCTTCATCGGCCATGTGGGCTTCGTGATCATGACGATGCTAGCGTGGGAAGCGCGTACAACGATGTCTGCGTCGAGCGTCGCCATCGTGCCGATCGACATCATCGACATCGCCGATGAGTCGAACGTGCGCGCGCTGGCGATGGACATTCCCGAGGATGCCGCGCCGGAGGAGCAAACGCCTTCGGAGGCTGAGCCCCAACCCGCGCCGTCCCCGACGCCAACGCCGCAACGGCAGCGCCAAAGCAATGACGATTTCGATCTTTCGGCCGTGGCTGGCTTGCTCGACAAGCAGCGCGAACCGGGCCGTGAGCGCACCGAAGGTCAACGCGCAGACCGCAATCAGCGCGGGGCGGGGCGAGGAACCGCAGAAGTCGTGGCGCTTGAAGGCCGGGTGGCCGCGCTCATGCAGCGGGCGATGCAGCGCTGCTGGCGGATGCCTGTCGACCAGCCTGACTACGAACGCCTTGTAGTCACGCTGGAATTCGACCTCGACCGCAATGGCAACCTGCGCGGCAATCCGCGCGTTACCAGCCCGCGCAACTATACTTTCGACCCGCCGATGCGAGTTGCTGTCGACAATGCCGTCCGCGCCGTGCGTCAGTGCGATCCGTACCCGTTTCCGACCGACCCTCAACTTAGCGACGCCTACGAAGTTTGGGACGAAATCGAATTCACTTTCACCCCACGTTGATAAGCCGAAAGCTTGAAGTCATGCGCCTGATCAAAACCTTCCTCGCTTCGCTGACGGTGATGCTCGTTGCGTTCGCCTTCACCGCGACGCCAAGCGCTGCGCAACAGCCGCAGCAATCTGATCGCGTCCACGTCGATATCGAGCAGGGCAATTTGAACCCGATGCCGATCGCGGTCGTCGATTTCCTCGGCGGCAGCGGCGCCGCGCAGCAGATTGGTCGCGACGTCGCCGGTGTGATCCGCGCCAACCTCGATCGCTCGGGCCTCTTCCGCCCGATCGGCCCGGACGCTTTCATTGAGCGCATCACCGCGATGGAAGTGCCGCCGCGTTTTGCCGACTGGAAGATCATCGACAGCCAGGCGCTCGTCGTTGGCCAAGTTTCGCCGCTGCCGGACGGCCGTATCCAGATCGAGTTTCGTCTGTGGGACGTGTTCGCTGAGCAATCGATCACCGGCTTCCAGTACGCGACGACGCCGGACAATTGGCGCCGCATCGCGCACCGCATCTCAGATCAGATATACGAGCAGATCACCGGTGAGCGCGGTTACTTCGACACACGCATCGTGTTCGTGTCGGAGAGCGGTCCACGCACACGCCGCATCAAGCGCTTGATGATCATGGATCAGGACGGCGCCAATCCGTTCTTCCTCACGGGCTCGGATTCGATGGTGCTCACGCCGCGCTTCTCGCCCTCGACGCAAATGATAACCTACATGAGCTTCGAGACCGGCGCGCCGCGTGTGTTTCTCTACAATCTCGGCACCAATCGCCGCGAAGTGCTGGGCGATTTCCCCGGGATGACATTCGCACCGCGCTTCAATCCTGACGGATCGGGTGTTGTGTTCACGGTCGATTTGAATGGCAATTCCGAAATCTTCACGATGGATTTGCGCTCGCGCGCGCGGCAGCGGCTCACCAATCAATCGGCGATTGATACTTCGCCAAGCTATTCGCCCGATGGCTCCCAGATCGTGTTCAACTCCGATCGCGGCGGCTCTCCGCAGCTCTACGTGATGGCGGCGAACGGCTCAGGTCAGCGACGCATCTCATTCGGCGAGGGTCGCTACTCGACGCCCGTGTGGTCGCCGCGCGGCGATCTCATCGCATTTACACGCCAAGGCGGCGGGCGTTTTGCCATCGGTGTGATGCGTCCTGACGGGTCTGGTGAACGCATCTTAACCGAGAGCTATCTCGACGAAGCGCCGACATGGTCACCAAACGGTCGTGTAATTATGTTCTTCCGTGAAGGGCGCGGCGAAGGTCCGCAACTCTGGTCCGTTGACCTTACCGGGCGAAATTTACGCAGGATTCCAACGCAAACCGACGCTTCTGACCCCGCTTGGTCGCCCTTGTTGCCATGACCGGAACATGATTGTCGGCTAGGAACCTGCTTTGTAAGTTTGCATTCACGTACCGGGGGTACGGCGAACGCCGAATGCGACGCTCACTAGGGGAGAATTGTCCTAATGCGTAACACCATCATTGCTTTGGCCGCTGTGGCCTCATTGGCCGCGTGCGCCAGCAAGCCCGAGCCGACGCCGACACCGACGCCGGGCCCGACTGCCCCGCCGGTGCAAACGCCGCAAGGCCCGCGTCCTGGTTCGCTGGAAGACTTCCGCGTGTCGGTCGGCGACCGCGTGTTCTTCGGCTATGACCGTTTCGATCTCTCAGCCGAGGCGCGTGGCGTGCTTGAGCGCCAGGCCGCTTGGCTTCGCCAGTATCCAAACGTGCGCATCCTCGTGGCCGGCAATTGCGATGAGCGCGGCACGCGCGAGTACAACCTGGCTCTCGGCGCCCGCCGTGCAGCTGCCGCCCGCGATTATCTCGTCTCGCTCGGCGTCGAAGCGGGCCGCGTCGAAACCGTGTCGTACGGAAAGGAGCGTCCGCTTGACGCGCGTGTCAACGAAGAGGCGTGGAGTGTGAACAGAAACGCACACACGAACATCGTCAGCGGCGCTGTCTCGTAAACGCCAAAATTTGGCCCGAGCCGGCGGAATAGGACTCGTCCCATGACCCAGCGTTCGGCCTTTATGCAGGCATCAACCCGGCTCGCGGCGTCTCTCGCCGCGGCCGGGCTTCTTTTTGTAAGCGCTGCTTCGGCGCAGACGCAGCTTCCCCAACCGCAATACGGTACCGCTGATGTGCGGCAGGATCGGATTGAAGAGCTTGAGCGGCAGCTCACGCAGTCGACCGCCGAAAATGAGCAGTTACAACGTCAGCTCAATGAGCGTGATCGCGAGATCCAGCGGTTGCGCAGCATGGTTGGCGAACTCGCCGGCGTGAACCAGCAGCTTTCGACGCCGCCAACCGATGGCGCTCCGGAGCCGAGCGGCGGCACTACGACGCCAAACCGTCCGCGCGCTGAAGCGGCCCCGTCGACGTTGAACCAAGCGCAGCAAGCGCGCACCGGGACGCTTGGCACGATACCGGCTGACTCGGTGCCAGAGTCGCCGGCTCAAGCGACAACGCCCGCGCCGACCGCCGTAGAACTCTATGATCAAGCTCAAGCGCGTCTGGCCGCTGGCGACTACGACCAGGCCGAAACCGCTTTTGCGGAATTCCTCGCTGCTTATCCCAACGTGACGCAGACAGCGAACGCGCGTTTCTGGTACGCATTCACTTTGCACGCACAGCGAAATTTCCAAGATGCGGCGGCGAACTACGTTACCTACTTGCAGCGCGCGCCGCGCGGTCCGCGTGCACCGGAAGCACAAGTGCGCCTCGGCATGGCGCTCATCAGTATGGGCCAGCGGCAGCAGGGCTGCGCGGCGTTCGCGAGCCTCCCGCGCCAGCATCCCAACGCGCCGGCCAATGTCCGCCAGCTCGCCGCCCGCGAAGCCCGCGCCGCCAACTGCGCCACTTGAGTTAGCGACATGCTCGATCGTGTAACGATCGAGCGCATGCGCGCTTGGGCGGGTGATCAGCCCGTTCTCGTGGGTTTGTCCGGCGGCGGTGACTCCGTCGCTTTGTTGCATCTGCTTGTCGACGAACTCGGCGCCGAGAACGTTCGAACGCTGACGATTGATCACGCGATGCGCGCAGGCTCGGATTGGGACGCGCGCCATGCATGCGATCTAGCCGGCGATGCTGGCATCCAGGGGCGCGTGATCTTTCCGCTCAAATGGGCCCCCGGCGCAAAGCCCGGCCAAGAGGGCGCGCGCCACGCGCGCTATCGCGCTATGTGCGGCCACGCCGGGCGCGTTGGCGTGACTGTGATCGCCGTGGGGCACACTGCGGACGATCAAGCTGAAACCATGTTGATGCGCGCGGCGAATGGCTCGACGTGGCGTGGCCTTGCGAGCATCTCGCCGTTTGCATTTGCGCCGGTTTGGCCCGAGGGGCGAGGGATTGCCGTTGCGCGCCCCCTGCTGGGCGTGCGCCGCGCCGCGTTGCGAGAGTATTTGACCGCGCGCAACGCGCGCTGGATCGAAGATCCTGCCAACGCCAATTCGGCTTATGAACGTGTGCGTGTCCGTCAATGCCTCGGCGAATTAGAGGCAGCGGGGTTTAATCCTCTTCGTTTGAATGCCCTGGCCGCCCGTCTGCGCCAGCGCGCCGATCGGTTGGATCAAGCCGCGTTCGCGCTGATCGAGCAGGCGGCAACCATCGCTGGCGACATTCATATTTCTTTCGCCGCCTGGTCAGCACCACGCGAGGTGCGCTTCCGCGCGCTCGCTGCGCTTATTGCCGCTGCGGCGGGAGCCTCACGCGAGCTGCCGCTTGCCGACGTCGAACAGATTGAGCCGCGTATCATGTCGCGTGAGCATCGCGGCAGTACTCACAGCGGCGTTGTGTTCGAGCCAGCAAAAGATGGCGTGGTGCTGAAGCGAGAACCCGCGGCCATCATGGGCCGATCAGGTGGAGCTGCGCCGTTGCCGCCGCTAGCGCTTGTCACTGCCGAGGAAGCGATTTGGGACGGACGCTACTCTGTAACGCCTTCGGTGGCTGGGCTTCAGCTTGTTCCAGCGCCCGACGGCTTATTCACCGTCATCGGAAACCATATGCCTTCCGATCTAGAAATTCGTCCGCTTGTGAAAGATCGCATCCGCCACGCCTTCGCGCCGGATATTAACCGCGCGAAACCATGATTTTCGCCGTATTTCCTACCTAGGCGTTCATCGCCCTTTGACCTGCCCCGTGGCAGAGTAGGGGTGTTCAGCGGCGGGCGCGGTCCCTATCTTGCTGAAGAAAGTATTTCCGCGCCGGGTTCATGCCTGGAAGCGCGGCCAGAAGGTCGGACCAATCAATGCCCATCCGTACATTGCTCATCTGGGGCGTCGTCGCCCTCGTGTTGGTGATCCTGTTCGCGGCCATGAACGGTGGCAACAGCAACCTGCGTGGCGCGACAGAACTTTCATACTCGGATCTGATGTCGCGCGTCGGCGGCGGCGGCATCTCGAGCGTTACGACGCAGAACGACATGCTCATCGCCACGGCGAAGGACGAGAAGACGCGTTTCGTCACGTACTTGCCGAACGGCATTATGGCTAACGTCGTCGACCGCTTGGACAAGGCCGGTGTGAAGGTCGATACCAAGCAACCGAAGCAGGGCCCGAGCATAGGCGACATTCTGCTCGGCATTCTTCCGATGCTGCTGCTCATCGGCGCGTGGTTCTTCTTCATGCGACAGATGCAAGGCGGCGGACGTGGCGGGGCCATGGGCTTCGGGCGATCGAAAGCGCGCCTGCTCACCGAGGCGAAGGGACGCGTGACGTTTGAGGACGTCGCTGGCATCGATGAAGCCAAGGAAGAGCTCGGCGAGATCGTCGAGTTCCTGAAGGACCCGGGCAAGTTCCAACGCCTCGGCGGCAAGATTCCAAAAGGCGCGCTGCTCGTCGGCCCGCCAGGTACGGGTAAGACGCTGCTGGCGCGCGCGATTGCGGGCGAAGCCAATGTGCCGTTCTTCTCGATCTCGGGTTCGGACTTCGTCGAAATGTTCGTCGGCGTGGGCGCGAGCCGCGTGCGCGACATGTTCGAGCAAGCGAAGAAGAATGCGCCGTGCATCATCTTCATCGACGAAATCGACGCCGTCGGCCGCCATCGTGGCGCGGGCCTCGGCGGCGGCAACGATGAGCGCGAGCAAACGCTCAACCAATTGCTCGTCGAAATGGACGGCTTTGAAGCTAACGAAGGCATCATCCTGATCGCCGCAACCAACCGCCCCGACGTTCTCGATCCCGCGCTGCTGCGCCCGGGCCGCTTCGACCGTCAGATCGTCGTGCCGAACCCGGACCTGGGCGGCCGCGAGAAGATCCTCCGCGTCCACACCCGGAACGTGCCGGTGGCGCAGGGCGTAGACTTGAAGACTATCGCACGAGGCACCCCGGGCTTTTCCGGCGCCGATCTCGCGAACCTTGTGAACGAAGCCGCGTTGCTTGCGGCCCGCCGCGGCAAGCGCGTCGTCACGAACAAGGAATTCGAGGACGCGAAGGATAAAGTCATGATGGGCGCCGAGCGGCGTTCATTGGTGATGAGCGAAAAGGAAAAGCAGCTCACCGCCTGGCACGAAGCTGGCCACGCTATCGTCGCGCTCAATGTTCCGGAATCCGATCCGGTGCACAAAGCCACGATCATCCCGCGCGGCCGCGCGCTTGGCATGGTGATGCAGTTGCCCGAGAGCGATCGCTACTCGATGAACTTTACGCAGATGACATCGCGCCTCGCCGTTATGATGGGCGGCCGCGTTGCCGAAGAACTCGTCTTCGGCAAGGACAAGGTCACCTCCGGCGCTTCGTCAGACATCAGTGCGGCGACCAACCTCGCCAAGATGATGGTGACGCGCTGGGGCTATTCGGACCTGCTCGGCCTCGTTGCGTACGGTGACAACCAGGACGAAGTGTTCTTGGGCATGCAGGTCGGCCGTCAAACCAACATCTCCGGCGACACCGCCAAGAAGATCGACGCTGAAATCCGCCGTCTGGTGGAAGAGGGCTACAACGAAGCAAAGCGCATCCTCACCGAGAAGGCCGAAGAGCATAAGAACTTGGCCGAAGCGCTGCTCGAATACGAAACGCTGAGCGGCGACGAGATCACGAAGGTCATGCGCGGCGAGAAACTCGATCGTCCCGACGATACGCCTGCAACACCATCCGCGCCGACGCCGGCTCTGCCGGTCACGGATGAGGATGAGCAGCCCGCGCCGCACTCGGGCGGTTGGGGCGGGGCGCAGCCGCAAGGCGCGTAAGCGCTACCAAATTCAGATTAAAACGAACCGGCGGCCCCAAGCCGCCGGTTTTGTCTTGGTTCAGGCGATGTGAATCCAGAAGCTGCCGAGCACGCCAAGCAGAACGCCCATGGCCACAGCCGCGCGCATTGAAGATGCGCCACGGCGCGCGGCCATTTCCTCAGCGACCTGATCATGCAGGAATTGAGCACGCCAGGCGTCACGGCGTGCGTTGTTCTGGTAAAGATCGCTCGGCGTCGTCATGGCACACTCAACGCAAGCGGGGCGCCAGTTCTTCATTTCCTCTCAACCTTAACCGCCTGCCGTGCTACGCCGCCCAATGCGGGAGGATCGCATGCTCGGATCAGCGACAGTCGTAGCGCTCGTCGGCACGGTGAAGCCGGAAATCTCGAAGGCGTTCTACCAGGAAGCGCTCGGCCTCAAGTTCGTTAGCGATGACGGATACGCGGCTGTCTTCCAAGGCAAGAACGCCACCGTTCGCGTTTCGCGCGTGCCGGCAGTCACGCCTGCTGCCTATGCAGTGCTAGCCTTCACCGTCGACGACATCGAGAAAACGGCGGATGGGCTCACCGCCAAAGGCGTCGTGTTTGCTCGTTTCGGTTTCTTCGTGCAGGACGCCAGGGGCATCTGGACCGCGCCTGACGGCACAAAAGTCGCCTGGTTTCACGACCCTGACCTGAACCTGCTCTCGGTCGTTCAGCATGTGTGACAATCCGCGCCCGGCGCCCCCTGGCGCGGGCGGGGCGGATCAGTTAGAGGCCGGATAAGACTGAGATTTGGGGAAGCCGAATGATCGAACTCGCAGAGGGCTGGATCGCCGTGATCATCATCGTGGCGTTTCTCGTTGCGATCTTTGTGCTGAACGCGATCGAGTTCGGCCGCGTCGACTAATTCCGCTTCAGCAGCGCTGCCACATACTGGCCGCCGCTAGCCAGCGCCAACGCCGCCGCGCTCCATAGAAGCAGCCGAGCGGCCCAATCCAATCCAACTTGAACGCTCGTCGGCGCGAAGAGAAGCGCCGCCGCCTGAAACGCCAAGAACGCGCCGATGCCGGCGAACTCCGCTGCGGTTCGCCACTTCTGCAGCTCTGTTTCTTTCACGTCGCCCGCGCGCTCCATGGCGCGCACGAGCAACAGAATGATCGCGCTGGCGGCGAGCAGCCAAGGAAGCGCGGCGTATGCCAACGAAACCAAAGCACAAATGAGAAAAGCTTGGTCGCGCGTTCGTTCAATCTGCGCAGCTTGGGCGCCGTCGCGTTTTGCAAGCGAGTCAAGCAACCATCCGCCCGCGCAAAATAGGACCAGCAGAATGCCGCATGAGGCGTAGACGAAGCCGGCAAGAAGCCGATCGCTGTAGAGCTGCGACGCCGCGAACATCACAAGGCCTGCGATGACCGGTCCGACCAGAAACGCCGCGACCGTCAGCGCGGTTCGCGCAGCACTCATTGCGCCAAGCCTGTCGTTGGCCGACGATTGTCTTCGACGTCCGCGCGCATGATCTCTTCGAACGCAGCCTTGGGATATCCCGCGATGGCGCCAAGTTCTCGAGACATTCTATAGTCAGCGACCGTGAAGAGGCGGCTTAGCAGAAGCTTGAACCCCGCCTTATGAATATCTGCGCATGCGCGCGTCATGTAGTCGTCAGAGAACCGTTTGCGTAGCGCAATGCCGTCGACGTGCTTGAGGTCGCTTAGATTCATTTTCCGAAAAGGTGGCCATTCCGGCGCATCCAGCAGAATTCTGCCGTTTTCGACGTGCTCCGTATGCACGGTCGTCCGCACCGTCGCGTCGATCTGTTTCACGGTCGTCAGAAGTCGATACGAAAAGCCGTCGATCCAGAAACGGTTCGGGCAGTGCTTTTGCATCGTCTCGACGATGCTAGTGAGCGCCTTTGTCGTGTCGCCGGCGCCGACCTTCAGTTCGAGCACGTAGTGGTGTTTCGGCGTATCGCGCGCGAGCAGATCTTCCATTGCGACGAGTTTGCGCGCGCGACGCTGTTCCGCGATTTGCCGAGGCGAGAGCGTATCAACAAACAGCGAAGGGTGGCGAAAATAGATCTCGCTACGACCATCGGCGAAATCCCAGCAGACATCACCTTCTAGAACTTGCGCCTTGTCCGGATGCTCAATGATGCAGCGTTCGGCGTGCGCCATCTCTTCGAAATCATTCAACGCGCGATGATGGATATAGCCATAGGGAGCTAGGCGGGTAAAAATATCGCTCATTTGGATTGATCCGCTTTGCCCGCCGAGGGGGTGCTTTTGAGCATCCCGAATGCGTAGTCGACAAGAGAGTAGAGGGTCACTGCGGCGGCAGCGTAGAGCAGCGCAGGGACGAATGGCGTCAAGTTGTCAAGCGCGAAGGCGAACACTGCAACCGCCAGCACTTGTGCGCCGCCTTGTGCAACGGCTTTGATCTTGCCGCTCATTCGCGAAGCTGGCGTCGTGCCCTTCTGCACTGCGCCGATGCGAACGTAAGCGACGCTGACATCGCGAAGAATGAACACGCAGAGCAACCACGCCGGCATCCAATCGTTCTGCACAAACGCCGAGAAGATTGTCAGCCGATATATGCTATCGGCCATGGGGTCGAGAATCTTGCCGCTATCTGTCACGGAGTTGGTCGCGCGCGCGACCATGCCATCGAACAAATCGGTAAGCTCAGCAACCACCATGATCGCGAGAGCAATGAGAAAGCCTTCGCGGGTCATCGCTGTGAGCGGTGCGAGGCAGGCAAAACCCAACACCACGCGCGATAGCGTCAGCACATTCGGTGCGTTTAACCAGCTGGCGCTCATGCTCGTGCGCCTAATAAGGCCTCGGCGAGCTCAACGAAGCCAGCGCCGCCGTGACCATTGGTTATGTAGTGTGGTCGCTTGTTCATGCGCGCCAGAAAAGTTCCGATATTGGCCACGCCGACAGCAAGCTGAATTGCGCCAAACATGGGCTCATCGTTGGGAGAGTCACCTATGAACGCGCAACGGTCGTCTAGGGTTCTTCCCAGTGCTTCGCTCAAGAAGCGCTTCGTCATGGAGAGTTTGTCGTATGCGCCGAACCAACCATTGACGTGGATTGAGCTCACCTTTGCAGTGGCGCCATGGCTCTCGAAAATCGAAACGATCCGCTGGACATCGGAATCTGACAGAGGGCCGACATCCTCGGCAAAATCTATGGCGAGGTCCGCGATGCGAAAAGGTTGATCGACGGAAATCGCCGCGGCCGGAACTTCGCGAAGGATTTCGGCTCCAACTCTTTTGAGGCGCGCCTGATTGGTCTCGCGCACTTCCGCGCTGTCCTCATGGAGCCGAAGCATGCGTTGGCCATCATAGCGAAACGCCAGCGCCCCGTTCTCGCCGACGACACCGGCGATCGGCCAGCAGCGCGCGATCAGATCGCACCAGCCTGCGGGCCGACCGGTAATTAGAACGACCGATAGTCCCGCCGCGCTCAGCTCTTCCAGTTTCTCATAAACCTTTGCTGGCAACCGTCCGTTGACCGTCAGCGTGTCGTCGAAGTCGGTCAGCAGAGTGTTCACGCGCGCCAACGCCTGCTTGTTCGCGCTTGAAAGTGGCGCTGGCGTCATTGCGGTGCACGCCGCCGGCTCGCTGAGCGCGCTACGATCGCCAGTATTGGCAGCGCGGCGAACGCCGCCAGGACGGGAATAATCAGGCGAGCTGTTTCTGCGAGGTTAGGCGGCTCGCCAATCGCAAGCATTGAACCCGCTTGCGCTCCTGCGAAAGAATATACCGCGATGTAGGGGGTCACACCGATCATCGTTGAGATTAGGTAGGGTGTTGGGCGTGCGCCCAGCATTGCGGGAATAATGTTCGCGATGCAGTACGGGCAAATTGGCACGAACCGCAAAGTGAGCATGTACCAAAACTGATCCAGGCGAAAAATCTCTGCGACACGCTCAAGATACTTGCCGGCGCGACGGCGGTAGAGCGCGCCTAGCGTGCCCTTTGAAACAAAGTACACGATCATCGAGCTGAAAACTGCTGCAAACCAAGTGATCGCGAAGCCGCCGGCAAACCCGAAGAGGATGCCGCCAACCAAAATGATCCAGAGTTGAGCTGGAAACAGCACGAGCGACAGAGTGACAAAAACGCCAACATAAAGCGCGACCGCGAGGATCGGCGACTGCGCGACGAGGTCGTTCAATGCGGTGCGCGCCTCGACGAGTGTCGACCAGGAAAGCAAGCCGGTCGAGGCGGCGTAATAGAGCGCTCCACTGGCGCTGATGGCGATCAGCAACCAGATGACGAGTGTCACGCTGCCGCCACCCTTGGGCCTCTCTTCCATTGTTCGCCTCGCTCGCAAACCGTCGGAATCTGCCGAGAAGGCGGTTCCCAAACCTAACCGGCTGAGTAACATTACCCCGCTGGTTTGAGTAGGGGCGGAGACGATGGAGCAAATCCAGACGGTTCTGAGCGGCCTTGGCGATATCTTGAGGCCTCTCAACGCGGTGGCGAGCCATTTTCACGACAATCCGTACAACGGTTCGCTGGTCGCTATAGGGTCGCTGATCTTCATCTTGGTGATCCTGGGTATTCAGAACAAAAACACGAAGGACACCGTTCGTCAGTATCGGCACTATGAGGTTGCGCTGATCTTGCGCAACAAGCTCAGCGTCCATCGCCTTGTCGACTATCACCGTGGCATTGTTTGGCGCGATTTCGCAGCCATCAGCACCGGCTCGGGCGTTGCCGGCGCTGCGCTAATGTTCAGCGGAGGCGGTGGCGATTTGAGCTTTATGTCCGGTGCGGTCGACGGTGGTAGCGGTCTATCCCGAGAAGGTAGCATCGTACTGATGGCTTCGATCGCCGTGCAGGTGGCGTCAGCGATCATGATGATGATCTGCGACTTCATTCACACCAATACGATTTCTCCGCTCGTGCCGCCGCTTCAGCGCATGCGCATTGTTGGCGAGGCAATCGTGATGGGCGGCGGCGCTATGATATTCAATATCGCGGCCCTGATATCCTTCATGGCGGTGTTCAGCCCGTGGATCTCCGTTTTCTGTTCCGCGATCTTTATTATGGTTGTGATCAGGCTAACGGGCTTGCGTGCGATTGAAGTGCGAGAATTGCGCCGCTGGCTGAAGTTACAGGCTGATGAAGATTGGGAACGGATCGATCAGCTTGTGCGGAATACAGGCAAGAAGAAGCGCGATGCCATCTATCAACAGTGGTACGCGGAATACTGGTCCGATGACTACGAAGACCCGTGCAAGGAACGCTGAGCGCGAGCCTCAGCGTTTGTTGTCGTGGAAGAAGTCATAGATGCGCTTCGCCAGTTCCTTGCTGACGCCTTCCACCGCTTCCAGCTCCGCTAGCGCCGCGCGTGAGACGCCGCGCGCCGAGCCGAAGCGATCGAGCAAAGCACGTTTACGCGCTGGGCCAATGCCGCCGATTTCGTCGAGAGGATTTTTGGTGAGCACAGCGCTGCGCTTGCCGCGATGAGCGCCGATGGCGAAGCGGTGCGCTTCGTCCCGGAGCCGCTGCAGGTAGTAGAGAACTGGGCTCTTCTCGTCGAGTCGGAACGCCGGTTTGCCCGGAATGAAGAAACGTTCGCGGCCTGCGTCGCGATCTACGCCTTTGGCGATGCCGGCAATATTGATGCGGTTCTTCAGGCCAAGTTCGTCCAGCGCTTCCAACGCTGCGTTCAGCTGCCCATCGCCGCCATCGATGAGCACCAGATCAGGCCACGCACCGAATTTGGTCTCGATCGGTTCACTGTCTCGCTCTTTCGAGAAATCTACGCCCCCATCAGTGACGTGGCCGCTCGCATCGTCCGGCGTCACCGGCGCTGATGGCGCGTCTTCCTCGCGTTCTTGCAGCATCCGCGCAAACCGCCGGCGGATCATCGCTTTCATCATCGCGAAGTCGTCGCCCTCGAACTCCTCGGCTTTCATGTTGAACTTGCGGTACTGGTTCTTGGTGAAGCCCTCAGGCCCGGCGACGATCATCGCGCCAAGCGCATTCGTGCCTTGGATGTGGCTGTTGTCGTAAACCTCGATCCGCTCCGGCCGCTGCGAAAGCCCGAACACTTCAGCGACGCCATCGAGCAACTTCGCGACGCTGCCCGTTTCTGCCATGCGGCGGCCGAGGGCTTCGCGCGCATTGAGTAAGGCTGCGTCGACAATCTCACGTTTCTCACCGCGCTCCGGTTTGCGGATCTCGACTTTGCATTCCGCGCGCAGGCAAAGCGCTTCTTCGAGTAGTTCGCGATCGGCCGGCTCCACATTGCTTAGGACGAGCTTCGGCGGCTCGCGGTCGTCGTAGAATTGGGCGATGAAGGCGCCAAGAATATCTTCTTGTGTCTCTTCGCCGCCGTGACGTGGGAAGTAAGCGCGGTTGCCCCAGTTCTGACCAGCGCGGAAGAAGAAGACCTGGATGCAGGATTGGCCGCCTTCAACATGAAGAGCGAACACGTCCGCTTCATCGAAGGTGTGTGGGTTGATGCCTTGCGAAGCGCGCACGCTCGCCAGCGCGCGGATGCGATTGCGCAGGCGTGCGGCGTGTTCAAACTCAAGCTTTTCGGCGGACTCTCGCATCTCGGTAGCGAGGCGATCCTGTAGCTCGACCGAGCGCCCCTCAAGGAAGTCGACGCTATCCTTCACCAGCGCGGCATATTCAGTTTCGTTCACCAGCGCTGTGCATGGCGCCGAGCAGCGTTTGATCTGGTAGAGCATACAGGGACGCGTGCGGCCGCTAAAGGTGGAGTCCGAACATGACCGCAGCAGGAACGCTTTCTGCAAAGTATTGAGCGTGCGGTTCACAGCGCCCGCGCTCGCGAACGGGCCGTAGAATTTGCCTTTGAAACTTTTCGCGCCGCGATGCTTCTGCAGCGCTGGGATGGTGTGATCGGTGCGAATGGCGATGAACGGGAAGCTCTTGTCGTCCCGCATCAGCACGTTGTAACGCGGCCGCAGCCGCTTGATCATGTTGGTCTCGAGCAGCAGAGCTTCTGTCTCTGTCGCCGTGACGATCACCTCCATCGAGACAGTCTGATGGATCATTCGGTAGATCGCGTTGGTGTGCCCGCGCCCCTGCGCGTACTGGCCGACGCGGTTCTTCAGGCTTTTCGCTTTGCCGA